>JAJDAV010000073.1 GCA_029261695.1 Nitrospinaceae bacterium | reverse complement strand
TGATGCTCTGGCAGAAAATTTATTTCAGATAAGTATGGATGTGAGATACAACGGCCAACCGGGAGAAGAAATTGATGTGCTACGTGAGGTGGTTTATTTTAATCCGGAACATATCAAAGCCCACGAACGACTCAGCGATGCTTACCATGAGAGGTTGTCCGGGACCAAAGCGATCACCCACTGCATCATCACCCAAAGGTTTTTGTCCGAACAAAAAATGTTGAAAGAACTTGCAAAATCCCGCGCCCATCTGGAGACTCTTTATAAAAAATATATGACAGGGCCAGATGAATTTAAAAAAGTCATTACACCGCGCAAACGCTACTTCTAGCGGCCAGCGTGACGCTGAACCCTATGGGTCTATTCTCTTATTGCGATACAGATATGCTCAAGCTTCTAGATGAGACTTATTAAAAAGGTAGGAGCTTTGATCGAGGATCCGTCGCTAGACGGCTTTTATTACTTTAATGAGTTTCTCGATGGAGCCGGATTGCAGGGCTTGGAAAATTTTTTCTACTTGTTGTGAGAGTTCTCTTTCATCGCGAAATTTTAATTCCAATTTCATCTCATCGCTTTCAAAAGCTTCGTGATATTTGAATCGGGTTTTGTCATCTAGTTTCATTTCATCGAGTGCGCGTGCTACCTGCTTTTTTAAATCCGATAAAACCGGATATCTTTTTTGCTGCAGCGATTGATGAACCCGATCGAATTTTTGGGGACGAGAAAGATCTTTATCTTGTAAGCTTTTGTGGGTAGCCTCATTTAGCAAGACTTCTGCGGGAGAAATGCTATCTCGTCGAGCAATTTCTTCGACCAGTTCAAGCAGGTCGCGCCATTTGTTGGCTCCGGGCCGCGTGGCGGCAAAGAACTCTTCAACGGCCTTTTGGTCATCATTATTCCACGCGAATAGAGCCTGAAAAGTTTTTAGAGGAATGTTTGATTGGTGTAATAGTTTTTGTAATCCAGAGCTTATTTTTTCGACCAATAATAGATTGTGGAAAATCTTTTTGCTTCGTTCCAATTCGAGAAGGGGCATGTAAAGATCAATGATGGTGTCTTCGTGAATTCCTTCTGCAACAAGTTTATTGAGGGCGCATCCTTTCTCGATATCGCTATAATGTCTTAATGCAAAATTTTCTTTCAGATTTAGCACCAGCGCATCATTCATGGTCGCTACTAAAAATGCAGGGATGCTGGTAAGTCCTGCTTTGATAGCTGCGCTAACCCGTTTATGTCCGCTGATTATTTTATAGGGTTTAATATCAGAGCAAATACTAATAGGATGTCGTATGCCAACTTCTTTTACAGAGTCCAATAGCTTTTCCGGGCAATCGTCCAAAGAGAAATTGGTCAACCTGTTTTCTCGGTCTATGTCACTTAAAAGGACTGTTGTTAGATTTTCAGATTCCATGTTTATAAAATTAAAAAATATTTTAAGAGTTTTTATAGTTCTAATACTTTCGCCATTGATCCTGGCGGGGTGTTTTGAAAATGTTCCTGAGGGAATGGTTTACGTCCCGTCAGGTGAGTTTATCATTGGAACCAATGAAGAGGACCTGGAAAATCACGCGCTTTCATTGGGGCTAGACAAACCCTGGTATGCCGATGAGTCTCCTGAAAGGCGAACAGACATTCCCGGATTTTATATCGACCGCTACGAGGTTACGAACTTACAATACTATATTTTTTGTCAGGCGACAGATCGTAAACCGCCTCGGAATTGGAAAGGCCAAAAATTCCCTGAAGATCAGGGCAACTTTCCAGTGACTCATGTTAGTTTTTTCGATGCAGCAGCCTATGCCAAATGGGCTGGCAAACGTCTGCCTAATGAAATTGAATGGGAAAAGGCAGCGCGTGGCCGTGCCGGGTTTATCTATCCCTGGGGAGACGATTTTATTCCAGGAAACGCCAACCTTGCAACTTCGCCAAGAAATAAAACCGGTCAGGGCCCAAAACCTGTTGGTAGTTTTCCCAAGGGCAAAAGTGTCTATGGCGCACATGACATGATCGGCAATGTTTGGGAATGGGTTTGGGATTATTATCAACCCTACCCAGACAGTAATTTTCAGTCGGCAGCTTTTGAAAAAAAGCATTATGTCTTGCGAGGCATGTCTTATATGGGCGTGGGGCATTTTAATAAAAAGAACTTCCGAAAAGTGGTGGCCTTAAAGTCCAGAGCTTCCTACCGCGAACACCTCAGCCCTTTGGGGCATAAGAAAGATATAGGGTTTCGTTGTGCCAAAGACCGGCCTGGTTTTATGGAACGAGTGTTTGGAATAAAATCCCCAAAGCCCGAAAAAGCAACTACCTAAAAAATAAATAAAGAAGGGTCAAACAAAAAACTTGACTTTTCTCCAATATTTCTATATTTCTAGAAATATGAAAATAAATGCAGCGGTATTAGCTTTGTCTGGTTTGGCGCAGGAACACCGGTTGGAAATATTCAGGTTGCTGGTGCAGAAGGGGCCGGAGGGGATTCCCGCAGGGAAAATCGGGGAAAAACTGAAAATTCCTCATTCAACTTTGTCTTTTCATTTGGGTCAATTAAAGCATGCGGGGCTGATCGATTGTCGGAGGGAAAGTCGCACTCTATTTTATTCAGCCAACTATTCTTCAATGAATGAGCTGATGTCTTATTTGACTGAAAACTGTTGTGAAGGCAACACTGAAAATTGTGAAGCTTCTGTTGCTTGTACTGTAGAAGAAAAATAATAAAAAAATAAATTTATCAGGAGAATTAAACATGAAAAGAATGCACATTCATGTATTTATTGATGACCTACAAAAATCTATAAATTTCTACTCCCAGTTATTTGCTAGCAAGCCCGCCAAAATAAAAGAAGATTACGCCAAATGGATGTTGGAAGATCCCAAAGTCAATTTTGCTATCTCGACACATGGGGGAAAGCCCGGTTTGGACCATTTTGGTATTCAGGTTGAAGATAAAGGTGAGCTTGAAGGTATGCGTGAGCAATTAAAAAATGCGGATATGCAAACCTTTGGGGTAGGCGAAACAACTTGTTGTTACGCGAAATCTGATAAAACCTGGGTTGAAGACCCAAGTGGTATCGCTTGGGAAACCTATATGACGATGGAGGATGTAGAATTTTTTAATGATGCTTCTTGCCCAACAAACAAAGACCAGAGCTCTGAATCTGCGGGATGTTGTTGAATAAATAAAATTTAATTTCCACTAATTTTATAAACCGCTCCCAGGTAGTCGTCTGAAAGATATAGATCGCCTTCAGGAGATTGTTCAATATCCACGGGGCGTCCATCGGGGGCGCCGCTTTTTTTTAGCCAACCTGTTATAAAATCTTCGTGAGAAATAATGTTTCCTTTTGCGTCTAGTTGTAGCCTGACCACTTTGTAACCTGCGGGGACGGAGCGGTTCCATGAGCCGTGAAAGGCAATGAACACACTGTGGTTGTAGCGTTCGGGAAGGCTTCCTTTCTGATAGAAGGCGAGTCCCAATGGGGCCATATGTGCGGTGAACGTATAAGCGGGAGGTTCTGTTTTGGAGCAATCGAAACTTTTGCCGAAATCCTTATCGAAGAAGCGCGATTCATAGCAATAGGGCCAGCCGTAATGTTTCCCTTGTTTGATGATATTGAGTTCTTCTTCGGGGTGGTCGTCTCCTAACCTATCGCGTCCGTTGTTGACGCCCCATAATTCTCCAGTGTAAGGAGAGAATTCAATTCCCACCGAGTTACGTAATCCTTCTGCGAAAATTTCGCCGCCCGAGCCGTTTAGGTTGAATCGTGAAATTGCTGCACGTAGTTTGTTTTTTTCAATGCAAACATTGCATGAAGAACCCACAGACAGATAAAGCATATTGTTTTTAATTTTTATCGTCCGAGTAAAATGTCCGCCGCCGGGAATCCCGTTAACAATTATTTCCGGCTTTTCGTAAGTAAAAGGTTTTTGAATGCGTTTTAGCCGGACGACCTGTGTTTCCTCGGCAATATAGAGGTAATAACCATCCTCAAGCTGAGCAAAGGCGAGGCCATGAGGAATGTCCCGATCATTTAAAATAGAGATAATTTGGTCCGCTTCTCCATTTTTGTCTTTATCAGGCAGAGCGACAACTTTTCCTTCTTTTGCCTGGCTGAGGAATAGAATTCCCTGATCGTCAAAGGTCATATGCCTTGCACGCGAAACATTTTTTGCAAACAGGCTTACCTTTATATCTGTAGGAAATTGAAGTTTTAAAGATCCGAGTTTATTTTCTGCCAACCCGTTTTGGGGATAGATTATAAAACCCAAAAAGGCAAAAATTTGTAAGATATAAAAATGTGGATTCGATTTCACTGAAGGTTTAATTGGGTAAAATGTTAAACTGCCAAGATAACCTGGTAATCACTATAAATGATGTGAATTAAATAATCATGCGAAGTAATTATAGGCTTTTGATTGGCATTATAATTTTTGGGTTTATGTGTGTAGCCGCGAATACTTCGGCTCAGGAAGAACCTCCTTCAAGTATAAGAATTGAAGAAATTGATTGGCAGCTTTATTCACATGGTGTGCGCATTCGATATTTTATGGATGTGTATCAGTGCGCAATTTATATGGATAAATCAGGTGAAAATCTGCACTCGATATTAGAGCTTAAGCGCCCTGTCGCAATACGGATTAAAATTTTAATTTCGGAACTTCCAGATCAGGTGCCAGATGCATGGAAGGAGGCAATCCAGCCCGAAATTTCTGATAAATTATACCGTCGATTCAAAAAACGAATATTTAAATTGGAGCAGGGCGATACGTTAACCTTTACCTTCCTTCCACGGCAATCTACTAATTTTTATATTAATGATGATAAAAAGTTTTCAGATCCCGGCTCGAGTCTAATGCTTGCCTTGCTCGAACAATGGATAGGGCCTATTCCTATTTCAGAAGATTTAAAGATGGCATTATTAAAAAAATAAAAACAAACTCCAGCATTCCATTCAATTGAAGAGGCAGAAGTGTTAATAGAACTGACGTATAGGTTTGATGCTGGATCTGGTATTTTTATACAACCTGATTTCCAATATCTATTTAACCCCGCTCAGCTTAAAGGCGCGAGTAACGCCGCTTCGATGGGACTCCGATTGATGATAAACCTTTAGTTCTTCTTTACCTACCTCAACTTCTTTGTAGTACATTACCCGGATTGCCCAATAAATTAGGGCAGGTCGATGCGAATCCAGTTAAACGTTCTGTATATTTTGAGATATACTTTTCGTGGACACGATGTGCTATTAGGAAAAAGTATCCCTTAGTTATTCAAAATATTTCATAGCCAGGACAACGAGAGAGGCTCATAGTTTTTTGGAATTTTACAAATCGTAAAGGAGATGTTTATGTCGAATGACACCGGTTTGATTGCAGCCTATATACTTGATGGGAAAGGAAAGGGTGAAAAAATCGGATGGGAGGAAATTCGAAACTGGGCTCCTGACAAAGGGGTTCTTTGGGTGCATCTTGACTACACGTCACCAGAAGCCAAAAAATGGATCACTGAGGAAGCGGGTATCGATGAAATTCCCAGGCGAACTCTCCTGGAGTCTGAAACTCGTCCAAGAAGCACTCTTTACAATGAAGGCTTACTATTAACGTTAAGGGGTGTCAATTTGTTACCTCAATCCGACCCGGAAGATATGGTTGCCGTTCGATTATGGATTGATAAAAACAGGATCATATCCACTCGAAATAGAAAACTGCTTTCCATGAACGATTTGAGAAACTCCCTGGAAAAGGGACAAGGGCCCAAAACTCCCGGTGAATTTCTGGTCGACCTTAGTGAACGGTTAGTGGATCGCATGGCGGACGTTATTGACCAGATTGACGATGATGTGGATAACTTGCATGAGCAGGTGCTCACTATGCAAAGTCATCAACTAAGACCTGTCATAGCTAGTTCCCGCCGCCAGGCTATTGGATTGAGAAGGTACCTGGGGCCACAACGGGAAGCTCTTTCCAAACTCTATAATGAACGTGTCAAATGGTTGGAGGATGTTGATCGAATGCGATTGAGAGAAATATCTGACCGCATGATGCGTTACATCGAAGATCTGGACTCGGCAAGAGAGCGTGCCTCTGTTGCTCAGGAAGAATTAATGAGCCGCTTGTCCGAAAATATGGAAAAAAGAATGTATGTCATATCCATCGTTTCGGTAGTTTTTCTTCCCCTTAGTTTTTTAACGGGACTACTGGGTATCAATGTGGGTGGAATTCCGGGTGCTGAAAATAAGACCGCCTTTTTGATTGTTTGCCTTGGGCTTTTAGGAATTGCCGCCATTCAGTTTTGGTTTTTTAAAATAAAAAAATGGATCTAGTTTTTAACGCCCCCCTCTTAATCCACCGACTCTTCAGGAGCAAGTAAAATGGAAATCCTCTTAGATCAAATTAAATATATATGGAGTCTCCTAAGTACTCCCTTATTTCAATTGGGTAATTCCCAAATTTCTTTAGCCTCTCTTTTTGTAGTGTTAATGATTCTTGCGGCGTTTGTAATTATTTCCAAGGTCATTGAACGCGGGGTGCATAACGCTCTAAAGAACAAGTCCATTGATCCGGGCGTTAAGGGGTCTATAGAAAGATTTTCTAGATATTTAATAATTACCCTGGGTGCGTTTGTAGCATTGGACACGATTGGTATTAGCCTTTCTTCCTTGGCTGCCTTGGGTGCCGTTTTAATGGTGGGTATTGGTTTTGGTTTGCAAAACATAGCGCAAAACTTTGTCTCGGGAATTATTATTCTGCTGGAGCGCCCCATTAAAAAAGGCGACATTGTTGATGTCGGAGGAGTGTCAGGGCGGGTGCTCGATATCCGGGTCCGATCAACCGTCATAGAAACTCGGGATGATGTAGCCATCATCGTGCCCAATTCACAATTCATCGCAGAACAGGTAGTGAATGATAGTTTTTCAGGCGAAAAAATTCGTCGAACCCTTAAAGTGGGTGTTGCCTATGGTTCCGATGTGAAAATGGTTACGGAATTATTATTAAAAGTTGCAAGCGGGCACAAACAAATTCTTCAAGAACCCATCTCCAAAGTATATTTTATGGATTTCGGAAATTCTTCATTGGATTTTGAGTTGCGATTTTGGGTAAACGAACTTTGGACCACAGATGGAATTCTTTCTGATTTAAGATATGCCATTGATCAGGAATTTAGAGATGCGGATGTGTGTATCCCTTTCCCGCAACGGGATTTGCATATCAAAACCTGTGAAACGGATTTCAAGCTTGCTCAATCTGTCTCGTAAATAGAATCCAAAGTAGAGGGGATTGAAAGACGCACCCGTTTGAAAGCTACATGGGTGTTGAAATTTGGGTCTGCTGGTCTTTGACGTTAGATTTGATCAGCAGTTACCTTTTTATAGTATGAATAATGTCATTGAAAACCTGTTGATTTCCTAGTAATTTGGCTTAAAGTAGGTTGTTTCCCTTCGTTTGTCCTTTTTAAATCACAAAATGAGTTGAATATGAAATTTGAGGATGTTTTAGGAAAGCAGGTTCTCGTTCTCGATGGTGCGATGGGCACTATGGTGCAGAATCTGGAATTGGATGATGCTGCATTCGGTGGCCCGGCTTTCAAGATGCTGACCGATTTATTGGTTTTTTCTCGTCCCGATGACTTGGAAGGAATCCATTTAAAATATTTACGTGCAGGTGCCAACCTGATCGAAACAGATACTTTCGGTGCATCGCCTTTGCGTCTGAAAGAATTTGATTTCACTCAAATCGATCTGACCGACATCAAAGCTATTCCGGCAGAATTGGATTTGCAAAAATCTGATTACTCAGCCATCACTCATCATTTGAATGTAGAAGGTTGCCGAATTGCCAAAAACGCAATTGAAAAATATAAAAGTGAGCCGGAATACGATGGCCGCCCGCTATTTGTAGCTGGGTCTATTGGTCCTTCCAATTACGTTCTTTCAAAAACCGAGGCTGACCTCAATAAAGCTACTTGGGAGCAAATTGTTGATAACAATTTTTTACAGGTTAGGGGAATGATTGAAGGTGGGGCCGATGTTCTTCTTTTCGAAACACAACAGGATATTCTGGAGTTAAAGGCCTCTCTTATTGGCGCCAACAAAGCGTTTGCTGATGCTGGAAAAAAACTGCCCATCATTGCTCAGGTGACGGTGGATGGCTTTTCAAAGATGCAAATATTCAACACCGATATCCATGCAGCGTTGGTAGCAGTCGAAGGTATGGGTATTTCAGCTTTTGGAATTAATTGCAATACCGGCCCTGAATTGATGGAGAAGACTGTAGAAAAGCTAAGTCGTGTTTGTAGCTTACCCATTTCGATTGTTCCTAATGCGGGCCAACCTGTTTCGGAAGATGGTAAGACTTGTTACAAGCTGGAACCGGAAGCTATGGCAGACTATGTTGAACGTTTCGTTAAAGATTATGGAGTATCTATTGTTGGCGGGTGTTGTGGTACTACGCCCGATCATATCCGCGCGCTTTCCAATCGCGTTAAAGACCTTGTTCCTTCTCCGAAAAAAATAGAGAAAATGGTTTATGTTTCTGGTCCGCAAGAGGCCAAGCCGATAGACAGCTCAGAGGCTTTGATACGTATTGGTGAGAGGCTAAATGTTCGTGGCAGCAAAAAAGTGAGAGAAGCCGTTGAGCGTGACGATGCAATTCAGATGGCGGTTTTAGAAGAGGTTGTTGAAGAGCAGGTCAAAGATCTCGGTATCGACATTATCGATGTTTGTATGGACAGTAATATTGTCGAAACAGAAAAGGTTTTACCGCAAGCGATTTATGAATTGACCAGTGATTTTAAGGGCGTCATGTGTATTGATTCGTTTTCGGTGGAAGCTTTGCAGACAGCCATTGAATCTTACCCCGGAAGGCCTATCATCAACTCCATCAGTCTTGAAGAATATGAAAAGGGAGTGAGCAAGCTCGACGCTGTTTTGTCGTTAACCCGTCAACATCATCCTGTTTATGTGGCTCTGGTTAACGGCCCCGAAGGGCCGGGGCAAACTGCTGATGAAAAGTATGAGCTAGCCGCAGAGATTGTTAAGCAGGCCAAAGAAAAACACAATGTTACGCCCGATCAGATTCTTATGGACGTCAACGCTTATCCTATTGGTTCGGAGTCGATAGAGGGACTGAACTTTTGTGCTGAAACTTTAAAATGTTTGCCGCGAATAAAAGCAATTCACCCGGATTTAAAAACGAGTATCGGAGTTGGTAATCTGACCAATGGTTTGGCTTCGAAACCCTATATGCGGAAGGTTTTGACCAGCGTGTTTCTTGATGAGGCAAGAAAGGCGGGGCTGGATTGCGCGATATTGAATCCGAATCATTATGTTCCTACAGAAAGTCTGACAGAAAGTGATGTGGAGTTGGCGCGAAAAGTAATTCTTGATCGCGACATGACCGCCTTTGAAGAGCTGGAGCAAATCGCGCAGACGAAAAAAACCGGAGTACAGGCAAAAAAAATTGACTATGAAGATCTATCGTTAGAAGAAGGTATCTGTCAGAAAATCAAAGATGGGTTCAAACAAAAACAGGATGGCGTCATAGAAAAAGAGGGCGGAGAATTCCCCTATAAAGACAAAATCGTTGTTGATGTTGCAAAGGCTATAGAAGAACACGAGCCGTTGAAGTTTATAAGCGGGCATTTGATGAAGGCAATGCGTGAATTAGGTGATGCGTTTGGTCGAGGTGAAGTGAGTCTTCCGCATTTATTGAAAAGTGCGGATGTAATGCGCCATGTTATGCAGTTTCTTGAAAGCTTCATGCGTTTTCAAAGCGGCGTGGAGCCTGGAGCGGCTATCGACTATAAGGGTGTGGTGGTGATAGGTACTGTTTATCAGGATGTGCACAGTATTGGTAAGGACCTCGCTAAAACACTTCTTGAAAACTATGGGTATCGAGTGGTCGATCTGGGGGTTCAGGTGCCTTTAGAAAAGTTTATCGAAACGGCTCGCGCCGAAAAAGCAGATGCCATTGGGATGAGTGCGCTATTAGTGCAAACCTCCAACCATATGATCACTGTGGCGCGTATGTTGACGGAAGGAAAATTTTCGATTCCCGTTCTTATAGGTGGCGCTCCCGTAAACCTAAGACATGCGGGTTACGTTGCCATGCAGGGGGGCGATGACACTGCCGCCATTCTCGATAATATTTTTTATTGCGACAGCGGTATGGATGGGGTCAACACGATGGGACTTTTGATGGATAAAGAAAGGCGACCCGTGTTGTTAAAAGAAAATCAAGAGGCATTGCTCATCCAATATAAGAAGGCAAAAGGCATTCAGGAAGAGAAGGACAAGCTGTTGGAAACTTTGCCTAGAAGAAAAGTAAGTTTTCGCCATCATGAAGTGCCTGCCGAAGGTTATGGAATTCAACGGGTCGAATTTAAATTGCATAAATTATCTTTGGATAGGAAGAGCCTCTATTCCTTGAACTGGAAGTTTGGGAAAAAATCGAGTTGGATTCAAAAGGGTGTCACCATTGACCAGTTACAAAGGTTGGAAAAAGAATGGATTGAAAAAGCCGAACAAAATAATTGGATCATCCCGAAAGCGCGATTCGGACTTTTCCCCGCTCAGGCTGAAGGGGATGAAGTGATATTTTATGAATCGGAAAAAAGGGATAAAGAGTTGGGCCGATTGAATTTTGATTTGTGTATTGGAAAGGGTCGGAAAGACAAGTTTTCTGTGGGGCAGTATTTTCATTCGGTGGAATCAGGGCAGCTGGATGCTATCGGTCTTCAAATCACTACGGCCGGCGATGGAGTTGAGGCGGGAATCAAATTATTTAAAGAACAAAATGAGAGTGAATCAGCGTTGTATTTGCAGGGGTTGAGCGACAGGGTCGCCGAGGATATGGCGGAATATATCCATCAGTTGATACGAACCAGAGCAGGCTATAAAAAAGAAAATCGGGGGCAAAGGTACAGTCCTGGTTATCCCGCCTTGACAAACCTGAAAGGCAATCACATTATTTGGAATGCCCTAGGAGCCGAAGATTTAGGGGTGACATTGACGGATGCCAATGAATTTTTTCCGCCCAGTACCACCGCCGCCGTTATTTGTTTCCATAAAGATGCAGGATATAGCTGATTAGCCTATATTTTTGCCTTCCGAGGGCTAATTCTGGTTTGTCTTTAGTAAATAGTAAAAATTGCCGATAAACTGGGTGTTAAAGGCCAAATTATTGAGTTCGATAAGGCCGTTTGGGCTGGAATAAGCCCTTTGTTATCGGTGGTTTATGTGCTGCGTCCAGGTTCTAAATTAAACCTTTCTATAATTGATATCATTTGCTAAAATATTATTGGTATAAACCAGAATTTAAAACAGGGATGTTGCTCCACATTGAAACAATATGTGGGCCTCTTTCACTTTATAAATCCGCTTTTTAAGGAATGTTGAATCATGTTTAAGCGATTCACGGAGAGAGCGCGTAGAGTAATCATCCTCGCTCGCGAGGAAGCAGAACTTTACCGCCACGAATATTTAGGAACAGAGCACATTTTACAAGGTGTTATCAAAGATGGTGGTGGCATAGCTGTTGCCATTGTGCAAAAAAGCGGAGTTGATTTGACCCAGCTCAAAAAAGAGTTGGAGAAGAGTTTGCCTCGAAGTTCTAATTCGCTAATTATTGGGGATATTCCCTTTACCTCCCGAGCCAAAAAAGTTTTGGAGTTCGCGGTTGAAGAAGCGCGTTCCCTTAACCATAACTACATTGGTACGGAGCATTTGCTTTTAGGTCTTTTGAAAGAAAAAGAGGGCGTTGCTTGTCGAGTTCTGAATAGTTTTGGAATGTTCTTTGATGATGTCCGCGAGAAAATTGTGGAGATGTTTAAAGAACCCACCGAAGCAAATCGAGAAGTGGGTAAAACCCCGACATTGGATGAATTCAGCCGCGACCTGACCAAGATGGCGTTGGACGGTAAGCTTGACCCTATCATTGGGCGGGCTAAGGAAATTGAGCGGGTGATTCAGATATTGAGCCGCCGTACTAAAAACAATCCGGTTCTGATTGGTGAGCCAGGTGTAGGTAAAACTGCCATCGTTGAAGGTTTGGCGCAACTGATTGTTGAGCGTGAAGTTCCTGATACTCTATTTGATAAAAGAGTGGTGTCGCTTGACTTGGGTTCGTTAATTGCCGGTACGAAATACCGAGGGCAATTTGAAGCGCGCCTAAAAGGCATCATGAAAGAAATTATGGCGAATGAAAGCGTCATTCTTTTTGTGGATGAGTTGCACACTTTGGTTGGTGCAGGTGCTGCAGAAGGTTCTGTCGATGCATCCAATATGTTGAAGCCCGCACTTTCTCGCGGTGAAATTCAGTGCATTGGTGCGACCACCTTGGAAGAATATCGAAAATACATTGAAAAAAATGGCGCGCTTGAAAGACGTTTTCAGCCCATCGTAGTGAATCCGCCAACGGTTGAAGAAACCATTGAGATCATAAAAGGATTGAAAGTGCCTTATGAGCTTCATCATAGAGCCAAAATTTCTGATGAGGCGATTGTAACCGCGGTTCGGTTTGCAGAGCGTTATATTACTGATCGATTTCTGCCGGACAAGGCTATAGACGTTATCGATGAAGCCGGTTCAAGGGTTCGTCTGCGTGAGATAACTCAATCTCCTGATATGAAGAAAATTCAAAAAGAGATGGATCTGGTTGTTCGCGATAAGAAAGTCTGCATTGAAAATCAGGAATTTGAAAAAGCAGTCGAGTTGCGTGACAAAGAAGAAGCGCTCATTGAAAAGCTGGAATCCGTAAAAGAGGAATGGGATAAGGAGCGAGATACTAGCGAGCCTTCAATAACAGAAGACGATATTGCCGATGTTGTTTCAAGCATGACAGGAATTCCTCTCTCTCGAATTGAAGAAAAAGAAAGTATTCGATTGATGAACATGGAAGAAGAGCTGGCGGGTAAAGTTGTGGGTCAGGGAGAGGCTATTAAGGTCCTCACCAAAGCCATTCGCCGTTCTCGGTCTGGATTGAAAGATATGAAACGACCCATAGGTACATTTCTTTTTCTTGGGCCAACAGGTGTTGGGAAAACAGAATTGGCAAACGTGTTGGCAGAGTTCATGTTTGGGAATAGAGACTCTCTGATTCGGTTGGACATGTCGGAATACATGGAAAAATTTAATGTGTCTCGTCTGACGGGTGCGCCTCCAGGCTATGTTGGCTATGAGGAGGGCGGTCAGTTAACAGAAAAAGTGCGCCGTAAGCCTTACTCGGTTGTTCTTTTTGATGAAATCGAAAAAGCCAATCCAGACATCTATCATCTCTTATTGCAGATCATGGACGATGGACGCTTGACGGACAGCTATGGCCGGGTTATAGATTTCAAAAATACTGTAATCATTCTAACGTCTAACATCAGTTCAAGGATGCTTGAAAAGGGCACTAGTCTCGGGTTCCATAAGGACGATGACGAATTGAACTACGATAAGATGCAAAAAGAATTGAAGCAGGACCTGAAAAAGACATTTAACCCAGAGTTCCTCAATCGATTGAGTGAGACCGTTGTTTTCCGTCCTTTAGAGTTGGAAAATATTGTTGAAATTCTCGACGTTCAATTGCAGGTATTGAACGAACAGCTAATTCAGCAGGGGCTTACTTTGGATGTTACTCCTGGGGCCAAGCGGTGGATTGCCGAGAAAGGGTTTGATGCCAGTTTTGGTGCTCGACCATTGAAACGGGCAATTCAAAAACATTTGGAAGATGTTTTGTCCGATGAAATGCTCAAAGGTCGTTTCAAAAATGGAGGGCTCATTGAAGTGAGCCTGCAAGATGACAGCTTGGTGTTTGTAGAGAAAGCAGACGCCGTGAATGTTGGATGATAAATAATTTTTACGCTTAAAAAAGCGCCAATGAATAAAAGCAAATAAAGTATTAAGTTTCAGAGGGTTACGCCGATGAAGCTTGATACTTTTTTTTGGCTAAAACTCGGGATTCAAATTTATCACTATAACTCATAAAATTTCAGATAGTTCTGGCAGAATGGCAAAATTTGCCCACCAATTCTTTGTCGCCTTTTTTGCGATGATTTTTCTGTTGTCGGCTTCGTTTGTGTCGGCGCAGGAGGGGGAAATCATTCAGTCTCTAACCATTGCCGGAAATAAACGGATTGATGAGTCAACCATCCTTTATTATGTCAAGTCCAAGCCGGGCACAGTCCTTTCCAAATTACAAATCCGTAAAGATATTGAGCAGATTTTCAGCTTAGGGCAATTCAAGGATATTCAGGTGGAAACCAATAGTCGTCCTGATGGTCTTGAGGTGCAGTTTTTTGTTGAGGAGATTCCTTCCATTGGCGATGTGCAAATAATTGGTAATTCAAAATTTGAGACCAATGATATACGTGAAAAAATTGGTTTGCGACGAGGTGCCACTTTCAATGAACATCTAATTAAGGAAAGCAAAAAAGAAATTCTAAAAGCTTATGAAGAGAAGGGCTTCTTTTTTGCGGAAACACGAATTGAAACTAATAAGGATCAGAACAACCTTATTGATGTTGTGATAAGAATTCGTGAGGGGAAAAAAGTAAAAATAGAAAAAGTTCGATTTTCTGGCAATAAGGCTTTTAAGGACAAAAAGCTTATTGCGCAAATGGAAACCAGGGCAGGAAACTGGCTATCTTTTCTTGATGACTCGGGGGTGTATCAGAAAGATACTTTAAAGCTCGACTTGTTTAGAATTGAAGGTTTTTATCAGGACAATGGTTATTTAAGAGTTAAGGTTTTAGAACCCAGGATTGATGTAAATAAAAAAGCTCGCGAAATACATATTATCATCCCAGTGGAGGAGGGGCCGCAGTTCCGAATTAAATCTCTAGTGGTCAAAGGGGATGATACGATTCCGCACGATGAAATAATAAAAAGCCTTCGTACGAAAAAAGGAGACATCTATAACGTATCGCAGCTTCGCGAGGATATCGTAACCGTTACAGATTTGTATTCTGCAAAGGGGTATGCATATGCAGATGTTAATCCCATTACAAAAATTGATGATCAAATCCTCAAGGTTGACCTCTCTATAGATATTGATAAGGGTAAAAAAGTTTATGTAGGAAAAATCAATATGTTGGGAAACCTGAAAACCAGGGACAATGTGATTCGGCGTGAATTCAGATTAAAGGAAGGTGAGGTTTTTGATGGTTCTAAGCTAAAACGAAGTAAGCAAAGAATTAATAATCTGAATTATTTTGAAGATGTGAAAATTGATACTCAAAGAGGAGAAGATCAAGACCTGATAGATATTCTGACCACCGTGACCGAAAAACCTACAGGGTCATTTACAGTGGGGGCGGGTTTCAGCTCAGTCGAGAATCTAATTTTTACTACATCCATTGCTCAGGACAATTTATTCGGAAATGGACATCGAGTAAACCTGACTGCTTCGCTATCATCTATTAGGACGGATTTTAATCTTGGCTTTACAGAACCCCGTTTATTCGATTCTGAAATTTCGGCCGGAATCAATGCTTTCAATCGAGATGAGGATTTTTTGAGTTTCGACGCGCAGTCAACGGGAGGAGGGCTGCGATTAGGAAAAAATATAACAGAATTTGAATCCCTAAGTATGGGGTATAGTTTTGAGAATGTTGAAGTCACAGGTGTTTCAGTGGCGGACACTTCCGAGTTTCTAAAAAATGAGACCCGAACAACCAGTCGAATTTCACCTCTCTATATATATGATAGTAGGGACAATTTTTTAAACCCTTCCCAGGGGTGGAAGCATGTGGTAGCATTCGATTTTGCAGGGTTGGGGGGGGCAAAATTCACTCGATCCTCCTATGATATAACCTATTACCATCCTTTGGTTGGGAAATTAGTGGGCGCTGCGCACGGGAGAATAAATTTTGCAGAAGGTTATGGGGGGGAGACACTGCCTTCTTTCGAAAGATATTTTATGGGAGGCCCAACTTCGTTAAGAGGTTTTACTATTCAAGATATCGGGCCGAAAGATTCAGATGGTGACCCCGTGGGTGGAAATAAAGCCCTGCTTCTCAATATGGAATTACAATACCCCTTTACAAAATCATTGCGAGGTTTTGTGTTTTATGACAGGGGTAACGTATATGGATCTGGAGCCGATTTGAGTTCAACTGCAAAAGAATTTGATCTGGGTGAAATGAGGAATAGTGTCGGGGCGGGAATTAGATTTATAAGTCCTTTTGGTCCACTTGGATTTTCCTATGGCATTAAACTGGACCGCAAAACAGGAGAGGAAACAGGAGAGTTTCATTTTTCAGCAGGCAACGCATTCTAATTTAATTTAAACCACAAGTTAAGGATTTGGATTATGCAGGTATTTTTTTTTAAAGCGTACAGAGTTTGTTTTTCACTTTTTTTAATGGGGCTGTTTTTTTTCGGATCCTTAACAGAGGTCTCATTCGCTGCTGATGGGCGGGTTGGTTTTGTAGATATTCAGAAAGCTGTTCTCAATACTAAGGAATGGAAGAGAGGCTTTGAATCTTTTAAAAAAGATTTTTCCAAAGAGAAAAAGAAAATAAAATCACGTGAAGCTAGAATTAAAAAAATGCTGGAAGATCTTAACAAGCAGAGCTTCGTGCTAGATCCTGAATTAAAGAAAAAAAAGGAAGATAAGTTTCGCAAAGAAAAAGTAGCTTTTGAAAGATACGTTCAAGACCAAAATGCTGAGTTCGGAAAAATTGAGAAGGAAATGACGCAAAGAATTCTTCTCAAAATGATGAAGGTTATTCAAAAAATAGGTAAAGAAAAAAAATTCACCATGATTTTGGAGCAAAAAGTCGTTCTATATCATGATAAGGGCAATGACTTGACAACTTTAGCAACTAAGGCCTACGATCGAAGTAATAAGTAGGCTCCATTCAGTTTGCAAATTTTGGCAATGCAAGTCTTAATCAAGCAAAAGTTAACAATTAAGAATTTTTATAAGCGTATGTTTATATGATGGATATAAATGAAATTAAGAAGATCATTCCACATCGGTATCCTTTTCTTCTTGTTGATCGAATTATCGAATGTGACTTTGATTCCCGTATTGTGGGGATAAAGAATGTCACCGCCGATGAACCATTTTTCCAGGGGCATTTCCCGGACTTTCCAGTAATGCCGGGTGTTCTGATTATTGAGGCTCTTGCCCAGACAGCTTGCATTCTTGGGTTAAAGATTCTTAAATTGGAGGGGCAAGGCTCGGTGTTTTTTACGGGGATTGATGGAGCAAAATTCCGCAAGCCAGTTGTGCCGGGAGACCAATTGCGTTTGGAACTGACAAAAATAAAACAGCGCAAGTCTCTTTTTCGATTTGAAGCTAAGGCATTTGTTGGCGAGGCATTGGCGACTGAATGCACTATCCAGGCTATGATGGGTAAAGATTGACCTGAAGGCATTAAATATTTTAAGTTTCTAATTTGTCTATCAGGTGCTTAACCCAATTTGAAATTCAATTCCTTTCTTAACCTTGACCATTCACTCTAGTGCAATAATTGACCCAGGCGCAGAACTGGGAGAAGATGTTTCGGTTGGGCCTTTTACTATTATTGGTCCGCGTGTAAGAATAGGTAAAGGAACGACAATTGGTTCACATTCATTAATAGAAGCCAATACGATAGTTGGGGAAAGTTGTAAAATTTTCCAGGGTGCTTCCATCGGGGGCGAACCTCAAATTATGAATTTTGAGGATGTTACATCATCTGTGGAAATTGGAGATGGAACCGTGGTACGTGAATATGCGACTATTCACCGCTCGATGTTCAAGGATGGCGTAACCCGGATTGGAAAAAACTGCCTGCTCATGGCATATTCTCATCTGGGTCATGACTGTGAACTAGGTGACCAGGTTGTTGTTGTAAACGGAACGGGGTTATCCGGTCATGTGATTGTTGAAGACCAGGCTTTTATTTCAGGCCTCGTAGGAATACATCAATTTGTTCGAATTGGTAGGAATTCGATGGTAGGTGGGATGGCCGGGGTTAATCAAGATGTATTACCTTTCTCTACAGTGGAAGGAACTCCCGCACGTTTATTGAGTATTAATGCGATAGGGTTAAAAAGGGCAAATTTTAAACCGGATGTCAGGGCTGCAATAAAAAAGGCATTTAAAATTTTTGCTCAGCCAGACCTGAATACCAGTCAGTCCGTTGAAAAAATTAAATCGGAAGTTGAAATGCACGCAGAAATTAAATACCTTTTGGATTTTATTAAAAACTCCACGAGAGGGGTGACCAAGTAGTGAGTAAGGTTAATGTTGGAGTTATAGGTGTTGGAAGGATGGGGAAATATCACGCGAGTATTCTTTCAGAATTGCAAGAAGCGGAACTTGCTGCTGTCGTCGATATTGATTCCAAGGGCCGAAAAGTTATTGAGGAAAATTATGGGACTCAGGGTTTCGATAACTACCAGGATATTTATGGGAAAGTTGAAGCCGCTGTTGTAGCAGTTCCAACAGGGTTACATTATCCAATTGCTAAAGATTTGTTGAAGGCGGGTATTCATGTTTTGCTTGAAAAACCTTGCGCCAACGATCTTGATCACGCCAGAGAACTTTTTAAAATTGCTGAAGAAAAGAATCTGACTTTGCATATTGGTCATGTGGAGCGTTTCAACGGAGCGGTTCAGGAGCTGCATAAGATTGTTGAATCACCGATTTTTGTAGAGTGTAAGCGGATGGGCCCTTTTACGAACCGGATTAAAGATGACGGTGTTGTTCTTGATATTATGATCCATGATATTGATATCATTTTAAATCTTATTCATTCAAAAGTAGTTAAAACCCATGTGTTGGGTGCTTCGGTTTTTTCAGAAAAAGACGACCTTGTCAACGCGCAACTCAAATTTGAAAATGGGTGTATTGCAAATATCATTGCCAGCCGGGCTTCGCAAAACCAAATTAGGACCCTTTCGGTCACCCAAAAAGATTCATTCGTTGTATTGGATTACACAGATCAGGAAATTTATGTTCATAGAAAATCTTCCTCTGAGCACCAACTGAGCAAAGATTCTCTTAGGTACAAACAAGAATCGTTGGTCGAACGAATATTTGTCCATAAAGATAACCCGCTAAAATTAGAGCTCAAACATTTTCTAGATTGTGCTGTAAATGGTAGCCCTAGAAAAGTGGCCATTGATAATGAGCTTTATTCTTTGGAAATTGCTTTGAATATTCTTAGTCAGTTTAAAGGCGATCTCTGAAAATAGAGTCTTACTCTGCAAGATTTTTTTACCATCTCCCTCAACTATCACCTGCATTTTCAATATGCCATCTCACCCTACAAAAAAAATCGGATTGATTGCGGGGTCTGGAGAAATTCCGATTTATTTTGCTCGAAAAGCCAGCCAGAATGGAAGTCGACTGATAAGTGTGGGATTTTCAGATGAAATTCAATCTGACCTTTCTCCCTATTCAGAAGAATGTTATTCGTTTGGTGTAGGTCAGCCCGGAAAAATTCTTGCCGCTCTTAAAAAGCACGGTGTTGAAGAGTTGTTAATTTTAGGGAAAGTTGATAAGAGCGTAATTTACAAACTTCAATGGCCCGATTTAAAATTCATTCAGTTCTTGAAAAATATTCTCACCCATGAAGATAAAGTTTTGCTTTTGGGAGTGATTGACGAGCTTGAAAAAGAAGGCATCCGTGTTCTGAGTCAGAAAGATTTTCTTGCAGAAGTTTACCCGCTGGCGGGCGTGCTGACTAAACGAAAACCTTCCCAAAAGGAATTGGAAGATATTGAATTTGGGTTGCCTATTGCTCGGCAATTAGCCGATATGGAAATTGGCCAAACACTAATTGTAAAAAATAAATCGGTGATTGCTGTCGAAGCATTTGAAGGAACGGATAAAGCTATTCAGCGTGGTTGCGAGCTGGCAAAAGGGAATTGTGTGGTAATCAAAGTAAGTAGAACAAATCAGGATTATCGATACGATAGCCCTGGAGTAGGTCCTCAAACCATTGAAACTTTGATAGCAGGCGGAGCCAATGTTTTGGCAATAGAAGCCGAACGTGTGATGGCGGTTGAGCAAGATGTGATTGTTGAAATGGCTGATAAAGCCAAGATAACTGTAACCTGTGTTTAGTCTTTTGCGGACGATGACTAAATTGGTTTTATGAAAACAGACGCACCTCATTTTTTGGTTGTAGCTGGTGAAGCTTCGGGTGATTTGCATGGAGCAAAGCTGGTACAGGCCTTATTGGAATTATACCCTCAAGCCCAGTTTACCGGAATGGGGGGCACCCGCATGCAGAATGCTGGGGTCAATATTCTGTTCGGTATTGAACGGATGGGAGCTGTTGGTTTGGTAGAAATCTTAGCCGATTTTGGTCATTATTTTGGTGTCTACCGCGCCTTAATGAAAGAAATTGCTTCTCGTAAGTACACTGCAGTAATTCTGATTGATTACCCTACTTTGAATCTCAGGCTCGCGAAGCAGGGCCGACGGTACGATTGCCCGGTTTATTATTTTATTAGTCCGCAGGTATGGGCTTGGAGAAGAGGAAGGATAAAAGATATCCGGGAATCGGTAAAAAAAATGTTTGTTATTTTACCGTTTGAGGAGGAGATGTATCGTGAAGAAGGGGTTGATGCAGAATTTTTGGGGCATCCTTTTATCGATATGGTTCATCCTACCCGAACTCGTGAAGAAAGCTTGGAGGAATATTGCCTTGATCCGGGAAAAAAGATAGTGGGTCTTCTTCCAGGAAGCCGCTTGAATGAAGTAAATTCGTTGCTGGATGAAATGTTATTAGCGGCAGAAAAAATAAGAAAAGAATTGAGCACTTGCCAATTCCTGCTCCCAATTGCTGATTCTATTGACCCTGATATAATTCAGCAGAAGTTAGGTTCCAATCCTTTAGATATAAAAGTGGTTAAGGGGGAAGCTTATGACGTTATGAACACTTGCGATTCGTTAATTATCGCATCAGGTTCAGCAACTCTGGAGGCAGGCATAATAGGTTGCCCAATGGTGATAATTTATAAACTGAATCAATTAACTTATTGGCTAGCCCTAATTCTTATTAATACTCCTTATTATGGGCTTGTTAATATAGTGGCGAGAGAGGGTGTTGCGCCAGAATTGATTCAGAGTGAGGCAAATGCAGAAAATATTGCTGCTGAATCATTAAAAATTTTGCAGAACGATGAGCACTGCAAAGAAGTTCGCGATCGGCTATTGCGTGTTCGTGAAAACCTGGGTAACCCAGGGGTGATGAAATCCGTTGCGGCAAGCATGGCTGAATCGTTATCAAAAATAACTTCGCATGAAAAAATTTCTGTTTAATTATGTAATTCCTTATCTTCTATATGGTGTGGTTTACCTGTGGTGTGCGACACTTCGTTTGAAGAATCTGAGCAGCGAGGCTGAAGAAAAAATAAAGAGCCTAACGGGTCCTTATATTCTTACCTTATGGCATGGAAGAATTTTTTATCTATTTTATTATCTAAGAAATCGCCCGGATTATTACTTATTGATCAGCCCAAGTGCAGACGGTGATCTGCTCGCAAAACTTGCCCACTTGATGGGATATTCAGTGATCCGCGGGTCTACATTTAAAAAAGCAGTGCCGGCCGCTCGGTCATTGATTCGTGTTTTGCGGGAGGGACATAGAATTATCATAATTGCAGATGGCTCCCGAGGTCCCCGATGCATTGCTCAATCCGGTTCAGTGCAACTGGCTGGAATTACTAAACTACCTTTATTCCCAATGACTTTTGGGGCAAAAAATAAGGTGGTTTTAAATACTTGGGACCGCTTTATCCTTCCTTTGCCCTTTACCTGTTGTAAGATCAATTTTGGCCCCCCCATTCATCTTTCCTCTCGTTCATCTGAAGAACTTGTTGAAGAAAAACGACTAGAGCTGGAAGCGAGCTTGACTCAGCTTGACTCAGAATGTGACAGGGTCTAAAAACGCCTAAAAATGAGCCATTTTTTTGGGCATTTTGTTTGATAATTAGGCAAGGGTTCAGGTTTGAAATTATGAGGGGGGTATGGTATAGTTTCTGCGCTTCTTAAACTCCTTTAAATATATAGGTTTTTAGCCAGACATAGGTTGATGTGCCATCTCTTGGGGTTGGCATGAAACTTGAATTATGTAGGGTAAAGGTTGTTTTTTTTAGGGGTTTAATCAAGCGAATCAGTCGGGTTTGTATTTTCAAGCCTGAAGGAAAATGCGTCACCAAGCCCTGATCCATTCTGAACATATTGGCTAGAGGTTACTTATGAAAAAGGTTGAGGCGATTATTAAGCCTTTCAAGCTGGATGAAGTAAAAGACAAGCTCAACGAAATTGGCATAAAAGGTATTACGGTAAGTGAGGTAAAAGGATTTGGCCGGCAGAAAGGCCACACTGAGCTTTATCGGGGGGCAGAATATGTTGTGGATTTTCTTCCAAAGATAAAAATGGAGATCATTGTCAGCGATACTCAGGTGGAAGATGTGATCAACACCATTATGCAAGCTGCGCAGACCGGAAGAATTGGCGATGGAAAGATTTTTGTTATCGATCTACAAGACACTGTGCGTATCCGAACTGGAGAACGAGGGGAAGACGCAATATAGGCTCTAATTACCTTGATTTAGTTCAGGTTAAAAAATTATTTGTTTTTGTCCAGCAGTCATCATGCGATGCTGAACATTCGTTTTTTTTATTGAATCCAATTTAATTAATTTTTGCAGGAGATACATTAATGACCCCCAAAGAGGCGGTAGATTTTGCCAAAAAAAATGATGCTCGAGTCATCGATTTGAAATTTATGGATCTACTGGGTTCGTGGCAGCATTTTTCGGTTCCCACAAGCGAGCTCGCGGAACACCTATTTGAAGAAGGCCTGGGTTTTGATGGCTCCAGCATACGTGGCTGGCAGGCTATTAACGCCAGTGATATGCTGGTAATTCCAGATCCTGCTACAACGGTTATGGATCCTTTTATGAAGCACCCAACCGTTAGCATGATTTGTAATGTTGTTGACCCAATCACCAAAGAAAAATACAGCCGCGATCCGCGTAACATTGCGCAGAAAGCAGAAGCTTATCTTAAGTCTACGGGAATTGGTGACACGGCCTATTTTGGACCTGAGGCCGAATTTTTCATCTTCGATAACATTCAATACGACTCAACGACTAACGAATCTTTTTATTCCATTGATTCAGAAGAGGGTACTTGGAATACAGGTAGTGATGAAGGCCCTAACTTGGGTCATAAGCCTCGCCATAAAGAAGGTTATTTCCCAGTAGCACCGTCCGACACACTTCAGGATATTCGATCGGAAATGATGTTGACGATGGAGGAGGTAGGTCTCTCCATGGAATGTCATCATCATGAAGTGGCTACGGGTGGACAGTGTGAACTTGCTATGCGATTTTCATCCCTCGTAGATTGTGCTGATAAATTGATGTGGTACAAGTACATCGTAAAAAATGTGGCTAAGGCACATGGAAAAACGGCGACGTTTATGCCGAAACCTATGTTCGGTGATAACGGAACCGGAATGCATACCCATCAGAGTATCTGGAAAGATGGCAAACCTTTGTTCGCTGGAAACAGCTATGCAGGGTTTAGTGAAATGGGAATGCATTATATTGGTGGAATCTTGAAGCATGCCAATGCAATTTGTGCATTTGCTAATCCGACCACTAACTCTTACAAAAGACTAGTGCCCGGATTCGAAGCACCGGTAAATCTTGCATACTCAAGTCGTAACCGAAGTGCCGCGATTCGAATTCCAATGTATTCTCCAAGCCCTAAAGCAAAACGTTTGGAAATCCGTTTTCCGGATCCATCCTGCAACGGTTATCTCGCTTTCGCTGTCATGCTTATGGCGGGATTAGACGGAATCCAAAATAAGATCGATCCTGGCGAACCGTTGGATAAAAATATTTATTCTCTCGGACCGGAAGAGCTGGCAAATATCCCCACTCTACCGCATTCTTTGGAAGGTGCCATGCAGGCTCTGGAAGATGATCACGAATTTTTGCTGAGAGGCGACGTGTTCACTCAGGATGTTATTGATACTTGGATTGATTACAAAAGAGAGAATGAGATTGATCCAATGAGATTGCGTCCGCATCCACTTGAGTTTCAAATGTATTACGATTGCTAACTTGGTGAATGCTGGAGAGTAACGGAAATGTAATTTCGAAAACCCCCTGGGTTCACCAGGGGGTTTTTTTTTGCTCGCAGTTTTGGGAAAGTTATTGTTGATAGTTTATAGGGTTTGGGTAAATGAATTCTAAAGAAATTTTATTAGAAAATATTCATAAGGGTAAACCTTGGGATTCGACCCTGGAAGCGAGTTTGCTCGAGTATGGATTCCAGGAACCATCAAAAAGTTGGAAAGATTTAATTTCTCTCGCCAGTAGCGCAAATTTCAATAAGCTTTATCCAAATTTTTTTTCAAGATTGTTGGAAGTTTCCGTACGTTCCCACAATGCAGACTTGGCTCTACATAACCTCCAGAGTTTCTCGGAAAAATTTTCTGATAAAGATCATTTATTTACGAAACTCACAGAATCCAAGACCCTCCTTGAGGCTCTGATTTTTTTATTTTCAGGTAGCCAGATTCTAACGGATTCCCTTCTAAGTGAACCTTCCTATGTGAATTGGTTGAGCCGTCCCGACACTTTAAGCAAATCCAAATCAAAAGACATATTGATCCGCGATTTTTATGAATGGGCTGGAGAAGATATGGAAGGAAAAAATGTTTCCACGCTTCTCAGGAAATTTAAAAAGCGGGAATATATTCGCATTGGCCTTCGCGATTTAATGGGTGGCGTGGAGCTAATGGAAACGGTAGGTGATATTTCTAATCTGGCAGATGTTTGTTTGCAAATTGCCTATGAAACAGCAGATAGGGAATTTCAAAAAAAACACGGCATACCTTCATATGAAGATCCAGATGGAAATTTGCAAGTAGCGGAATTTGCCGTCCTTGGTATGGGAAAACTAGGGGGGCAGGAACTGAACTACAGTTCAGATATCGACCTTATTTATATTTACACAACTAGCCAAGGAGAAACGCGTCCGGACCCATCTCAGCAAAGCACCGTTATTAAAATCACTAACCACGAATATTTTTCGAAACTAGCCCGACAAATAACTAAGAGCATAAATGAAATTACGTCTGAAGGAAATGTTTTTCGGGTCGATCTCGACCTTAGGCCTGATGGGCCGAGCGGAGAGATAACAAGCTCACTGGTAAGTTGCGAAACTTATTATCAGTCGTGGGGAAGGACGTGGGAGCGACAGGCAATGATTAAGGCCAGAGTTTCTGCGGGAAGTGAGGCTCTTGGTGAAGAGTTTTTTGCAATGATGGAACCGTTTATTTATCGCCGGCATTTGGATTTCGCAGCTATAGAAGAAATTAAATCCATGAAAAACCGTATTGATCAAAGCCTGCAGGGAAAGAAGTCTGGTAAGGGAAACATAAAGCTGGGTTTTGGTGGCATAAGAGAAATAGAATTTATTATCCAAGCTTATCAACTTTTATTCGGGGGTAGAAATAAAGAATTACGAATTAGAGGTTCGTTGAAAGCTTTGGAGGTTCTTAAGAATAAAAATATTATTACCGAAGAAGATTATCTATGTTTATCCGAGGCTTATATTTTTTTAAGAAATCTAGAGAATCGAGTGCAAATAACTTTTGGTTTGCAGACACACAAAATTCCAGAGAACGAGGCCGATAGAGCGGTGCTAGCGAGAAAAATGCGAATTGAGGGCAATACAGCCAGTGAGCTTGCGAGTAATTTAATGAATGTTTATGAATCGCATACCTCTTTTGTGGGAAAAATGTTTTCTGAACAATTTGCTGAAAAAGAAAACCGGGAAGCTGCAGAAGCGATTTCAAATGAATGGGAGCGATCTCGGGAGGGAGAAAATCTGTTTTCTGAAGAAGTGTTGGCTTCTATACCCTTGATTCGAGATCCATCTCAGGCGTTCCGGTTTTTAAAGGTTTTTCGTGATGGTTCTGAGTTTTCACATCCTTCTGAGAAAAGTATTCAGGGGTTCAATGCCATTCTACCTAAAATAATAAATCAATGCGGCCAAGTTCCAAGTCCGGGGGTAGCTATTGAAAACCTATCCCGTTTTGTCGAGGCTACGGGTGCAAGAGAATCCTTTTTGAACCTGTTTCAGGAAAATGAAAAATTTCTTAAGCTTCTACTCATCTTGTTTGGAAGCAGTGGCCTTCTCTCTCAAATTCTCATAAAGAGACCTGAGTTTATAGATTTGCTTACGGACATGGATGCGATTTACCGTTTTAAAACTCCCGAAAAAATTTCTGAAGGTTTGAATAGATTTTTATTAACAGGTACCACTCTGAATGAAAAATCTCTTATTCTCCGTCGTTTTAAACAGGCTGAGGAATTGCGGATAGGAGTTCGATATCTAATAAAAGAATCGGATTTGGCAGGCACGCTCTCAGATCTTTCAAACCTTGCAGATGTATATTTGCAGGCAGTTTTCAAAATTGCTTGTGAGGAAGTGAGTAGGAAAAATGGCCAAACGGTTGCTGAAAAATTTTGTATCGTGGGTTTAGGGAAACATGGTGGTGGGGAATTAAATTTTGAGTCTGATCTCGATGTGATTTTTGTTTACGATGAGCCTGAAGAGAATGATCCTGAAAGTACTCATTATGCAGCGGTTTCTCAGCTAATTTATAAGCTGACTTCAGAAGTGACTTCCGCGGGTTATGCATACAAAATTGATACGGAGCTTAGGCCCGAGGGAGGGGCAGGCGTACTGGTTTTGTCTGTCAAAGGTTATGAACGTTATTTCGAATCTCGCGCAAGAATCTGGGAACAACAGGCAATGGTAAGGGCGCGGGTGGTTGCAGGAGACCAGGAGGTGGGAAAGAAGTTTATGGAGGTAGCCCACAATTTTGTGTTTCAAGATAATTTTGAATACAGCTCTCTTATTGAAATTTCCCGATTGAGAGAACGAATGGAATTAGAACTGGCTAAGGAAAAAACAAAGGGAAAAAATGTGAAGCTGGGTTTCGGAGGTATTGCAGATATTGAATTCACAATACAAATTTTGCAATTGATACATGGCAAAAAAAATCCACGTCTTCGAGAAACCAATACAATTGCAGCTTTAAATATGTTTGTAGCACAGGGAATGGTTGATCAGACAAAGGCAGAGCAGGCAAGAGAGAATTACTTGTTCTTAAGAAGGTTGGAATGTGCTCTGAGGATTATTCGCCAGGCACCTACCAATAACCTTCCAAAAGATACACGCGATTTAGCACAGCTGGCTCGTTTGATGGCTTACGAGGGCAGTGATGCAGAAGATCTTTCCAATGCTTTATTGAATGATTATGAGAGGCATACGACTCAAATGCGTGAGTATTACCGTGAGACCATTGGTAAATTATTGCGCACAGGACCCCG
>JAJDAV010000072.1 GCA_029261695.1 Nitrospinaceae bacterium | reverse complement strand
GAAAAAAAAGAGAAGCAAACAAAGCCCATCAGGCTGAATGATATGATTTTATCCAAGTTGGCTAATCGAGAGTCCATTGAAAGAGGGGGGTGTGTAAGCTTGGTTTTAATAAAGTTAGATAAGGTGAGTTTAATCGCGTGTTCCAGAAATCAATACATGGCGAAACCAGTTTCTTAGTAATCCAAAATTACGATCCAGAAACTGGTCTGCCGTGAAAGCAAAGCGCATCAAGCTATTGTCAGGGTTCTTAAAAATCATTCGGGACAATACTCCACAGGGGACAGATAGAAACTCTTCATAGAAAAACTGAGTGTTAAAACGATTTTTAATGGCCGAAACATCGCACAATCTCAATGGTTGTTCGTCTTCTGTTCTGGCCTTTTTTGTCAATGCTCTAACAATTTTCCCAACAGGATTCATGTCCAAAGGCTCAACAAAGCAAATTCTTCCATTTGGTTTTAGCACGCGATAGATTTCATCTAAAGCCGAGGTCAGGTTCAGATGATGTAGAATCGCATCCCCATAAACTAGATCGAAGGTTTCATCATCAAACTGCAAATTGTGAGCATCCATGAGAAGGAACTCTGGGTTAACTTTTTTGTCGATGGCAGAATTTATTCCGCGTTCGAGTTCGGCCTCGGAAATATTAATGCAGGTTAAGCTAGAGGGAATTATTGACTCAGGTTCCAACCACCCCTTCCAAGCCGTGGAACCAATTTCAAGAACCTTTTTGTCTTGAGCAAATTTCATGTTTTCTATAATTAGTTGCTGCCGCCGACGGATGTAAAAATACCGGCAATGATCAAAAAAGTTGCCATAAGCGACTCTGTCAAGCCCCTGATTATATCTCTCGCGTTCCTTCTCTCCCAGTTCTGAAAATTTTTGTGATTCCATGCTCTCAATTAAAAAGTAAAAAGTTTATTTTAGGCGACATTATATCACCTTTAAAATATCATGCTGGAAATTATAGTGACTCCAAAATCAATCTACCTACCTGAATTTCACTAGAATAAGGATGTAGTTTTAACCGGCATTGCAGTTTGAAAAAGCAGTTGGTGTTTAATGTTTGGAAATTCGGTTGGGAGGAGAGTACAATTTTTTACCTCTCTTAAGGGAAATGTGCAGACTGGGCCTTTGACGAGTAACATTTTATTTTAGCCTGAAAACAATATTTTATGACAGAACACAAATACACCAACGAACTTATTAAAGAAAAAAGTCCCTATCTTTTGCAACATGCCCATAATCCAGTCAACTGGTTTCCTTGGGGTGACGAACCTTTTCGCATTGCAAAAGAAAAGAATATTCCCGTCCTTATTAGCATTGGTTATGCCACTTGTCATTGGTGTCATGTGATGGAGCGTGAATCCTTTGAAGATGTGATTCTTGCCGCAGTTCTCAATGAAAGCTTTGTCTGCATCAAGGTGGATAGAGAGGAACGCCCCGATGTGGACAGTATCTATATGCAGGCAGTGCAAGCTTTAGGGCAGCAGGGTGGCTGGCCACTTAACGTGTTTTTAACACCCGAGGGTATTCCATTTTATGGAGGAACCTATTTCCCCCCGGAAAGACGCCACAATTTACCTTCTTTTCTCAATGTGTTGGAGTTCTTAATTAACACTTGGGAAAATGAGCAGGAAAAAGTTACCAAACAAACCAAAGCTCTAGTTGATTACATTCACCAGTCTTCCACGCGAGAAAAAACAACTGCCGATCTTGATGACCTTGGCTTTGAGGGAGAAGACAAGGCATTAGAACTGTTTCAAAATCATTACGACAGGCTGAACCATGGGTTTCAATTTCAGTCGCAAAACAAATTTCCACCTTCCATGGGGCTCTCCCTCCTGTTAAGGCAGCACCACCGAACGGGCAATGCTAATAGTCTGGTGATGACTGAAAATACACTCAAGGCGATGAAATTTGGTGGGATTTATGACCAAATCGGGGGTGGACTTTCCCGGTACAGCACGGACTATAAATGGTTGGTGCCCCATTTTGAAAAAATGTTATACGACAACGCTTTGTTTGCAACCGTTCTAATCGAAACCTATCAAGTTAGCGGGAAAAAGGAATTCGCCAATTTTGCAAATGATCTATTCCACTATATTGATCGTGATATGACATCTGAGGAAGGGGCCTTTTTTAGTGCCGAAGATGCGGATAGTGAAGGTGTTGAGGGTAAGTTCTACGTCTGGTCTAAGGAGGAGATTGAACATACCCTAGGTAGGAAAACAGCCAGCGCCGCTATCCCTTACTACAATGTTACCGAAAAAGGAAACTTTGAAGGGAAGAATATTCTTCATCTAACTCGAAACTCTGAAACGGTTGCCAATGAAGTTGGCATGAACCACGATGATTTTTGTAAAGAGATTGAAGCGGCACGCCAAAAATTGCTGGAAGTACGTAGCCATCGTATTCGGCCTTTGCTCGATGACAAAATTCTCACCTCTTGGAATGCATTGATGATCAGTGCCATGGCAAAGACTGGGCGTGTGTTGGAAGATATCGATCGAATTGAAAAATCTGAAATGGCGATGAAATTCCTGCTCTCTCAACTTAGGACTCCTGACGGTAAGATGCTGCGCCGCTACCGCGAAGGAGAGGCTCGGTACGACGGATATCTGTTTGACCATAGCGCAACAGCGGTGGCTTGCCTGGATATTTATGAAGCAACATACGATCCGCAGTATATCCAAACGGCGAAAGAGTTGATGCAACGGGTTGTTGAAAAATTTTCCAGTGATAGTGGTGCCTTCTATGAAACTGCAAATGATGCGGAAGAATTGTTAGTTCGTCAAATCAGTGGCAATGATGGGGTCGAACCCTCGGGGAATAGCAGTGCCGCCCTGGCTTTCTTGAAACTTTCTGCCTATTTAATTGATCCAGAGTTAACTAGGAAAGCGGAGAATATTTTCTTGAGCTTTAATGATGAGTTGATGGAGTACGGAATTAATTCTGCCTATATGTCGCAAGCATTGCATTTATACTTGGGGGGATTAAAGGAAGTTGCTATTGTGGGCAAAAAGAATGATGCTGCAACCCAGAGTTTGTTGAATACTATTCGTAAAGGATTTTATCCGAATTCGGTTTTTGCATTTTCTTATGAAGATGAACTGGAGAAAAACGCTAAAATAATTCCTTTGCTGGAAGGGCGGAGTCTATACCAAGGAAAAGCTATTGCGTACGTATGCCGCCAAGGTACCTGTCTGCCGCCTGTCCAAACTTCTGAGGAATTGGTGAAACTATTGAGTTATGAATGAATAATCTCTATTATAGAGCGATCAATATTAAAGCTGGGAGAAATTAAACTGTCATGCGAAAAGAACTGATAGACAGCATGGTCGAAACTGGTCTAACGGGCCAATCGATTTCGAGTGATCAGGCTTTACAACTGGAATCCTTTACCCACGAAGAGCTTGATTATCTTTTTATAGGAACAGATCGAATCCGCGACCAGTTCAAGGGCGATGATGTGAAGATATGTTCCATTGTCAATGCTAAGTCTGGGCGATGCGTAGAAGACTGTTCCTTTTGCGGGCAGTCGAGTTCATTTAAAACCGATGCTCCTGAAACTGAGCTGATGAGTGTCGAAGAAATGGTAGCTGCCGCAAAAGAGGCTGAAGCCTTTGGCGCTAATGAGTTTTCCATTGTTACATCTGGAACTAAAATGGATGACCGGAAGGAGCTCGACCAGGTGATTGAAGCGGTTCGCAGAATTAAAGCGGAGACCAACCTGGAAACTTGCTGCTCTTTAGGGTTGATGGAGCTAGATCATCTTAAAGAACTCAAAGCAGCCGGGCTAGACCGGTGCCATCACAATCTCGAAACAGCAGCTAGCTTTTTCGATAAAATTGTAACGACTCACACTTATGAAGATGAAGTTAAAGCCGTGCACAATGCTAAAGAAGCCGGGCTGCAGGTTTGTGTGGGTGGGATTTTTGGGATGGGAGAGACCTTTTCGCAAAGGGTAGAGCTTGCATTTTCAATTCGCGAGCTTGGTACCCAATCTCTTCCTGTCAATTTTTTAAAGCCGATTGATGGAACCGGGCTGGATCATTTAGAAACCATAGAATACTATGATGCGCTTAAGACAATTGCTTTGCTGCGCCTGGTACTTCCAAAGATAGATTTATTTGTATGTGGTGGCAGGGAAGAGGTCATGACAGACCAACAGGAGCAGCTTTTTTCGGCTGGGGCCAATGGAATTCTGGGTGGCAACTACCTGACAACAAAAGGCCAAGATCCCAAAAGAGACATAGAAATGATCGAAAGTTTAGGCCTTCGCCCAGTTGGCAGTGGAACCCAAGAATCAGCCAGTAAAAGTTAGTCTGGATTAGAACAAGAATTCATAGCAGACACCAAAAATAAAAGCCCCTTTCCCAACCCAGGGAAAGGGGCTTTTATGTATATAATTGTCTTATGCCAAGCTTTCTTCGATTACTTTTTTAATTTCGGTTTTAGACTTCACGCCTACCAACTGTTGAACAACTTTTCCATCTTTGATGAACAAGAGAGTTGGGATTCCACGGATGCCATAGTTGGTGGCCGTGTTTGGGTTATCGTCTACATTCAGCTTGCCAACCAATATCTTACCTTCAAATTCTCCGGCGAGTTCTTCAACGGTGGGGGCGAGCATTTTACAGGGTTGGCACCATTCGGCCCAGAAATCAAGCATGACAGGTATGTCAGACTTAAGAACTGTTTGATCAAATTCGCCATCAGAAACAATAACCACTTTACCGGCTGACATAGGTAACTCCTTAATATAAATAAATGAAATTAAACTCTTATTTTATCCGCAGGGATTTTTTTATGATCAATTGAACCAATTGCGGTGCAAGAATAGCCATCCCAGAAATTTTTTTTATACAGAATACAAATGAAGGATGTTTTCTGATATTATCATAATCCCCAAATACCAGCAAGGCTTTAACCTTTTTCTGGTAGGGTGTGTCTAATTTAACGAAATAACAAAGGCTTGGAGTCCTAATTCAATGGTAGATGCCGTCCATTTTTTTGCTTACGATCAATTGATTAATGAAGAAGTTTTTAAAGAACATGGCTTGGAATATCTTTCGAAGTCTTCCGTCAGCTTGTCGGGTTGGAAACGAGTGTTTAACAAAATTCCTAAAGACAACGAAGGGCAAGAAGGTTTAGGGCATGCCAATATTGAACCTACCATCGACACCGCTGGTATGATGCACGGGGAACTCTATGAGATGGATGAAAAATTCCTGCCGAAATTAGATGAGATTTTTGATCACCCTAATGAATATCAGCGCAAGGTCATGCGATTTAATCGCCATGATTTCCTGATGATCAATGGAATTGTTTATATCGCTAAACCTGACAAGATCGCTAAGGGGTTAAAACCCAATAAAGCTATGATGAAGATATTTAGAAAGACCAAAAAATTATTTCCGATGCTTTATTTCTCGCGATTGATGAATACACCTACCATCGATTGAAGCCTTTCAAAGTAAAACATGCAATCGTTTACGGCATTGGTGAGGCCGCCAGGAATTAGTTTTCCTCAGGCTATTTCCAACCATCCACAACAAAAGGAAATTGACCTTTCCAATGCCTTGGTTCAGCATCAGGGTTATGTGCAGGCACTGAAACGGGCAGGCGCTAAAATTCTTTCCCTGTCTCCTGAAGACACTCTTCCAGATTCCCCTTTTGTAGAAGATACCGCTTTTATTTTTGGTGGAATGGCTTTTTTATGTTCCCCAAAAGAAGAGACTCGTCGAAAAGAGGGGGAATCTGTAGCGAAGATTCTTATGAGGCATAGAAAAATTGCAACTCTGGAGCCCTGTCTGGATGGTGGGGATATTTTAAATACACCTGAATCTGTTTTTATTGGACTCTCAAAGCGTACGGATGAGAGAGCCATTAAAGACTTATCCAGAAAAATTGATAAAAATATTGTCTCCGTGCCGGTTCTCAAGGGGTTGCATCTAAAAAGTGCTGTCAGCTATCTAGGGGGTAACATCTTGTTGATTAACCCTGCAAGGGTAGAGACTGATGCGTTTAGAAATTTTCAATGGATTGAGGTAGAAGAAAAAGATTCTTACGTTGCAAATTGTTTGGCGTTGAGAAACCAGATCATCATGCCGTCTGGGTTTTCATCAATTCGTGAGAAAATTTGCCAACATGGTTTTGAAGCTGTTGAGTTGGAGATGAGTGAATTCGAAAAAGCGGATGGGGGTGTTACTTGCTTGAGTCTGGTTTTTCCTTGAGAATCCTCATTTCACAAGTATGTCTCTACACATTAAACCGAAAATGCATGATGTCCCCGTCTTGGACGATATAGTCCTTCCCTTCGACACGTAGTTTGCCGGCCTCTTTTATACCTGCTTCAGTTTTATATTTTTCCAAATCTTCCAGGCTATAAACTTCGGCGCGGATAAAACCTTTTTCAAAATCAGAGTGGATAGCTCCTGCTGCCTGAGGAGCTGTCGAGTTTTTGGGAATCGTCCAGGCACGGGTTTCTTTTTCTCCTGCTGTGAAGTAGGTGGAAAGCTCTAGCAGGCCATAGCCTGTCGAAATCATGCGATCAAGTCCGGTTTCGGTGAGCCCCATCTCTTCCATAAACATCTGTTGTTCTTCCGGGTCTTCCATTTCCATGATTTCGCCTTCCATTTTTCCAGCAAGTGCAACCACTGCAGAACCTTCTTGCTCGGCGATCTCTCTTACTTTTTGCACCAAGTCACTGTCAATGTCTCCCGGGTCCATCACATTGCAAATGTAGAGAACCGGTTTTGCGCTTAATAGCGTCAGGGTTTTAACAAACTTTTTTTCATCATCAGAAAACTCGGTGATAGCCCTGGCAGGTTTACCTTCGTTAATGCTTTGCATCAGTTTTTTGAGAACTTCCATTTGCATGCGAGCTTCTTTGTCACCCGATTTTGCCAGTTTTTCTATTTTTGTTTTCCGTCGTTCCAGAGCTTCCATGTCTGAGATCATAAGTTCGGTATTGATGGTGTCAATATCCGATGCAGGGTCAATCGCATCACTGACATGGGGGACATTACCATCTTCAAAACAACGTACCACATGCGCGATAGCATCAACTTCGCGGATATGTCCGAGAAATTTGTTTCCCAATCCTTCCCCTTTGGAGGCACCTTTAATTAGTCCCGCAATGTCGACAAATTCCATCGTAGTGGGAACAATTTTTTTTGTTTGGACGTAGGAGGTGATTATATCCAAACGTTTGTCAGGAACCGGAACGATGCCGCTATTGGGCTCGATAGTGGTAAATGCGTAATTCCCCGACTGGGCTTTAGTACGAGTAAGAGCGCCGAAGAGTGTTGACTTTCCAGCATTGGGGAGGCCAACAAGGCCGCAGGTAAATCCCATAAAACTTTATTCCTTCTAATTAAGGTTGGGTAGATGTTGTTTGAAATGGTTTCAAAAAAAACAGCGACAAGAATACCAGAAAAGCGTAGGCAGCGATAATTTTAAAAAAATCTTGCGGTGTAACGAAACTGTAAAGGGTGAGAAAACAAACAGCGCCGACACTTCCATATGCTCCCGCTAACCCGGCCATTTTTCCTGTAAGTTTTCTCTGGATTAAAGGGACCGCCGCAAAGCAGGCACCATTACCTGCTTTAAAGAAGATGGATCCTATTATAGCAAGGGTTATAGCGCTGGATAGTTGCCAATTTGAATCAATCTCTCCAATAAGCCAGTGGCTAATCATGCCTCCGAGGATGAGAAAAATAAGAGTTTTCTTGCGTCCAAATTGGTCAGAAACCCAGCCCCCCCCTGGACGAGCTATCAGATTCATAAAAGCGTAACTGCCTCCCAAAACTCCTGCCAACCCCATTGAAAGGGAGAAGGTTGTTTCCAAAAACTGTGGAAAAATCGAAACAACAGCTAACTCTGAACCAAAAGTAAGAGAATAGACCATGCTTAAAATAGCAATCTGGCTGAACGAATATTTTTTTTCTTCAGGTACTGGTTTTTTAATACGGGGCAAATTTAATTTCCAACATTGAACAAGATTGTAAACAAAAATTCCTGACAATCCTGCAATCAATATCCAAGATAAGGAAGATGAGATTAATGTGAAAGGATGGCCGGAAAGTTTCCAAACAAAAAGCATTAGGGCTGCATAAATTGGAAGAAGAAAAATGGATTGTAAAATTAAATCCTTTTTGGATTGAACTTCTATCGCTCCGTGTATACCTATTTGAAAGTCTAAGCTTCTTTCTGGAATGTCCGAGCAAAATCGAAAATATACAAAGGACCAGATAATGCAAAGGATGCCTGAAAAGGCAGTGGCAACTCTCCAGCCTATATCTTCAGTAAAAAGTATTGCGATGAGGGGTAGAGAAAATGCGGCAGCAGCGGCGCCAAAGTTCCCCCAGCCGGCGTATATTCCCTGAGCTGTACCCATTTTATTATGGGGAAACCACTCAGCAATCATTTTAATGCCGACCACAAACCCACCTCCTACAATGCCCATTAACAGGCGGGTGATTAGCAGACTTTGAAAATTTTGGGAAAGCGAAAAGGCAATGCAAACCCCTCCTGAAAAAAGAAGAAGCACACCAAAAACTTTTTGCGGTCCATATTGGTCGGTTAATGACCCTATAACAATGCGTGCAGGAATCGCGAGAACAATATTGCAGATCATTAATATATTGATTTCTGCTTCGGTCAGGCCCAACTGATGCATGATCGTTGTGTTAAATGGAGCCATATTGAACCACGCAACAAACGTCAGAAAAAATGCGATCCAAGTCAAATGTAGAGTGCGAGTCTGTGTTTCTGTGAAGCCTAACATCCGTTGTGAGGGGGATTACTCAGGAGTATTGGTCATCAATTGGTGAGATTTGACGACGCCATTTTTTTCAAAGACGACGATCATATCTTTGACGATGTCTGTACCCAGGGAGTTGACGTAATTGTACTCGTAGGTCCATACCGGGAGTCCGTTTTGTATGCCTTTTTTAAACGGAGGACCAAACATGGCTTGAATATCTTTTTGGGTCGTTGTTCCTTTTGCAATGTTTGCATAAAGTGATTCATCGAAATTTTTTCCGACAGTACCACAAGCAAACAGGGTAAGAACCATTGCCAAAAAACCGATTCTACAAAGATTGAGGATATTGTGATGTCCGTGTAATTTCATTTGGATTCGATATAGTATTTTTCCCGATGCAGTTTCGGGTTTACGTTAAAAGTGATCTCTAGGTTGTTTTGTTTTTCCATTTCCTCGAGCAGTCCGCTTTCTTCCTCGAACAGCATATCGTAGATAATGGGGTGAACTTCGATTTTCAGCTTTTTATTGGTTATATTGTCAGTGCCTCTGCGTTGAATTTCGCGGATGATTTCATAGCAGACGGTTGAAGGGCTTTTAATGTAGCCTTTTCCTTCGCAATAATCGCATGGATCGCATAAGGTTTGTACCAGGCTTTCACGGACGCGTTTACGGGTCATTTCAACCAGACCCAACTCAGAAATTTTTAGGATTCGGGTACGAGAACGATCGCTTTTCAAGGCCTGTTTCAGAGCATTCGTTACAATTTCTTTGCTTTCTTCATTTGCCATATCAATGAAGTCCACAATGATGATGCCACCAATATTCCTTAGGCGCAGTTGGTAGACGACTTCTTTTAAGGCTTCAAGATTGGTTTTAAGAATCGTGTCTTCTGGGTCACTATGTCCTACATATTTCCCCGTATTGACATCGATGGCCACCAGAGCTTCAGTTTGATCTATTATTATGTAGCCACCAGACTTCAGCCAGATAGTGCGTCCTAATGCGCGATTGATATCCAGTTCGACCCCGTAATGGTCGAAGATGGGCATGGGGTCTTTGTATAATTCAATCTTGTCCGCTAAATGTGGCAGATAAGTTGTACAAAACTCCATGCATTTATTGAAGTCTGATTTTGAGTCTATGACCAATCGCTGAGTATCGCTTGTAAATAAGTCGCGGATGGATCTAAAAATGAGGTTGAGATCTTCATAAACTAGATAAGGCGCACTTACTTCTTCAGATTTTTTCTTCAGGTTTTCCCATAGGTGGTGAAGAAAGCTGACGTCTGATTCAAAATCGGATCTAAATGCATCTTGACCGGCGGTACGAACAATGTAACCTTCTCCGTCGTTCCCAATTTCACTGACAAGCTGTTTTAAACGCTCTTTTTCGGTTTCATCTTCTATTCTTCGGGAAACACTAATATGATTTATGGTTGGCATATAAACCAGATGCCGGCCAGGAAGTGTGATGTAATTGGTGATGCGAGCTCCTTTTGTTCCCAGGGGGTTTTTTGCGACCTGCACCAATATCTCCTGGCCTTCCTGAAGAATATCTTGAATTTTTACGTCATGGTTGGGGCGTCCCGGTTTCCCTTCGAAAGGATGATCTTTATCATCTTCCGTTTCTGTTATAGGGAGTGGTTCCAAAGAATCTTCAAGGCCGAGCATATCTATCACATCGATATCGCCGACATAAAGGAATCCTGCTTTTTCCAGCCCAATGTCTACAAAGGCGACCTGCATTCCCGGAAGGATTTTAGTCACTTTGCCTTTATAAATATTTCCTACAATTCCCTTATGGGCATTGTGCTCAATGAATAATTCCACCAGCAGATTGCTTTCCATTAAGGCAACCCGAATTTCCCGCTGATTTGAATTGATAAAAACTTCTGAAGACATAAAATTTTCCTATCATGGATGTCAATGGAGATGAACAGATTATAGCACGTATCCCTTGCCAAAGCTGATCGTAAAGTAGAAGTTCCTAGCAGGAGAGAAAATGTTAGCGGACTAGGCTTAATGGACCCTGCCTGCTTTTCGGGTGTTGACCTGTTCCCAGCGGCGGTTCGCCGTTAATGAAGGGTGCGGCGCATTTCTACGTTTAAGAGTAGTCCTACTGCGAAAAAATTTGTGATGAGAGACGAGCCTCCATAACTCACAAAAGGAAGGGGGATACCCGTTATGGGGAAGATGCCTATGGTCATTCCAATATTAAAAATAATATAAAAAGAAATTGAAACTATAAGGCCCAGAGAAAGAAAAAAACCAAATCGATCTGCTGCCCGAAAGGCGATATTGAGTCCCTTCAAAATAATATAAGTGAACAAAGTAATGAGAAGGATTACACCAATGAAACCGGTTTCCTCGGCGAAAACGGAAAAAATAAAGTCTGTATGTTTTTCTGGAAGAAAGTTTAGACGGCTCTGGGTTCCTGCGAAAAGCCCTTTCCCCCAAAAACCTCCCGACCCAATAGCTATTTTAGATTGGATTGAATGATAGCCCGCACCGAGAGGATCCAATTCGGGATTAAACAAGGTCCGCAATCTGGCTTTTTGGTAGTCCTTGAGAAAAAACCATAGTGCAGGGGCTAAAGCCACTCCGCCGACAAATAGCTTGATCAATGTCGTCCGATTAATTTCAATAGCCATAATAAAGGCAAGAAAGATAAACAGAATCATCATCGTGGTTCCCAGATCAGGTTGTACAACGATGAAACCACCGAGAATCGCGGTTAGCATGGCAGGAATAATAAGGTCCCGCAGGGTGTATTGACCTGAAATTTTCCCCGATTCAAAATATTTTGCGAGGGCGATGATAATAGCGATTTTGGCAAACTCAGAAATCTGGAAGCTTTGCGACCCAATATAGATCCAACGTTTTGATCCTGATGCTACAACCCCATTTACCAAAACATAGCCAAGCCCAATAATGGTCAAAGTGTAAATGAGATAGGCGTAGCGGCTGAACCAGCGATAATCTAACACCATAGCGAACAGCATGACAATGAGACCGTAGACGATCCAATAAATTTGTTTGATGTAGAGTCCGCGAAAAAATTCTTCGGGCCTCGCGTGGTTGGCACTGTATATAGTGATTACACCTATCACTGATACAATAAGGATGGCGATAAAGAACATCCAATTGAAATTTGATACTATGCGACGGTCAATCATAGTCAAAATTTTACCACAACTATTTGAAAAATAATCTGTTGTTTTGCATTGAGTTGTTTTTCAGCAAACATTGAGATTGGCAGAAATTTAAGCTATCTTGAGTTAAGGAGGTGATTTATGGAAGAAAAGGATCAGGAAAAAAAATCGGATGAAGTTTCCGAAAAAAGCGAAAAAGAAAAAATAGAAGATCAGAAAAAACAAAATGCCCGACTGGCAGAGCGTAAAGGCCAGCGTCCTGCTTTTCCTTTCAAAAGAAGAAGCCTTTAAACATTTTTCAATAATTGGCGTATTGCCAATTCAGTCGCCTGATAGCGTCCTTCTCCGAAATGCATATAGCGGACTCTGCCTTGTCGGTCGATCAAGTACAAGGCCGGCCAGTAACGGTTTTTATAAGCCCGCCATAAACGAAAGCCATTATCTTGAGCTACTGGAAATTTGATTTGATGTTTTCGAACCGCTTGTAAAACATTCTGGTACTTCTTTTCAAAACCGAATTCTGGCGCATGAATTCCGAGAACGACCAGACCGTGTTTATTATATTTTTTATGCCAGGTTTTTACGTAAGGCAATGCGTTCAGGCAGTTGATACACGAGTAAGTCCAAAAATCAATCAGCACTACCTTGCCAATCAATTGTCTCATTGAGGCAATGGGTGGGGTGTTGATCCAATTTTCCAATCCTCTGAATTCGGGGGCAGGGTAAAGCACGGGTAAAGTTGAATCGACTTTCCCCCCGGCTGTTTTTTGAGGATTGAATAAATTTCTTAAAAAGTTTTTTCCCATATTAAAATCTTAGAATTTTTATTATTTGTCGATACTCTAAATCAGACCTTACATCATGATGGCATTGAGTTTACATAAAAGGGTCCCCATATTTTTTCAGGAATATATTAAATGAAAGATTGTCCTTGTGGTTCAAATTTTCCTTACACAGATTGTTGTGGGCCTTTAATTCGTGGAACGGGTTTTGCCGATACAGCGGAAGATTTGATGCGTTCCCGCTACACCGCTTTCGCAGAAAATAACTGGGAGTATCTGGTATTAACCAGTCACCCAGAAGAAAAGAAAGAAATGGCCCGACTGGAATCAGATTTAGTGGACCAGGGCGCCGATTGGAAAAAGCTTGAAATTGTAGGTACCCGAAGTGGAGGCAGGGAGGATAGCGAAGGTCAGGTCGACTTTGTGGCCCACTATGTAAAGAATGGCGCTCCGCAAACCTTACGTGAGTCCTCACGGTTTTATAAAATCAATGGACGTTGGGTCTATAGTAGAAAAGACTCCACGCTTCCCCCTGTGCCGGTCTCATCTCAAAAGAAGCCAAAGACCTTTGTTCGCGATGAAGCTAAGGTCGGTCGAAATGATCCTTGTCCCTGTGGAAGCGGAAAAAAATACAAAAAATGCTGTATTTGAAATATCCCCCTTCCTGTATCACCTTCCCAAACTAAAATTGAAAGCAGAAAAAAAGCAAAAGTTAGTAAAACGAAGCCCAAAAAATTTTTGAAAAAAAGTTGAGTTAGGGTAGGAATAGGATTTTATAAGGGTGCTGTTTAAAGCCTTTATTAATCAATGGTATTAAGTTTTGCGTACTTTCTAATCGACAAACCCAAAAGTCCTAATTTAGCCCCTTTGGTGAGTTTACTCCCATGCTTTTCCACAGGTTGTTAACAGTTGCTGTGGAAAAGAGCGGGGTCGGTTGTCCCCGCTCTGAATGCCTTTGCTGGTAAGGTAATCGGCATTCCAAAGGTCGTATGGCCTTATAATAAAGCTTAAAAAGCAGGCTGTACAAAGAAAGGCATGAATACCGAGCGAATCCGTCTCAATTTCATCAAGGACTATACTTCCCTTATTAAACACGAGGGAACAGCATGCGTCAAAATTCCGATAGAGCTTATAACCTGTTTATATGCGCGCATCAGGGAAATTTCAGAACATAAGATAATAAATGCTTTTTAACACCGGCAATATTGGGTTTCTGGCTGCCAACAATTTGATACCAGTTCCCCCCTTTAGTTTTCAGTAGAGTTAGAGGGGACACCTTCATTTTAAAAAATGTGAAAAACTGTTTTGTATTGGAGAGACTGTCAATAAATAAATTTCTGCAAGGGCCAATTTTAAAAAATCATTGATAAATCGTTAGTTATTGGTTTTTTGATATGACTGTTTTTTATGATTCTCAATAAAGGATTTCCAGGCAGCTGATGTGGATGTGTTTTTCTCACAAGTTATCCACAGCCAAAAATTGTCTTAGAGCTTGTAAATTTGCCCGTTATTTGAATCGTTGGGGAAAATTTTAAGAGGCAGAAAGTTCGTTGAGGTTATCTATTTATGAGATTGCAGAAATTCTTCCATATCAATTGGCAGATTAGCAGATAAGGATAGAGGGACTCCTGATATAGGATGATTCAACTCAAGGTGATAAGCGTGCAGGGCGTGTCTTGATAATTTTAGCACTCCAGAATTCGGGTTTTTCCCTCCATAAAGTTTATCGGCAATGACCGGATGATGCAGGGACGCCAAATGTACCCGGATTTGATGTGTTCTACCGGTTTCTGGACGTAGCTTCAAATAAGTCCAGTTTTCACAGCGCTGCAATACCTCGAAATGGGTGCAAGCCTGACGTTCGTGATTGCCTCGGGTGTCCATTTTTTTGCGGTGCGTTTTGTGTCTGCCAATGGGTGAGTTGATAGAGCCATTATCTTTTTTCACATTACCCTTCACAAAAGCCAGATACTCTTTTTTAATTTCGCGATTCTTGAACTGGTCTGCGAGAACTTTATGCGCAGCCTCCGTTTTCGCGACCAATACTAATCCCGAGGTCTCTTTATCCAGTCGATGAACAATTCCAGGTCGCTCTACTCCGCCAATACCAGAAAGGTCGTTGCAGTGATGAAGTAGGGCGTTGACCAGAGTTCCCGCAGTATGCCCCGGTGCCGGGTGGACCACCATACCTGCAGGCTTGTTTACTGCAAGCATATGGTCATCTTCAAAAATAATGTCTAAAGGGATGTTTTCAGATGTTGCTTCAGATTTTTCTAGAGGGGGAACTTGAAACTCTACTATTTCTTTAACACGAACCTTATAACCTGCTGGGCGGGATTTTGAATTGACGGCAACCCTATTTTCATCAATTAACTTTTTTAATCGCGAACGGCTGATTTCAGGCAGATTTTCAGATAGAAAAACATCGAGACGTTTTTTACTCGAAGCTTCGTCTACCTCAAACTCAAAACGTTGCATTGTGTTCTATGCACCCTTTAGGGGGAATAAAATTATAGAAGCCTCAGTATTGAAGCTCCATCAGAATAACTTGCTCTGAATGGTTTTGACCTGTCTCGGATGGGTGCTTGCCCAGTTATTTTTCCAAAAGGCGAGGCATCAGCTCTACCAAGTTGCAAGGCTTATGCGTGCTGTCTAACTGGTGCACAAGAATCTGGTCCCATCCATCTTTGCAGGCCCCTGTGGAGCCCGGTAAAGCGAAAAGGAATGTGCCGTTGGTGACGCCACCTGTACAACGCGACTGCAGCGTAGAGGTTTTGATATTCTGGTAGCTGAGCATGCGAAACAATTCCCCAAAACCGGGAATGGCTTTGTCATACAATTCTTCAAAAGCTTCGGGGGTGATGTCTCGCCCGGTGACCCCAGTTCCTCCTGTGGCAATAACAACATCGACTTCTGGGCTGGCAATCCACTTTTTCAATTGCTCTTGAATCAAATCTATTTCATCTTTGATGATTTTTTTTTCTGCCAGATGATGCCCGGCGTCATTAATCCGATCAACCAAAACCTGACCTGATTTGTCATCCGCTTCAGTTCTCGTGTCAGATACCGTCAGTACTGCAATGTTCACACACTTTTTTTCACTCATGATGTTTTCCAGATCTCCTGTTTACAAAAAAATACCTTTAAAATCTGTTGGTAGATCGTTCTGATTTTAGGTGGATTTAATAAGAAATTTGAAGTTAAATACTCTCTTCAACCAAGTATAGCATAAGCCAAACAGGGAACAAAAATGCCAACAGCAATCGTAACCGGGGCCGCCATTCGCATTGGTAGAGCAATGGCGCTACATCTCGCAGGAAAAGGATTCAACATCGCCCTGCATTATAATAAGTCAGAACCGACTGCAGTGATTGAAGAGATAAAATCTCAGGGAGTTCGATGCCAGAGTTATTCTTGCGATTTTTCTAATCTCGAAGAAACAGATCAGTTTTTCTCAAAGATACTCGCCGACTTCGATGATATAGAATTGCTCATAAACTCTGCGGCAAATTTTATTCAGGAAAACCTGGAAGAAACTCAAAAGCAAACCCTGATAGATACAATGAATTTAAATTTGATGTCTCCCTACCTGTTAATGCGTGACTACAAATGTAGTGTCAATAAAGGGATGATCGTCAATATTCTTGATGAGCGGGTGCGCAAACATATTTCTACCTTCGGTGCTTATTCAGTAAGTAAGGTGGGCCTAAAACATTTAACCGAACTGGCAGCAGTCGAATGGGGGCAAACGGTTCGCGTGAATGGAATAGCTCCGGGACTCATCCTTCCCCCTCAAGGGGGTGCGCCCGATTATCTTGAAAAAGCCGCTAAGAAAGTGCCAATGCGAAAACATGGGAAAATGGAAAATCTCCTGCAAGCGCTCGACTATTTATTGGGAAATCAATTTGTTAATGGCGATACCCTGTTCGTCGACGGCGCTGAATCCCTCTAGCGAGGGAGGCTCAAGGTCAGAGCATTTTGGGGCGAACTATTACTGCTGAGCTTCTAGAATTTGGATTTTAATAATTCTCCCTGATAAGGGGGATTAAGGGGGTTTTATTTTCTTTGCTTCCATAAATTAAAAACTGGTACTCTTATCTAACAAGTTTTTCAGGAAAAATAAAACTGACAGGAGATAAAAATGAAAATGATGTTTATTGCGATTCCATTGTTCGGAATGTTGTTTGCTTCGCCTGCTTTGGCCCATGACGGTGCACATGAAGGAGAAAAGCAGGGTCATGATATGTATGAAGAAGGCAGTGGCGGATCAGCAATGGAGATGGATCGTAAATCTCGTGCAATGGCGCACGAATATAAAGACGGGCACGGTGCAATGGGCGGCGACCATTCAGGAATGACGGGGGAGCATGGTGGAGAGCATTCCAAAGAATACTACGAAAAAAAATATGGCAAATATGAACACAAAAAAGATCATATGAAAGAAGAAGGCAGCAGCATGAAAGACGAAGCCATGAAAATGAAAGAGATGGAACACAAACGCATGGATGAAGGAAGCAAAATGTAGCGGCGAACCGCCGCTTGTAATAGGTCGTTGCCTTTATGGCGAAATATAGCCTATAAGCTTCTAGAAAAATGGATTGTAAAAAATCAAACCCCCTCCCAATTCGGAGGGGGTTTTTTATTGGGCTATGTTTGTCATTGCGAGCGAGCGAAATGTGACGAGGCCGTAATATTTTTCATCAGCATTCGTGCGCCGTCAGGTGTAAACCCAGATAAAAAATAAAGGTCGTCAGGCACTGTATCCAATCGGGTCTTCAAAGCCTGCCTCGTTAAACCCTTTCAAGCGTAAAACACAACTATCGCAACTTCCACAGGCAGTGCCGTTTTCTTTTGGATTGTAACAACTATGCGTTAGAGAATAATCGACACCCAACTCAAGTCCTTTCAAAATGATTTCGGCTTTCGTAAATTCGATCAAGGGAGTATGTATTTTCAATTTTTCTTTTCCTTCTACCCCGGCTTTGGTGGCTAGGTTCGCAAGTGTCTCAAACGCGGCGATAAACTCAGGCCGGCAATCGGGGTAACCGCTGTAGTCCACTGCATTGACTCCTAGAAAAATATCTTGCGCATTTTTTACTTCTGCATAGGCCAGACAGAAAGATAGAAAAATTGTGTTGCGGGCCGGAACATACGTGACAGGGATTTCCTCGTTCATTTCGCTTTCGTTACGATGGGTTGGGACTTCAATAGAATCTGTCAGAGCCGAACCGCCAAATTGTCTGAGGTCAATGGTCATGATCTGGTGATCGGTGACGGAGAATTTTTCTGCTATTTCTTTGGCTCTTTCCAGTTCCACCCCATGCCTTTGTCCATAATCGAAACTAAGAGCAAAGACCTGAAAACCTTGTTTTTGGGCAATTGCCAGGGTTGTTGTCGAGTCTAATCCGCCACTGAGTAGCACTACTGCTTTGTTTTTCATAGGTTAAGGGTCATTGCTGAGTAAATGGATATTAAAGATTGCCAGTATCGGGGGGTTATTATATACTAACTTATTTACAATAAGACCAAACATTCCCCCTGAATTTTTAAGGGTTTATACAGATTTTTCATGTTTGAAAATTTATCGGATCGCCTCGAGCGAATCTACAAAAAATTAAAAGGCCGTGGGGTATTAAAAGAGGCCGATGTCGATGAAGCTTTGCGCGAAATTCGTGTCGCGTTGATTGAAGCCGATGTCAGTCTGCCCGTGATAAAAGATTTTCTTGCTCCAGTGCGTGAAAAAGCTGTGGGACAGGAAGTTTTAAAAAGCCTGACGCCGGGTCACCAGATGGTGAAAATCGTCAATGACGAATTGACGTTGTTGATTGGTGATGCGTTTACAGATATTCAGTTTGCTTCGAAACCACCGACCATAATTTTGATGGCGGGATTACAGGGATCGGGTAAAACCACTACGGTGGGCAAGCTGGCAAAACGTTTTAAAGAAAAAGGTAAAAGCTGTCTTCTGGTTCCTGCCGATGTTTACCGTCCGGCAGCTATTGAACAGTTGCATGTGCTGGGTCGTGATATTGGTGTTTCTGTCTATGAAGGCGGCGATGAAAAAGACCCGATAGCTATTTGTAAAAAAGCTCTAGATGATGCAACGGATAAAATGAGCCAAGTTGTCATCATCGATACTGCAGGTCGTCAGCAGGTCGATGAAGATCTGATGGATGAACTGAAACGCATCAAAGAGACGGTGCAGCCTCATGAAGTGTTGTTCGTAGCTGATGCAATGATGGGGCAACAAGCTGCAGAAATCGCTAAGACATTCCATGATGCTGTTGGCATCGATGGTGTAGTTTTGACAAAGATGGATGGTGATGCGCGAGGCGGTGCAGCGCTTTCTATTAAGTCCATTACAGGTAAACCCATTCGTTTTGTGGGAATGGGAGAAAAACTGGATGCTCTTGAGCCTTTTCATCCTGATCGGATTGTCTCCCGCATTCTCGGTATGGGCGACGTTATGTCGCTGGTCGAAAAGGCGGAAGAAAATTTTGAAAAGGAAGAGCAGGAAGAGTTACAGAAAAAATTCAAGGCCAACGCTTTTACCTTGGAGGATTTTCGCGACCAGTTGAAACAAATTCAAAAGATGGGTTCCATGGAACAATTGTTGGGGATGATTCCTGGCGCTGGCAAATTAAAAGGACTTAAGGTCGACAATAAAGCATTTGTTCAGATTGAGGCTATCATCGGTTCGATGACGCCGAAGGAAAGAGCCAAACACAATATCATCAATGCAAGCCGTAAACGCAGAATCGCCCAAGGGAGTGGAACGCGGGTGAATGATATTAATAAGTTGTTAAAACAGTTTGCGCAGATGCAAAAGATGATGAAAAAAGTTTCACGAGGCGGCGGACTCAATTTCGGTAGCCTTATGGGCGGCGGCGGATTCATGGGCCGCTAATAAAGTATTAGTTAATAAATTGAATGTAAATTTTATGTGTCTCACCCAACTCTGGGAAGACCGATTTTCACGAAGGAGAAAACATTGGCAGTAGTAATTAGATTAACTCGACGCGGAGCAAAAAAGAAACCGTT
>JAJDAV010000071.1 GCA_029261695.1 Nitrospinaceae bacterium | reverse complement strand
TCTCAATTTGATAAAGGAAAAATTTTATGGGAAACATGAATAACAGTATTAACTACATTGAACTCCCAATGGTTAATAGCGCAAACACCAAAGATTTCTACAATCAGGTGTTTGGATGGGAGTTCACAGATTGGGGACCTGACTACATTAGTTTTTCAGGAGCAAATATTGATGGTGGCTTCAATGGAATGGGAGATGCTCAAATTTCCTCTCCCGGTGTTTTGATTGTTCTTTATGCGGTTAACCTTGATAAAAAGTTAGAAGAGGTTGCGCAGGCAGGTGGAAAAATTATAAAGCCAACTTATGAATTTCCCGGTGGGAAAAGGTTTCATTTTCATGACCCCAATGGAAATGAGTTGGCAGTTTGGTCTGAATAACTTTGGAAAGGATAAGAAAAGTGGTCAAGCGATGTGCGTGGGTAGGACACAATTCCAAGCCAACGGAACTAGACATAAAATATCATGATGAAGAATGGGGAGTACCCCTTCACGAGGATCGAGCTTTATTCGAATTTCTCATTTTGGAAGGGGCGCAGGCAGGCCTTAGTTGGACAACCATCCTTAATAAACGTGGGAATTACCGTAAGGCGTATAAAAATTTTGATCCTAAAAAAGTAGCCAAATTTGACGAGGATAAACAGCAGGAACTTTTGCGAGATATAGGTATTGTGCGCAATCGATTAAAGGTAGCTGCTTCTGTCACTAATGCGCGGGCCTTTTTAGAAGTGCAAAAAGAATTTGGCAGCTTCGATAAATATATTTGGGGCTTTATTGGAGGCAAGCCGCGAAAAAATAAGTGGAAAATATTGGCGCAAATTCCTGCAATTACAAAAGAGTCGGATGCTATGAGTAAAGACTTGAAAAAACGTGGGTTTAAGTTTGTGGGCTCGACAATTTGTTACGCCTTCATGCAGGCGACGGGAATGGTGAATGATCACACCACCGATTGCTTTCGATATAATAAGGCTGCCCTTTAAATAGGATAGATAGTATTTTCAGGCTTAAGGTAAAGGGTTTGACGGTGTTGGGCCGCTTTTTGGGGAGGGGAATACTTCTTCTCAAGGAAGGGAGGGATTTTTATTTTAAAATGGTTGGAAAAGGTGTAGACTTCGGCCTTCAATCGTTCCCCGATTAAGAATATGTAAATGAGGTAGGTGCGTAATGAATGATTCTGACAAAGAAAATAAAACTACGAAAGCTCCTGAAAAGAAGGAAGAACCTGGGCTGATGGAATCGTATGGTTCTTTTCCTGTATGGTCTCTTAAATTGATTGATGCTTTGACACCAGAATTTTTAATTTCCAAGTCGCCTGCTGAGAAACCAAAACTCCCTCAGTAAAACTTTCCTTTTAAAAAATAATAATGAAACCCATTCAAAGGGCACTAATAAGTGTGTCGGACAAAACAGGTGTTCTTGAGTTTGCTAAAGAACTCCATAGCTTCGGAATAGAAATTCTCTCTACGGGGGGAACCGCTGAATTGTTGCGCAAGGGTGGTGTGCCTGTGATTCAGGTATCCGATTACACTGGCTTCCCAGAAATGATGGATGGCAGAATCAAGACTCTGCACCCTCGGGTTCATGGTGGAATTCTGGGAAGAAGGGATGTTCCCGAGCACATGAAAGCAATGGAGGAACATGGAATACGCCCTATTGATCTTGTGGTAATAAATTTGTATCCCTTTGAGCAAACTGTAGCTAAAGAAGGCTGCACCTTGGAAGAGGCGATAGAGAATATAGATATTGGCGGCCCTGCCATGGTTCGTTCTTCCGCAAAAAACTGTAATGATGTCACCATAGTGGTTGATCCAAAAAACTATGGACTGGTGTTGGAAGAAATGAAAAAGGGGTCTGTTTCTCTCGAAATGCGGAGGCGTTTGAGTCGCGATGCCTTTGCTCACACGGCGCGATACGATTCTTTGATCGCCACTTACTTATCTGGCCAATTGGAAGATGAACCCGGTTTTCCCCCCTGTTTAAATCAACCTTACACCAAGGTACAAGACCTGCGGTATGGAGAGAATCCTCACCAATCAGCGGCTTTGTATAAAGAGAGCCAACCGTTATCGACTGACATAGTTGCGGCCGAACAACTCCAAGGCAAGGAGTTGTCATTCAATAACTATATCGATTTAAATGCAGCGTGGGAACTTGTGCGGGAGCTTGGTGCGGGGGCTGTGGTTATTATTAAACACACCAACCCTTGTGGCGTCGCGGTGGGAGATGATCAGCTAAAAACGTTTATTCTAGCAAGAGAAGTAGATCCGACTTCCGCTTTTGGCGGTATTTTAGGGTTCAACCAGTTGGTCACTGCCCAGGTTGCTGAAGAGATCCTCAAAAATTTTGTAGAGGCTGTGGTGGCTCCTGGATTTGAACCGGAGGCGGTAAAATTATTTTCAGCAAAGAAAAATATTCGGCTAATGCAAATGCCGGCTACAGAATTATCTTCCGAAGACCAACGATACGACTTGAAACGGATTAGCGGTGGACTGTTGGTTCAAAGTCAGGATTCTCTAAACTATGTTGAAGGTCAGCTGAAAATCGCCAGTGAGCGAGAGCCAACGGACCGTGAAATGGAAGATATGAAGTTTGCTTGGTTGGTCGCCAAACACGTTAAGTCGAATGCGATCATCTATGCAAAAGATAATGAAATCCTTGGTATCGGAGCGGGTCAAATGAGCCGGGTCGATTCTGCAAGGGTCGCTGTTGAAAAGGCTCGAAAATCTCTTTCGGGGGCAGTAATGGCTTCTGATGCATTTTTCCCATTCAGAGATTCTGTGGATGAAGCCGCAAAGAATGGGATCTCAGCCATAATATCTCCAGGAGGCTCTATCCGCGATGAGGAAGTTTTGCAAGCGGCTAAGGAGCATAATATAGCTATGGTATTTACTGGAACCCGTCATTTTAAGCATTAATCCGCAACCCTCCCTCCTCTCTTTTTTTCCTAACGCCGTAATGCTTTTCTTTTCTTGACAATAGCTGGTATTGTAAATATTATATATTCGTTTTCCGATACGAATATTTTCAATAACTATCGAAGTTTCAAGATTTATGGAGCACCTGGACAGCCCGCTAGACATTCTGTATGCCGAAGATTGTGAGGAGGATTTTTCGTTTTTTCTTGATGCTTCTCATGAAAATGGATTTTCGCTCAGTATTAAGCGGCTAAATGATGGCCAGGAATTGGTGGATTATTTTTTACAGAAAAATCCGGTATTACCCAAACTAATTATTTCAGATTTAAACATGCCGAGGAAAAACGGCTTTGAAGCCGTTCGAGAGATTCGTGAGGCATCCCTTCCTATAAAGATTCCTATAATTATTATCTCCCATAGTGCTACAACTGAAAACATCAGGATGAGCTATGATTTAGGAGTAAATAGTTTTATCCAAAAGCCGTTAAGTTACCAAGGGCATTTGGACTGTGTGAAAAATATTCATAACTTCTGGTTTCGGGTCGCCCAATTACCTTGACTCTTTTTTAGAAAAATATTCATGAAAACCCTAATAAGGCTATTTATTTTTGGAGTCATCATTCTTGGCGGGTGGCAGGCTAATCTGAAATGGGAAGAATTCAAACCTGTTTTAACGGAGCTTGAAGATAAGAATCCAGAAAAATACGCAAAAATGATTGAAGAAGCAAAATCATTTCACATAAAAGAAACCAAGAAGCTGTACCGAGAACTTGATGAGATGACTTTGACTGAAGTGATCTACCTTCGCTATGAAAAGTTCCTTGAAAAAAGAAAGGCCGATAAAAAATTCAGGGAGGATTCCTATGATCAAGAACTTCAAACCAGAATAGAGGAAAGAAAAGTCAAGCTGGAAGATGATCAATCCAAAATGGATGAATTAAATAATTTGCACTTTGAAAAACCCGTGGAAATTAGGTTTGGTAAATGGAAGAAAATCAAACCTTGGCAGAAAAGACTTATTCTACGGGAAAAATGCATCAAATTTTTTAACAAACAAATGGAAGATAGGCAAACTCAGCGTGATGGTCTGAAAACTTCCAGGGTAGCTACGCTCGTCTCTCGTGCAGAGAAGGAACCGTTAGAAATAGAGCTTCTATGTGAAGATTTGGTACCAATATCTACTGATCCCAAAGAAATTCAGAATTCAATTTTACGTATAAAAGAATCAATGAATTTTTATTACTTCGCCCAATTACTTGATGAAACTGGAATCCCCAGGGAAGTGGTGTTCCCATTTAAAGAAGAGTTGGGGGGAATGTCTCGTGATTATAACGACTCTTAAGTGGCAAGAGTTTTAAGGGGAGGTTTTTTTCTCTTCTTGATTTAACTTGTCGGTAAGTACTGCTATAGCGGTTGCCAACTGTTTTATCTCTGTGTTGGATTTTATTTCAGGCAATTCTGTATTGCCATTTTCCTCTGCAAATTGAACAAGTTTCTTTAAGGGACGGATCACCATACTTATGGTGTAGAGTCCTCCAATAATACAAACGATTGTTCCTACAATCGCCATCCCAATCATTTCATTTTTTAATTGCACAGCACTACGTGTCACGCGATCTTTTAATAATTTTAATTGATCGGGTTGCAGGGTCTCAGTATTCATGGTTGATACAATGCGCTCGACCTGCCCTAATTGAACATAAAGGAAAAATGCCGCGTAACCAAGGCAGGAGATGACAACGATATAGCCTGTCATCAAAAGATTGATTATGCTTTTCTTCTCACCCGGAAGTTCATCCCGAAAGATAGAGTTTTTTGCCATTTTGGAGTTACCTTTTGATAGCTACTTGGAATCTTTTCCCCAGTGTTGGGTAAAGAGATGCTTTTTTGTAGCGAGATGAAGATTTGTTGAGGAGGTTGTATCTTTCCCGGGAGGTCGGATGAGTGCTGTTAAAAATGGAGCCTGAATTTTTTTTGCTGGCTCCTAATCTTTGGATGAACTTTTTCAGTGCTCCGGGATAATATCCTGTCCGATACGCGAATTCTCTTCCATACTTGTCTGCTTCAAATTCCAGATTTTTGTCCAGACCTTTTGTAAATAATGTGTTTGAAACTTCATCGATCAGTTTGTCGAACAGCCCCGGGTCCTTGTCCATCACCGTTAAAGTCAATGAGCTGACACCTTGCAGGCTGCGACTCCGCTCTAAGGTTTGAAGTGCATGTTTGCGAGTGATGTGGGCTACTTCGTGTGCCAAAACTCCAGCGAGTTGAGCTTCATTTTCAATCATCTTTAACAAGCCAATGCTGACAAACACATAACCCCCAGGAGTGGCAAACGCATTGGGATATTCGGTGTTTAAAATCGCAAAATGGTAATCAATATCGGGTCGGTTGGAAACTTCAGCCACTGCCTGTCCGACCAGATTGACGTAGCGCAATAGTTCTGGGTCTTCATAAGCGCCTCCATAGCGATTGAACACTTCTACTGCCAGTCGCCCCCCTATGGCTTTTTCTTCTTCGTAACCGATGGGTTGAAGAGCTTTAAGAGTGTTAACGCTTTGCTGTAAAATTTTGGATGTTTTTTTATCAAAAATTCCTAACGAGTCGCCAAGCCCTATCAAACCTCCACCGCCATTTTGTTGGGGTTGTTGAGCCTGCGGCTTCGCAGGTTCAGGCTCTTCTTTAGGTGGAGATTTCTCAGGTGGACGAGAGGATTTTTCGACTTCTTTTAGAACATCACCAAAATTGAAAGAGTAGGAAGGTAATGCCCATGCAAGAAGTCCCAACAAAAATAGAATAAAAAAAGAAGTTTTAGTTTTCATAATTAATCCGCGTAGGCTCCCAGGCGACCTTCTTCAAGAAACTTGTCCAGTGCATCGTCATCGACCTTATAGCGTTCCATTTCCTTTACCGATTCAATGCTGGCTGGTGAGACACCTTTTTTAATGGCGTGTTCTTCTGAAACAGGGCTGAGTCCGCGAATGCTGGAACCGTATGCAGATTCGCGTGCAGCAATTTGTTGTTGCCCACCCAATGCCCCTAAAACATCACCGTCACCACCACTTCCTGAAGGTGCTTTTTTAGTCAATTTAAATCTGAATATCCACCCCGTCTCACCGCCGGCTGAAACTTTAAAAAATTTTCCGGATTTTTCCAGAATATCAACCGGAGTCCCTTTATTTAATTTGCCCAAGACTTTGGATCTTGCTTTGGCTTCAGCTTGTAGTTTGGTGGAAGATTTTTTCACATACCAAGTCTCTGCCGCAGCCTGAGAGGAGAGCCCGATTCCAATTAGAAAAAATAGAAAACTGAATAAAAGTCGGTTCATTTTATAGCCAAAAATTTTTTTAATATGCGTGGCCCCAGCTTCCCCTATAAGGGCAAAAAGGTCAACCCAAATTTCTTATATGCTGAGAATTCATCCAGCCGCATTTTCAAGACTTGGATTTTTTGAAAGTACGATGCAGGCGCGACCAGTTAAAAGCAGACCCTGGATCGTATTTGCATTCAAGGCCGGTAGAACCATTTTGGACGTGACTGTGTCCTAAAATTCCTGAAAATCGTGAAAAATTTTTCAACCGATCGAGAGGGTGCTTTCCGCTTTCTTTGTCTGTGGGGACTTGTAATTTGATTCCCGGAAGTAGTTTGTTCAAACCAATACTAAGTTTTATTAAGGTTTCATATTGTTCTTCTGTGAAGTCCCACATTCTGACCATTTTCCCATTAATTTTTTTGCTGAAGTAGCCTCTACCACCAAATGTTCGAGACGGCATTGCTGTGAAAGGAGTATTCAAAATTTTGGTTTTGTATTCATCGGGGATATCCAGCTTCCAACCCTTCTCGGTCTTCTTATACTTGTCTTTTTTGGATGGATAATATTCGGCTTGTTTGGCCAACGCTTCCCAGGACAAATTGGAGATTTCTACATGCACCGCTCTTTCGTTGCCTTTTTTGTCATCCGCAGGAGCTGTGTTTGTCTTCCAATATAAGTCGCAAGTTTGGAAAAGAGTTCCGTCTAAATCCAGATAAAAATGGCTTCCTTTAAAGGGGCTTTCCACCATCAGTTGGTGGCAGTGAAATGAGGTGTAGCAAACATCATAATGAAGAACGAACTGGTATACATTTTTAGTTAGTTCTTTATAGGCTGTTTCCGGATTTTTAATTTTATAGCTACTGCTTTTTTGGCTGGGAGCATCATTAAGAGAGGAGTCGTGCTGGGAGCAAGTTTGGCGACCACGTTTGTTGGGGCACTCGAACCCCTTTTTGTCTGTCCATAGAACGACGGGCGTGCCAATATCCACCTTCTGTCCGCATGCAATTATATTTTGATTCATGTTCGCAGTGCTCGGCGATAAGATTAGGGATTATTTTCTGCTGTTCCGCCCCAATGCAATTTTTTTCTCAATAGCTGGTAATAGTTTTTTCCTGGAGTTTGAACAAGCTTTACTGGGATATCTGCCTTTTTTGCCTCCAGAATATCTCCAGACTTCATGGAATAACCTGTTTGACCATCCAGCGTGATTCTCACATCTTCGTCTTCATTGCGTGTTGTAAGTTGAACTTTAATCGTCGAAGAATCGGGTATCACTATAGGTCTGTTTGTTAGCGCAAAGGGGCAAATCGGACTTAGAACTAAAGCCCGCATACTGGGGTGGATAATAGGTCCCCCGGCTGATAAAGAGTAAGCGGTCGAGCCAGTTGGAGAAGCGATGATGAGCCCATCAGCCCTGTAGGAAGTCATATGTTGGTTATCAACAAAAACTTCAAGATTGACGATTCTTGCCAGCGCACCTTTATTAATTACGATATCGTTGAGCACATTGAAGTCCGCAATTTTTTTTCCGGCGCGCAATACTCCCGCATTTAAAAGCATGCGGTTTTCGATTTCGAACTTACCATCCAAGACCTGATCCAAAGTTGGGTAAAGATCTTCAAATGTGGTTTCGGTTAAGAATCCAAGATTTCCCAGATTGACACCCAAAATTGGAACTTCATGTGGATGAACAATGCCGGCGACATTGAGCAAGGTTCCATCTCCACCTAATACAATGACTAGATCGGAGCCGGAAGCAACATCCTCCTTAGAAGTAGAAGGTTCTTTACCAATTAATTCAGCAGTATCCGGTTCCAGGCAAACCTTACAGTTTCTAGCCTCTAACCATAGGGCAAGTTCGCTGACAATTTGGGGGTCAACATTTGGGTTTTGTTTGCAGAATATTCCGATTTTTTTCACAAGTTCAACCTGATATCCAAACCGTTCTGGTCAAGCGACCAACTTTGTCGATACGCTCACGACTTATTAAAATATGTAGGGGGGAATACTATCAGACTTGAACGGGTAAATGAAAACTTACAGCTTGCCAAAATCTTCCGGCTTAATTTTATTGAGCCAGTCTTGCCACTGTTTTTCATCATCCGTATTGGTTTTTTCAGGATCAGGGAGATCCAGGCTTTTAGCAGCTTCGATTACTTTTTCTTCTACGAATATAGGTGACTTGGTCCTCAATGCCAGAGCAATGGCATCGGAAGGACGTGAATCGATAGAGAGAGTTGTGTCTCCGCAAACCACAGAAATGACCGCATAAAAAGTATTATCTTTTAATTCATTGACCAGAATATGGTTAACCTTTGCTTTCATATTCTGAATCAGGTTTTTAAGCAGGTCATGAGTCATGGGACGTGGCGTAGAAATATTTTCTATTTCCAAGGCGATGGCGTTGGCCTCAAAATAACCGACCCAGATGGGCAATGCTTTCGCGCCCGTCGAATCTTTTAAAATAATGATGGGCATGTTAGTGAGTGGGTCTAAAGTTAGCCCCTCAACCTTCATTTCAACCATGTCCCTTAGCCTCAGGAAAGTGTGTGATCAATAACAGATACTTATATCTTAACAGATAAGTGATGGCAAATCGGATTAATGAATTCTTAAAAATTATAACGGAACCTTAAAAGTTTGTCTAATGATGGGTTATTAAGCCGTTGAGCTTTAATCGACAACTAGACCTTCAAATGCTAATTATTTTCTTTTTGCTCTTTAATAACTTTGAGCAGGTTGTCTCTTATTGCCTCGGGAATTTCGACCTGATTCAAGGTTTCTCGGCAGAGCGCGGTTGTCGATTTATAGGTATTCAAAAACGAAATGCAGGGAGGGCAATCCTCAAAATGCTCATCAAGAGATTTCGTTGTTTCTTGGTCCAGTTCCCCTTCTAGGTAATCGTAGAGTAGGTCGAGACACTCTTTACAGCAAATCATTTTTCCGCCTTCCGCGATGAAAATTCTTCAAAGTAATTTGAAAGTTTTTTTCTTAAAAACAATCTCGCTCGATGCAGTCTCGATTTAACGGCCGGGACAGTTAATTCAAGAATTTCTCCAGTTTTTTCAGTGGAGAGCCCTTCCACATCACGCAATAGAAAAACTACTTTTTCTTTTTCAGGAAGTAGGTCAACGGCTTTGTTGATAACGTCACGGGTTTCGTTGGTAAACATTAACGATTCCGTATTTTCTGACCAGTCCTGAATTTTTTCTTGTTGAAACCCCGCACCATTGTACGATGGCATCAACTCATCAATAGATACGTTTGGTTCTTTTTTCTTGCTACGCAGTTTCATGTAGCTGGCGTTGAGCGTTATCCGGTAAACCCAACTCGAAAATGCCGATTTACCCTGAAACATACTGATCTTGCGGAAGAGAGTCAGAAGAACCTCCTGAGTCACATCCTGGGCATCCATTTGGTTGCGCGTCAAATTGAAACTCAGCCCGTAGATCTTTTTTTGATAAATTTCAGCTATCTTGTCGTAAGCTTCAAGATCTCCACCCTGAAACTTGCGGACCAAGGCCTCTTCAATCTCTTTATCTTCTTTGGGCTGAGAAAAAGACATATACAGCAATTCGGCTTTAAATTATGGGAAAGGGCGCATACCTCTCAAACCGCCGCCAATTGCTTTTCGCTCACCTTAATAATTAAGATGCCTGGAGTAGCAAAGCGATTCAATTTGAAGGCATTGCCAGAAAATTTTTCGAGAAAATATTCTCGAAAAAAGCTCAAAGGCGATCAGAATCGGATTATTTCTGTTCCGTTTCCGTTGTAGAGGCAACAGGATTTTCGGCAGGAGGAGTTTCCTCAGCAGAGTCACCTTCAACAGGCTCACCTTCTGTGATCGCTGCTTCAGCGGTCTCGCCTTCAGGCAACTCTTCATTTTCTTGCTCTGCATCCTTCATCGATTTCTTAAAGTTTCGGATGCTGTTTCCAAAGGCGCTACCGATCTCAGGAAGCTTGCCCGCTCCGAAAATAATCATAATAATGACCAAAATGATCATTAATTCTGGAAAACCTATTCCCATCATAGCGAAAATCCCTTTATTTATTTGAGAAAAGGCCGATTATAACACTAAACCTTATTCATGCAAACCCCAATAATTGCATGGAAATAGCAACCATTTATGATACAATTTCGCTTTTAAAGTAGAAATTTATTTTAAATTAGATATTAGGATACAATCAGTTATGAGATTTTTGCTTGCTGCAGTTACCGCTCTTTTTCTAGCGTTCTCAACCCATGTTACCGTTGCCGATGCCGATACTTTCTCTGAACGCTTTGAGAAGGGTTCGTCCGATTTTGGCGGCCAATTCGGTTGGGGTTACACCTTTGATTTACCACCAGGAAGAGATCGCATTAATATAGGTACACTCTTTATGTTCCCTAACTGGCAGCACAATATTACAGGGATAATCGGCGAATCCTTTTACAAAGGTGCGCTTTTCTACCATGCAGAAGCGGGTGTCGCTATTGCTGCAGACCGTGGTGGAAATACACTCTGGGGATTTTCTCCTCTCATGGCTCAATATAAGTTCCTCAGTCCAAATAGAAAATGGGCGCCCAACATTCTTGCAGGGGCAGGTTTCTCCTATGGTGATTGGAATGACCTCGCCACACGCGAAATTGCGACTAAATTTGAGTTCTTGTTGCATGTTGGAGCGGGTGTGGAATTTTTCAACAAAGACAGTGCATGGTCACTCAACTACCGTCTGTGGCACGTCTCCAATTCTGGAATCGAGTTCCCCAATATTGGTCTCAACGCACACGTTTTCACCGTTGGCATGCGCTTCTAGCCACTCGGCGTGGGGCCAGTGATAAAAAGCTTCTCCCTGACAACACCCGCCGCGGATATGAAGACAATGGGCAAAGACCGCAGCGGTATGAAACCCGTCAATAAACTACCTTGCCGTCATCGCGAGCTTCTGAAAAGAGCGCGGCTATCCATCGGTTCTCCCTTTCATGTCTAACTCCGAAAAAGATAGTTCTTCACTCTTAGGTAAGCTTTTTCATTTTGTTGAACGGCTGGCATTCAAACATTCCCTTTTAGTCGTTGTTGTTTCCCTGGTCCTTGCTGGCGTTTCCATTTGGGTCACCGGTGAAAAACTAACCTTCAAAACCGGTCGCGGCGATCTTGTCGCCAAAGGCTTGCCCTACGTCAAACTCTATAAAGACTACCGTAAACACTTTAAAGACCTCGAAGGCATGGTCATCGTCGCTGAGGGCGGAACGCCCGCACGTTTGGCTCAGTTGGCAGAAACACTTGCAGAAAAGCTGCAACGCAGCCCTGACCTGTTTTCGCAAGTCATCTATAAATTCGATACCAGTTACTTCCGCTCCCGCTTTCTGCTCTACCTCGAACCCGAAGATTTAAAAAACCTGCAGGAAAAACTCGAAGAGCATCAGGATTTTATTGAATCCATAAACGCCTCGCCCGGACTAAACCCTCTGCTCAACCAGATCAATACAGAAATCAGTTCCGGCATGGTCAATTCGTTGATGACCGATTTTCTCGGCGAGGGTGATGACGAAGAAGAAAAGACAAACGACGAGAACGATTTGAATTTGTTGATACGCATTCTCGAAGAAATGAACCGCTCTCTGAAAAAAGATTATCATTACCAGTCGCCCTGGCAATCGCTGTTCAATTCTTCCGGTGAAGAATCTCTGCGTGAAAAAGGTTATCTCGTTTCTAAAAATGAAAAGTTGCTTTTCATACTCGCCGTTCCCAACGAAGATGAAACCAGTTTTACAGGTTATAAAGATTCCGTCTACTCAGCGCGCGACCTGATCGCCGAAGTGAAAAAAGATTTTCCCGATATAGAAGTTGGGCTCACCGGCGAAGACGTTATCTCCACCGACGAAATGATCACCACACAAAAAGATGTCGAGTTGGCATCGAAGATCGCACTCAGCGGAGTTGCGCTGCTATTCATCATCGCGTTTAAAGGCATCGTCAAACCGCTACTGGCTGTGTTCAGTCTGCTCGTTGCAATTGCATGGTCGTTGGGCTTCACCTCAGTAACCGTGGGCCACCTGAATATTCTGTCGGTGGTGTTTACTACCATCCTGATCGGACTCGGCATCGATTTTGGAATTCATATTCTCGGACGTTATAAAGAAGAACGTCAATCAGGGAACGACATACTGCCCGCGCTACAAAAAACTTTGCAGGGAACAGGGCAAGGAAATTTTTCAGGAGCCATCACTACAGCAATGGCGTTTGGGGCTATGGTGCTGACCGACTTCATCGGGATCGTAGAACTGGGGTGGATCGCCGGATGGGGAATTCTCTTCTGCATGATAGCGATGATCTTGCTGTTGCCAGCACTGGTGACACTCGAAGAGAAATGGCGGAAACCCAATTATTTCAAGACAACTGAAAAACCCGTCACCGCAAGCATCAGTAGGCTCGACAGGTTTTTTAACAACTACAAACTCATCATTATTGTTTGCAGCATTTTGGTTTTGGTCGCTTCGCTTTCGCTGCGCAAAAACTTTTTCGACTACAACCTGCTGAACCTGCAAGCCAAAGGAACCGAAGCCGTAAAATATGAAATGCGTATCCTCGAAAACGCCGGTCGCTCTGCATGGTCTGCGGCTTTTCTTGCGGACTCGCTCGAAGAAGTCCGCGAAAAAGCAGCCAAACTGAAAACCCTGCCGACCATAGAAAATGTCGAGAGCATCGCGGCAATGATTCCCGAAAACCAAAACGAAAATGCCGAATACGTAAAAGAAAACCTCGCGCCCATGCTGCGCGAACTTTATGTCGAAGAAGAAGACGAACCCTTCTCACTTAAAGCGCTGAACAAAACACTAAAACGCATCCGCTTCAAATTGCAGGGGAGGGAAGGCAAAGAAGATAAGGTCGCGCAAGCCGCTCGGCTTGTTGATCAGTTTCTTGGAAGAAGTGAAACGATCGAACAGGAGGCAGCAGAGAAAGAACTCGCAGAGTTCTCGGAGGAATTGTTTGTCGATTATCGCGGACTGATGACCGAGTTAAAAGAAAATGCCGAGCCCAAGTTTGTAGAGATTGCCAGCATCCCAAAAAGTTTGAGAGAAAGATATATTTCAGCGCAGGGTAAATATCTCATTACCGTTTTCCCCAGTGTCGATATTTGGAACCTGGAAAAACGTAACGAGTACTTAAAAGATTTGCGCTCGGTAGACCCAAACGTCACCGGCAGCGCCGTACATATGTTCAATTCCACACGGTTGATGACCGAAGGCTATATCAACGGCGGCATCTACGCTATGACCGCGATCATTATTTACGTTTTTGCAGTTTTTAGAAACTTGCGTACCGTTTGCTTTATATTGTTACCCGTTCTGGTGGGGTCCGTTTGGACGTTGGGGATTATGGATTTGTTCGGACTCAAACTCAATATGGCGAATCTGGTTATCCTGCCATTGATTTTAGGGATAGGGGTGGTGAACGGAATCCACATCACTCATCGCTATCGCGAAGAGAAAGATAAGAACGCAGTGGTGCTAGGTAAAAGCACCGGGCAGGCGGTGGTGTTGAGTTCGTTAACCACTATGATCGGTTTCGGCAGCATGATGGTCGCCAACCATTACGGTGTTTTTAGTTTAGGGCTGGTTTTAACACTGGGGGTTTTTTGTTGTTTGATCGCTTCGATAACTTTCTTGCCGGCGTTACTGAAATTGAGCGCAGCAAAAGGCTGGAAAGTGTGACCCGCTAGCGCGGGAGGCAATGAAAATCTTTACACCCCGGAGGGGTGTCTAAAGCTCGAAATCGGAGATATCTACTTCCAAAATTCTTGCGCCCGCATTATATTCGTCGCTGGACTTTTTTTCTTTCAATGGAAGTTTCTTGGATTTTTTTGCAGACTTTTTCCCGGATCCGGCTTTGCCAGACCCCGACTGAATCAATTCTTTTAGTTGGTTTGCATCCAACTCATCAAAGCTTGGAACTTTAGTTTTCATTATTCTCTCCCCGAAGAACAATAATTAATTTTACTCAATCAATATCGCAAATACATATTTCAATTGTTCCTCAGTTTTGTTTCAATTTCATCACAATATATTGTTAAACCGCATTATAGGGATAACTTGATTTTCCTGATGGGGATTATCGGTAATGTTAGAATAGAAAATTCTTTAAGGTTTGACCTTTACACCTTTTAAAAGATTAGGGTAACCCACCGAAGGTGGTTTGACATTCAATCCTTCGCCTTTTATTGTTATTTCGGTTCGCCAAATATGTTTATAATAGACATTGCATATCAAAGGACGGAGCTTGTGTTACTTAAATTAAAACTCCGACTCCAAACAGAGATAGATTCCAGTCGCTGACTGAATTTTTAGGAGAGTCCAATGAACTTGAGAATAAAATTCATCACCCTGATTTTTTTGTGTGTTCTTCCCTTTTCAGCGCATGCGTCGCAGGCAGATGAATATTTAGAATTTTTTAAAAAATATGAGCTGCTAGGCGACACCTTTGACCTTGCAGTGGCTGATATGTACTCCGATGAAGCCAGGGTGACTGTTTTGAATGTCCTGAAGGGGACCGAAAAGACCACCAAAATAAAAGGCACAAGAGTAAAAGAAATGATTCGTGAACAGATGGATCTCGTTAAGAAGGCAGACTCAACAAGTGACTACAGCGAAATCTCAGTAGAAGTTGAGGGGAACAAGGCAACCATAAAAGCAACGCGCTATTCTAATTTCAAATGTTTCACCGATAACAAATATTTTATGGTCGTTGAAAAACAGGCTGATGGACTTTTGCAGATCGTCGAAGAATTCATAGAAGAGCCTATCGAAACTAATTGTGAAAAAATGAGTGATAAGCAGTTGACTGTTATGCTTGAGAGCATGGTTATAGAGGCCAACAATAGTTTCCCGGTGATGCTCGATTCAGAAACGAGACTGGAACAAATTTCTTCAGAAGGCAAAACCATTACCTACCACTATACGATGGTCAATTTCATGTCGAGCATGCTCGATGAAAAAAAGTTTTTGGGAGTTATGTCTCCTAATATAATAAAACAAATGTGCAACAGCACCACTTTGCGAACTTATATGGATATGGGAGCTCTCTTCGAACATTCCTACAGAGGCAAAGACAATATGGAAGTTGCAACCATTCCCGTCGATATAACCGATTGCAAGCCGACCGACTACGGCATGTAAGCGGCGGCACCGCCGCGGGCAGTTAACCCCCTCTTTTTTAGTCTCTTGTTTTTTCAGTGCTCCCTCGTTCGTTATATTCTTCCAAAAATAAGTGCCCCTGTTATTTCGCCATCCCTCTCCCTTGGAGGGAGAGGTTAGGTGAGGGAGAAGGCTTTTATAGATTGTTGATTTTTCAGTACTCTTTCCATATTAGTAGCGAAAACCCAAATCAGGCCCCATCTTTAAGGCTAGTATCCCTCCAATCTTAAAAGGGCCTCTTATGAAACATAAAACACATACCTTCGCAAAAGATCAGGAAAAATTCGCAGAAACCATAGCAGAATATATGACCACGCCGGTGCAAAGTGTTACCAGCGATACGACGATCTTTGAGGTTACTCAATTGATGGTAGAAAAAAATATAGGTTCGGTGCTGGTAAAAGATGGGGCTGAGTTTATTGGCATCATCACCGAAAGAGATTTAACAAGAAAGGTAATCGGTCAAGGGCTAGATGCAAAAACAACGCCAGTAACAGAAACCATGAGCAGTCCACTCATCACCTTGGAAGCAAGCGAGCCTGTGACCGAAGCCAACCAGTTCATGGCTTCACATAAAATCCGCCATCTGGCCGTAACCGTAGAAGGGAAAATCGAAGGGATAATTTCCGTCAAAGACCTGGTGGCATTCTATGCGAATCCTAGATTGAGGCATTAGTTCCTTATTTTTGTGATGATTTTCCTTAGCCTTCGTGTCCCGAAGGGGTATACGCCAACCCACGCCTGCCACACTGACCGCCGTAGCCCCTGGGGGCTTTATCTGTGTTTATCTGTGGTTAATAGCTGTAAAGACTCTACAAATTTTCGAAGGCTTGTAATTCGGTGGGGAAGATTTTGAAGTGGTCTGCCATTCCGGCGATGTCGATCACTTCTTTGACTTGCGGTTGCAGTTCGCAGAACAAAAGTTTCAGTTGAAGCCCTTCCAGCATTTGCGAAAGGTGTATGAAACTGGTCAGTGCGCTGCTGTTGATATATTGCAGGCCACTGCAATTTAAGATGAACGGGGTGAAGTTTGCTTCCAGATAACCTTCCATGATTGTGTTGAATTCACTGGAAGTTTCCATATCCAACCGGCCTTGGATAGTTACTACAAAAGCATCGTTTTTCATTTCTCCCGTTACTTGCATTGCTCTCTCCTGATGTTAGAACCTGACGACTCTTATTATAAGATAAAGGGCCGGATCTGTGGATAATTTTGCTTTTGATACTTCGGTTTTATTTGGAGGGACGGATCTATAAAATCCCCCTCATCCTAGCCTTCTCCCTCCAGAGGAGAAGGTATAGCTGCGATCCCTTAATAGGCCCAACTCCTGATAGTTTACCCTTGCTACCCGTGACCGGGCATGAATTCTCAGGAATGGATACTACAAGGGCGCGAGGGCTGAGGAAGAATATTACCCTTGCGGGGCACGAATTATAAGGTTGGGATATAACGCACGCAGGGGGAAGGTTTTTTGAAAAACTGGCCCTACGCCTAGTAGTTGCGACCCGCGCGAGCGGGTGGTAGAATTGG
>JAJDAV010000070.1 GCA_029261695.1 Nitrospinaceae bacterium | reverse complement strand
GATGCCCTTCGATCTGAAAATCAGTCGAACTCCAAATGACCCATTAGATGGAGGAATGCGGGCCTATTATGCAAAAATGGGTTACTCCTTTCCCCTTGGATTCGAGATGGGGAAAATCTGTAGTTATGAGGATGGGGAAATATTAGACATCGCGCTGGACGATCCCAACCTTTTGTTTTTATCCGTTTCAAGAATTAAGGAAAAAGATTTTCGCGCCACGAGTTACCCGGGAACCCCGGAAGTGCCATTTGAATATGCCTACCCGCGCGCGGTACTGGAGCGCACCGGAACATTAGGGCCCTACGTGCAGTTGGTTGCCAATTTTAAAATTTGGTTCGATGCTGCTCAAGTTTCGATTTTAATTCAAGGGGCACCAGATCTATATGAGTATGGACTGCAAGGCGGTTCAGGAATGATGGTGCGTAGTCACGCTTCAGATAAAGTTCCCGCATATGCTGAAAACACATCGCAACCCTGGCAAGAGGGTTTGAGTTTCAATTTTGCTAATATTCACTTACTGTTGAACCCCGATGCTGAGTCCGCAATGGTCCCTTATAATACTCCACTTTTCACTATCTACCCTGTGCACCCAACGCAGAATTTTAAATGGGCAAGTGCATCCGATGTTTAAGGAATATGGACACTTTTGAGTCCGATAATCATAGGTGTATCTCCTCCGCATTTCCTTTTCTGATTAAGTTATACTGTTAAAAGTAAACTCAAAATTCACTTTTCGATGATGTTCTCTCTTGGTTCAACAAACAGAATAGGGCTGACATTACTATTGTCGGTTGTTTTAGTGAGTCCCGCATTGGCAGCACAGCCTGTCCAAATAACCTCGAATCCAGGTGAGGATTTTGCTCCTGCCATTTCCCGGGATGGAAGCTTTATGGTCTACGTTTCCGACACCTCTGGGAATCTCGATCTTTGGAAGAAAAACCTGGGCCCTGGCATTCACCCTCCTGATCAGCGATTGACCTTTCACAGCACCGAAGACAAAAGCCCGACCATCAGTCCTGATGGTAAACAAGTAGCGTTTGTTTCAAATCGAAGCGATCCACGCGGCGACATTTATACTCTAGATTTGGAAAAAGTTGGGCAAAGTGAACCGTCTCCTATTGTTAAGGGGAAGGCAGAGGAGACTGACCCTGCATGGTCTGCAGATCAGAAGTATATTTACTTCGCTTCAGATACTAATAATGATGCTTCCATTTATAAAATTGATATCACAAGTGGTGAGAAGTCATTGGTCTTGGAAAAGGGAGGGATCAACCTTTCTACTTCCTCAAATGGTGAGTATTTGGCTTTTGCCACGGGAGACACCAAAAGCAATTTAAAGGTTCTGAACCTTAAAACAAATTCACTAATTGAAATAAGCCGTGGTCCTGAAATAGACGTATTGCCAGGTTGGTCTAACAATTCTATTTTTTTCACTCGCTATTCTGATGATACCAATAGGGATGGGCAGTTGGGCATTGACGATAACCCCAATATTTGGAAGCTTGATTTTGTTGAGGGGAAGGCAGTAAACCTTCGTCAGTTAACGGATAGTTCTACTTACGATTTTTATTCGCAACCGGGCACGAACGATACCATTATATATGCATCCCACAAAGAAGGTTCGGTCGATATCTGGCAACTCCCACAATCCGGAAGAATTCCTATTACAAAAGATCACGCGGTCTCCTTGGAAGTTATAGAAACGGTTTGCTCCGGGGAATCCTATTTTTGCGTCATGGCTCTTTCGAACCAGATTCGGCAATTTCCAAATTCAGCAAGCCTTGCAGAAATCCAATATCGACTTGCAGTTTTAAATCGGAAATTAAAACACTCGAATTCCGCAAAGAAAATTTTTCAGGAAATATTAAAGGTTCACGGAGAAAACAAAAAAATTAGCGGATTGTCTGAGATAGAAATTCTTTTATTGAATATTAATGCAGAGGGAGGGGCCTCCTCTCAATTGATAGAGGAAGGGCTGGGAAAGCTTGATTCAATAATTAATAAATACTCAGGACATGCCCGAGTAGAGGCACGTGGGTTTCTGGAAAAGGGAAGACTTTTACTTATTAACGAAACCCCAGATCAAGCCTTAACATATTTTCAAAAGGTGATCGAAGGAGAATTCGGACAACGGGAGTTGGCTGCAGAAGCGGCTTTTTTGCAAAGCCGGATTTATAAATGGGTCGGAAACCGGGAGAAATTAGTTCAATCTTTTGTTCAAGTAGTGAAAGATTTTCCAGATGTTCAATTCTGGAAAAAAAAAGCAATTGAAGAAATTCTTGGCCTTCATGAAGAGCAGCTTATTCTGGAAAAAAAAGTGACTCGCTTGCAGGCGTTGACCGAAACTTATAAGGGAATACCGCTGTTAGCGGCGGCAATCCAAAATCGGATTGGCGCTCTATATTACTCTGCTGCTGAAAATTTACTAGCAAAAGAATCCTATAGAAAAACGATAAAAAACTTCAAGGAGGCACAAGACGAAGTTTATAAAGCTCGTTTCGAATTAGCGAAAATATACGCTGAAGAAGATAACTTTGATGAAAGCTTAGGTATATATAAAGAAATTTCGATCGAATCTAAAACTTTGGAGCCGTATTTTACCGAGGCTCGAAATGGGAAAATTAAAAAGACTTTGGAAAAAGGAGAATGGGAGCTTCGAGTGGGTGAAGTAAAACTGGCCATTAAAACATTTCTAAAGCTTGTCGAATTTAGTCCAAATACAGTGGCGGCACATAGAGGCTACCTGAAAGCAGCATCTGCGCTTAAGAAAAGTGCTCAAGCAGTTAAGCTTTATCAGGACAGAATTAAAGAACACCCTGAATCTGCAGCGGAACTGTATGCCCTAGGCCTTGCTTATACCTACTTGGACCCCCCTGCATTAGATCAAGCAGAGGCTGAAATTAGTAAAGCGCTGGCAAAAAACTCACAGCAAGTTTTTTACCATCAAACACTTGGTTGGGTTTATGAACAAAAGGAACGGCAGCAATCAGGGTATCTGGAAAAAGCTTTACATGAATATCAAATTGCTCTTGCTTTAAATGACGAAAATGAAGACCCTGAAAATGAAGCTGACCTTCTTCTCAATCTAGGGAATGGACACTATCTTTTAAATAATCATCTTTCAGCTCGACATTATTACAGGAAACGCGAAGAAACGGGATTGGCATTTTTGAATGTTGAGCGGGAGGCTTTGTATCGGCAGCGCTATGGAGAGGCATCTTTTAAGACAAACGATCCTGCCAATTCGGTTGAGCAATTTAAGAGATCTATAGAGTTAATAGAAAAAGCAGGAAATCTTTCAAGGTTGGCTGAATTGAATGATCGTATCGCTTTGGCTTATCAAGATAAAGAAGAATATGAACTAGCAGTAAAACATTTTTCGAAAAGTTTGGACCTGAACAGGCAAATCGGGAACCAGTCCTCAGTGTCTCGGGCTTTAAGAAATATTGCTAATAATGTGTATTCACAAAATCGGTTGCAGCCGAACTCAGAAGAAATGAGTAAGGCTTTGAAATATTATTTTAAAGCCATCGATAAACTTGAGAAGTTTGGTGTGGCTGATAAAAAGAAGAAGTCATCAAGTTTAATAGAGGTAAATATCGAAGCGGGAATTAGTGATGATGTTTCTGCTGCGGCGTATGGATTCGATAAAGTCGGTGAACAAAAACTAATATTTCATTATATCGGGAAAATTTATGGCGACTTTGGTGACAATAAAAAAGCCATTGAATATTTTCAGAAAAAATTGTCTCTAATTCCAAGTGGATTGAATGTAGATAAAAATATACCCGTTCTTCTTGAGAAGGCACTTTTATTGAACCAGCTTGGGGTTTTATATTTTCAGGCTGGGGATGCTCGTGAAAGTGTGAAATATTTTAAAGATTCCTTTTTACTTTCCAAAAAACTTGATAACCGAAACGGCCTTGCTGTCAATTCAGCCAATATGGCTCGTGCTGTTTTCACTTTAGGTTCCAGAAATAATGTGAAAGACCAATTGGGTGAAGTTATTGAGTATCTACAGATTGCAGCTAAATCAAGTGAGCCGAAATCATCGATTGTTTTGCATAACTATTTAGGCATTTTATTTCATATGCAAGCTTTTGATAAAGATGTGTCTATATCATCAAAGTTAAATAAAATTGAGCAGGTGAAATTAGGATTAGGTGGTTTGCGCAACAGTCGGATTCATATAAAGAAGTCAATCCAACATTTTGAGATAGCACTGAATCTTGCCAAAGAGGATGCCAAAAAGCATTGGTTTGGAATAAAACAAAATTTAGAAATTACTCGCCACCTTGCAGGGGTGAAAGCAGTTGGCTCTAAATGGAGCCCGCCTGTCGAAGTTCGATGGCAATTTGTCTATTTGAATGCCTTAAGGCTGGAAGACTCAAAGCGGTTACCCCTTATTTTGGATGCTGAAAAAGAATTAGCTCGATTGCCGTATCGTTCAATTTCAACCGAACGGTCAACACTGGCAATGGTTGAACAGCTTTATAGGGATATAACCTTGCGCTTATATGAACAGAAAAAATACGGTGAGGCGTTTATGTCTTCTGAGAAAGGGAAAAAACGAATCACTCAGGCTATGGCACCTCCATATAAGTTCGCTGACGAAGAAAAACGTGAATACCATAAAGAGATAGTAGCGTACGCAAAAAATCTACTGTTTGTTGAAAGAGAAGATGCCGGAAATTTGTTGGAAGAATATCAGGAGTTTCTCGAATTGGTTCGGGAAGACGATCCAGATTTGGTCAGTTGGATTTCTTCTGATGTGCCTTCGATAGATTTGCTGCAGTCCATATTACGTAAAGATGAAGTGTTTATTAAACTGCAAAGGCATGGAAACGACTTGCTGGTTTGGAGAGTTAATGGTGAAGGGGTTTCAGCGAATCAAATTTCATTAACTAAAAACTTCTTTCAGTTGGTTGATCAGATTCCTGAGATTGAACTGAAAAAAGAACATATAGAAACATTGTCAAAGCAATTGATTTCTCCATTGCAGAAAGTATTTAGGAATGCAAAATCCATTATATTTCTGGCAGAAGGAAAGTTGGAATTTTTACCCTGGGCTGCGCTTAAATTGAATGGCAGGCCTTTGATCGAATCCAGCAAGCTAACATTTGTTTCTTCATTATCTCATTTTGTTCGTTCGGCAAACTTGAAAAATCTTTATAGCTCTCGTTTGATGACAGTCGAGTCAAATCTGGGTTCTGATGCGGAACCTTTGTTCGCATCGATTGCAAATTTAAAAGGGGAAACGGCAAATCGAAAATCTTTTCTTGGGGAGTGGAATCATTTTGGATTGGTTCATATTGAAAGCCCGTCTCGATTATTTCATCATGATCTGAAAACTTCATTTATTTCTTTAAATAAGGAACCAGGAAAATTTGAGCGTATTTCAATAGAGTCGTTATACGTCGATCCCGTTGAATCGCATTTGTTTTCTTTGACCAATGTTGAACATGCGTTTGATCCTCGTCTGGACTTATCGCCAACGGCTATTTTACTTCACGGATTGTCTTTTAAGGGATATCCGGGTGCTTTGCTGCATACAGGTAAGCCCGCATTTCCAGATGAGTTTAATAAACATTTTGTTTCAACATTGGCAAATGGGAACCCTGCGGAATCGTTGCGGAATGCCCAGATTAATTTGGCCAAGAAACATCCTGAGAATTTTGATTGGGCTCGCTATCGCTATTATGGTTTTTCTGGCATGAACGAAACGGAAAAGCAAGAGTTTGCAGGGACGCACATCAGGTCGAATGTGTTAAAGGGGGCGACCGCATCAAAAGCAGGCGATTTAAATTTAGCCATTAGCTACCTTGAGAAAGCTATGGTGCTTACAGCTTTTGTTCCTGATGACTTGGACTTGGGCCGAAACTTTCATCCAGAAACTATTACCAAGGCTCTGGCAACGGCAGCATTCAAGCTCGGAAATTATGAAAAGGCAATCCATTACCAGGAGCGCGTTCTGCCGTTTGCGGAAAAGGGTGAAGACCCGGAAGAATTAGCTGAAGCATTTTATTTGCTTGGCTTGCTTTATTCTTTGGCTGAAAAATTTCCACAGGCCGTTGAGCATTTAAAAACTGCGCTCTCTATCTTCGAAGAGCATGAAATCCTCGACAGGTTGGCGCAAAGTTATAGCCAATTAGGAATCGTTGAGGAAAATGCCGCCGAGTATGCTAATGCGCTGAAGGCTTTTGCAGCCTCACAGAAGATTAATGAAGAAATTGGTGAAGACTTAAATCGAGCACGCGAATTTCGCAGGATAGGGAAAATTTATAGCCTTCGTCTCAATCGCTTTAAAGAAGCTAAGGAATATTTTTCCAGGGCGTATGACCTATTCATTGAGCTTGAGCAGGAAGATCTTCAGGTCGAACTGTTACTGGACTTGGGGCTGGTTTCTGAAAAAGAAGGAGACTTCGAGAAATCCTTAAATTATTTTTCTCGCGCGCAGAATCTTGCAGAGAAAAATAATTTTAAGTCGGGATTGTCAAAAGCATTATTGTATCAGGCGAATTTGCATTGGTTTCAGGGCGACTACCAAAAGGCTTTCCGATCACAACGGCAATCACTGGATATTGCCAAAGCCATTGACGATAAACTGCAACAGGCTTTTATCTACAATACATTGGGGTTGATTCACTGGACATTAAATGATTCTGAGAGGGCTTTGAAAAATTTGAATCTCAGTTTAAATCTTGCAACCGATATGAATTCGCCTATTGATATCGCCTCGGCTCATAATAATATCGGATTGGTCTACAGAAAAGAAAAGCGTTTTGAAAAGTCCCTCCAATCTTTTGAAGAGGCTTTGCGGCGTGACATTCAACTTAAATCAAAATGGGGGCAGGGTTACACTCACCGCAATATAGGAATGAGTTTGATGCGGATGGGTCGGCTTGATGAAGCTGCAGTACATTTTAATCAGGCTATGGGGTTCAGTGGTGAAATTGGTGACAAAACGAATGAAGCAAAAATTAAGTTGGAGCTTGGGCATCTTGCGCTGGAACGAAAACAATGGCAAGAAGCAGTTCCACTATTTGAAAAGGCTTATTCGTTGTCATCCAAAATAAATGTCAAAGAGGTAAGTTGGAGAGCGCTACGGGGGAAGGGATTTGCCTTAGACCAATTGAAAAAAATGAGCGAGGCCGTGAATGCGTATAAGGAGGCTGTGAAAATTGTTGACGCAATGCGGGCTGCAATCAAGGTGGAGGAGTTCCAGAATGGATTTCTTACCGACAAACAAGATGTTTATAAAGAGTTAATTCTGCTGCTTTTGAATATGGGAGAGATAGAAGACTCCTTTCAATATGCAGAGAGGGCTAAATCGCGAAGTTTTATCGATCTTCTGGGGAATCAGAAGATTAGTTTGAAAGATGATGTCAGCCAAAAGTTATACGATGCTTTAACCCAGCAGAAAATAACCATCCGTGAAATTGAAGAGGCTTTTGCATCTGCCCGCGTTGCAGACAATGAAGAAGGGGCCAAAGAGCTTTCGCAAAAGCTGGTGGACGCGCGAAGTAATTATCAGAATTTATTGATTGATGCGAAAGAGCAGAGTCCAGAAATTTCAAATTTCATTACGGTTGATGCTATCTCCTTAAGCCAGTTGTATGAATTGCTGGAGGAAAATGTAGCTTTGGTGGAGTACCTGGTGACGGAAAAAGAGCTCGTCGCATGGGTGATTGAAAAGGGAAAGATTAGTTCGGTTCGCGTTCCCATCGCAGAGAAAGATTTGAAAGAACTTGTCGCTGACTATCGTGACCGGATTCAGAAACTGGCGTCTGTGGAAGAACAGGCGAAGCGGTTATATGCATTGCTAATTCGCCCTGTCGAAAAATTTATAAAGGATAAACGATTATTGGGCATTGTTCCGCACGGACACCTTCACTATATTTCTTTTTCCTCGTTAAAAAATGATGAAAATTATTTGTTTGAACGTCATCCGCTATTTTATTCGCCAAGCGCATCAGTAATGCAGTTTACATTCAAGAAAAAAACGGTTCGTAGCCGCGACATCAAAGTTCTGGCATTGGGCAACCCTGACCTTGGGGATATGAACTACGATCTTCCATTGGCGGAAATGGAAGCAAATGCAATTAAGTGGGATTTTCCAGAAATCGATGTCTTAACCCGCGAGAATGCTACAGAAAGTTGGTTGAAAAAAAATATTAGCGACTATCGAATCATCCACGTGGCTTCCCACGGTGAATTTGATCCAATCAATCCCTTGTTTTCTTCTTTAAAATTAACACGTGACAAAAATGATGATGGAAATTTTGAAGTCAATGAGGTTTTTGGTCTTGATATTCAAGCCGATATCGTGACGCTAAGTGCTTGTCAAACTGGGTTAGGAGATATTGTTGGTGGTGACGAGTTGGTGGGGCTCAACCGCGCATTCATTTATGCTGGCACGCACTCCATCTTATCTTCGCTGTGGAGGGTGAGTGATATTTCAACAGCAGTGTTGATAAAACATTTTTACCGTAATTACGGTAAGGAAGATAAAGCTGAAAGCCTGCGGAAAGCGCAGCTTCTTGTTAAACGGCTTTACCCCCACCCAGGCTACTGGGCGGGGTTCAACCTTACCGGGGATTATCGATAGCAGGCTTTAATTATTATTAATCGAGCCTGGATAAAACTCCAAATCAAGCTTGGCTTTTAACTCTTTTGTGATGGCTTGATTTCCTGCACCCTGAAAACCGTATCTTTTCTCATTATTCTTAAAAATTTTCCAGTGACGCCGGTGCAGCATCTCTTTTGAGACCACCTTTTTTACCTTCCCTTGGGCATTATAAACAGTGACTGGAAACAGCATTTTAGGTGCCTCCTTTCAGCTTTGAGTGGGGCTTTCTACCTCTCTACTATTAAGATAGGTTGCCAATACCTAAAAATCCACCTCCAGCCTCTGTTATTAATGAAAAATATTAGGTTGATGAAAATTGGCATTTTTCCCTAGATATTTTGTGGTTTGTTAGATAGATTATTAGGTATGCACGAATTATTTTATTGCAGCTTTTCTGTGGGAAAAAGGTCCGAAGCTGAAATTTTGGATATTTTGGAGGTGTCCCGGTCCAAAAATGCAAAACTAGGCATAACCGGAATTTTGGTCTACTGGGCTCGTACCGACCAATTCATGCAAATTCTGGAGGGTGAGAAGAAGGCTATTTTTGATTTGCTTGATACCATCAGAAAAGATGAGCGTCATACAGGGTTAAAGCTAATTTATGACGGAGAGGTTTCCGAAAGATGTTTTACAAATTGGAGTATGGGTTTTTCTAATTTTGATTCGATTGATAAAACCAAACTAGAGGGCTATTCAAATTTTTTGGAGGAGGGGTTTACAGATGAACTTCTGAATCAAAATCCTTCTACTGCGGCCTACCTTTTTCAATCCTTCAAACAAGCACTTCCCGAAAAGTCGACTCTTTGAGTGACTTTCAGACTTTAAAATAAAGATTGAGGGCTATTGATTTGCTTGCTCTTTTTGGCGCTCTAGAGCCCGTAACTTTCGAGCCTCTTTTTTATTCATTTTTGATTTAACTTTTTTTTCTGCAACCGGTTCTCCCTCCCAGCCGACTTTTTCAAGGAACTCTTCGTAGCCACCGTGAAAATATTCTGCGTGCCCCCGATGAAAAATAATTAAATTTTTTGCAAGAGCTTTAAGAATCAGTTCGGAGTGTGTCACGATAACCAAAGCACCTGCATAATCATTTAATTCTTCAATTAAGCATTCTATCGATTCCACATCCAGATGATGGGAAGGTTCGTCTAGCAATAATAAATTTGTAGGATGAGAAATTATTTTCCCCAATAGTACGCGGCTTCTTTCGCCTCCAGAAAGTACGGAAACCTTTTTTTTTGCCATTTCGCCTTCAAACATCATCGCTCCACATATGCTGTGAGCTGCTTGCAGCGATAGACTCGGGTTGGAACGGAGTATCTCTTGAAGAACCTGATTCTGAGGTTCGAGCCGATCAATATTGGTCTGCCCGAAATGACCGGTGCTCGCTGAAGGGTGCGGGGCAATAGTCCCGCCTGTTGGTGTTAGTTCTCCTGCAAGACAATTCAATAAAGTCGACTTACCTTTTCCATTGGCGCCAATAATTCCTATGCGATCATTTTTACCAATAGAAAATGAGATATCCGAAAAAATATTGTCTTCAGGTTTTCCATTGTAAGCGAAAGAAAGATTTTTGATATTCATAATGGTTTTACCGGGGCAACCGAGGTGGTTGAACCTGAAGCCTAAATTTTTCTCGGAACTGAGCTTCTCCATGGTTCCCATTTTCTCCATCATTTTAAGTCGTGATTGAGCCATGGTTGCTTTGGAAGCTTTAGCGCGAAACCGATCTACAAGGTTTTGCATCTCTTTACGTTTGTTTTCCAGATTTTTGCGGGTTTGTTCGTAGGTCTCCTCTTCCTGGATAATCAATTCATAAAATTTGATTGTCCCACCTTGAACCTTCCGGGCTTCTTTCCTGTGAAGACCCAGCGTATGGGTTGTGACTTGATCCATGAAATCTCTATCATGGGTAATTAAAATCATTTCACCTGGCCATTTGGTGAGATATTCCTTGAGCCAACGCAGAGACAGAATATCCAGATAGTTAGTCGGTTCATCAAGCAAAAGCATATTTGGGTCAGAAAGCAAAGCTTTACAGAGATTGATGCGTACCTGAAAACCACCACTGAAAGTCGCAGGGTCCTTGTGGAAATCCTGCTCCGAAAAACCCAGTCCAGAAAGAATGATTTCAGCTTTGTAGTGATCCCATTGTTTTTCGGCGGGAAGGGCTTGGACGCATTCTTTTAAAACTGTCGTTTGGGTGAAATGGATATGTTGCTCAAGAGCGCCTATCCTATAACCTTTTGGGGTGGAAAGCGTCCCGGAATCATATTTCTCATTCCCCAGAATCATTTTGAACAGAGTTGATTTTCCAGTTCCGTTTTTTCCTACCAAACCAATGCGCTCGCCTTGATTGATGAGAAACGAAACCCCGTCAAATAAAACTTGGGGACCAAATGATTTTTGAAGATTACTGGCTATGATCATGATTGATTAGAGAAAAAGAGGTAAAAGAGAGAAAATTGTCGATAAAAGGAAAAAGAGAACGAGGCCTGATTATGGAGGGTACCCGCACCATCATTAACGCTGAAAGGCCCTAGTATAGCAGAAAAACCTTTTAGGTCTAGCCTGAACTGGCCTTGAAGAAGGGCGAACGATGCTTGTTGAAAGATTTTTGGTGATAGTCTTTGTGAAATTCCCAGGTTTGACTGCCTGGCTTAAGGGCTGTTTTTAGGGGCAATTGTAAATATTTGACATGTTTGATACTTTATTGAAATATGAAAAAATTAGTTTTATAAAATAATTGGGATAGGATCCCCCATTTTCATTTTTTCTTTAGGAATTTACCGGGTATGCAAGATTTAAAAGCACAGATAAATCTGGAAGTCGAAAAACGCCAAAAAGCCGAGCAGATGTTTGAGGGGTTGGATGGTGTTCTGAAAATGTTGGCAGCAGGAGACACCCTAAAAGCAACTCTTGAGAAATTGATTAAATTTCTAGAGAGCAAGATAGAGGGAGTTAGGTGCTCCATTCTTCTTTTAGATGAAAGTGGGCAATATTTAATCAGAGGCGCAGCCCCTAATTTACCAAAATCCTATTGCGATGCATTGGATGGATTTTTAATTGGCACAAATGTAGGCTCATGCGGTACAGCAGCGTATAAAAATGAAATGGTTATTGTTGATGATATTGAAACTAGTCCTCTTTGGGCCGACTTCAAGGGGCTTGCCTTATCTCATGATTTAAAAGCCTGTTGGTCAACTCCTATCGTGAATATTCGTGGAAAAGTTTTAGGAACTTTGTGCCCCTATTTTAGTGAACGTAGAAGCCCTACCGATCAAGAAATTCAAGTTGCTCAGTTTGCGGCTTATCTTGCTGGGGTGGCTATCCAATTTAAGGGTGGCGAAGTTGCCTTAAAGGAAAGTGAATCTCGATATGAAGAGTTATTCGGTCAATTAAAATCTATTTTGGAGGGGACTTCTTCGGAAACCGGGCAAGATTTTTTTCGCTCTCTGGTCTATAACCTGGCTCTATCTTTAGGAATGAAATACAGCTTTTTGGGTTTGCGCAAAGGAGAGAAGATAGAAACGCTGGCGCTTTGGGGAGGGGATAAGTTTGAAGACAATATTGAGTACAACCTGAAAGGTACCCCCTGCGAGATCGTCGTCAAAGAAAACAAGACATGTCTTATTCTTCAAGACATTCAAGTTGAGTTCCCGGAAGATCAAATTCTGGTCGACTTGGGAATCCAGAGCTACTTAGGCGTTCCTTTGTTGGATTCTTCTGACAATCCTATTGGTAACTTGGTAGTGATGGATGATAAGCCCTTTGCTAATAATATAACTGCTGAAATTATTTTGAACATTTTCGCATCTCGAGCCGAGGCCGAACTAACTCGAAAGAAGATAGAAAATGAAAGCTTGGAAGCCAAAGAACTCGCTCAAAAAGCCAACAAAGCAAAATCTGACTTTCTGGCACGCATGAGCCATGAACTGCGTACCCCTATGAATGCGATTCTGGGTTTTACGCAGGTATTGGCAATGGACGAAAAAAATCCGCTATTAGATTATCAAAAGGAAAACTTGGAAAGAGTCTCATCGGCGGGTAATCATCTTCTAAGGCTAATTTCAGAAGTGTTGGATCTTTCAAAAATTGAATCGGGAAACACTGATTTAACACTGGCAACAGTGGATTTGGTTCCAATTGTTGACAATGCAATTTCAATTTCACAAGCAATTGCGGATGAGAAATGTATAACACTTAAATATGAAAAAATTCCAGAATGCAGCTATTTTGTCGAAACCGATCCTTTGCGGTTGAAGCAAGTGATATTGAATTTGATTTCTAACGCTATAAAATATAATTTTAAAAATGGTTCAGTTTCGATTTCTTATGAAAAGCTAATGAATGGGAGTTTAAGAATTGGGGTTAGAGACACGGGGTGTGGAATTTCTGGCAGCAATAAAGATAAAATATTTAAACCCTTTGAGCGTTTTCATAAGGATGTAAGCACAATTGAAGGCACTGGGATAGGGCTTGCCATTTCCAAGCAGTTTATAGAATTAATGGGAGGGCTTATTGGTTTTGAAAGCGATGTGGGAGAAGGGAGCTTCTTTTATATTGATATGCCCATTTCGGATAAGGTTTCTTTACCTGTACTAAATGAATACGAATCTGTAATTGAAAGATCAAGTTTGGATGAAGGAGCAAGAAAAAAGAAATTATTATATATTGAAGATATTCCCGCAAACGTAGATTTAGTTCAACAAATCTTAAACTTGCGGCCTAACATCGAACTATTTTCTGCCGCCAACGCTATAGATGGAATAAAGATGGCTCAAGAAAAATGCCCGGATCTGATTTTAATGGATATCCATTTGCCAGGAATGAATGGATTAGAGGCTTTCAAAGAGCTACAAACTATACAAAAAGTAAAAACTATTCCGGTGATCGCGTTGACGGCGGATGCAATGACAATTGATATAAAAAAAGCCATCGATTTGGGTTTCCATTCTTATATTACTAAGCCCATTGATGTGAGAAGATTTATAAAGGCCATCGACAAAATTATTCCCAACCCCGCTTCTAGTTAGTATGAATTCCCTGATTTTTGTTTGAGATTGAAATTTTTTGGGCGGCCTGTTAGAAGGGTGGTAATTCAATAACTCGCTCTCGATTTTTTTCATTTTTAAGTTCTTTGGGTAAGGAAGAAACAACCTCTTGGTGCAAAGCTTCAATAATACTTTTCTTAAGATAACTTCGGCTATAAACAACGCTGACCTCCCTTATTGGTATAGGGGGCTTGAAGTGCCGAACTTTTTTCTTTTGTTCGCTGGCCGACATTCCCAAAATGGCTAGCGATGGCAATAATGTGTAGCCAAAACTTTGATCCACCAACCGTTTTAAAGTTTCGAGATTGCCACTTTCAAAAGTCAGGTTTTTGATTTTCGAATCTTTACGGCGGACCTTTTTGCAGATTTCAATGGCCTGATCCCTGAAGCAATGTCCCTCATTCAGCAACCAGATGTCGTCCATGCTTAAATCCTTATCTGATACTTTGGAAAGAGCAAGAAGCGGATGGTTTGGAGCTAGATAAGCCAGAAAGGGGTCGCTGAATAAGGGCCACTCTACAATTCCTGCATAGTTTAAAGGTGTTACCAATATCCCCGCATCAATTTTGTCTTCTTTAAGCATTTTTATAATTTTCTGAGTTTGCATTTCTTCAACGATCAAACTAACGGCTGGATAATGTTTCGTAAAACTTTCCAGAAATAAAGGCAGTAGGTACGGTGCGAGGGTTGGGATAATGCCCAATTTAAATTCCCCGCTAATTTCTCCTTTTTCATCCTTTATTAATTCTTCAATTCTTTTTGCTTCCTGAAGTACAACGTGAGCCTGTTCGATAATTTTTTGTCCCATTGCCGTGGGTTCTACTGGTTTTTTCGAACGGTCAAAGAGAATAACCCCTAACTCTTCTTCCAACTTTTGAATTTGCATGCTGAGCGTGGGCTGCGAGACAAAACAGGTCCGTGCAGCAAGGCCAAAGTTCCGCGTTTGGGAAACTGCTGCAACGTAGGATAGTTGTGTGAGAGTGATAGATTTCATCTATCAAACTATAACAATAATCGATTGGACTGATCAAGGAATATTGCCAATACTAGACACATGAAAAATAAAACTATTCAAGGAGGTCGCCAAATGAAAAAAAGTAACAAAAACTTGAAAATATTCGCTGTGGGGTTGTTGGGAGGGGTTTTATTGCTCTCAGGAGTGATGCCTAATGATGCAAGAGCCTCTGAGCAAGAATATGAACTGGAAATCCCTCTTGGGCTGGATGAAGACCTCTTTCATATCCCCAAAGATAACCCTTTGACCAAAGAAAAAGTTGCGCTGGGTCATCTTCTTTATTTCGATAAACGGTTGTCCAAAAATGGAAGTATCGCATGCGCCACCTGTCACATGCCAGCTCTGGCTTTCACCGATGGGCAGCCGGTTTCAACAGGAATTAACCTGCAACAGGGCGGTCGAAGTGCCCCCACTTCCATCAATCGAGGTTTCAGTAAAGCTCAGTTTTGGGATGGACGCGCTTCCACATTGGAGGAACAATCCGTGGGTCCGCTGACCAACCCCATCGAACATGGCTTTGTCAACAATGACGAAGTGGTCGCAACTTTGAACAAAATTGCGGGTTATAAAAAGCTTTTTAATGAAGCCTTTGGTGAAGTTCCTATAACCATTCAACAGGTGGGAAAGGCAATCGCTTCCTTCCAACGGACTCTCATTTCAGGCAACAGCCCTTTTGACAAATTTGATTGGGACGGAGAAGAGAAGGCCATTTCCGAAGCGGCCAAGCGAGGGAAGAAACTGTTTTTTGGTAAAGCACGCTGCAACCTATGTCATTTCGGGACCAACTTTTCTGACGAAAATTTTCACAATATCGGAATCGGATGGGAAGGTGAAGCGGTAGATGTTGGCAGGTATCACGTGTCTCACGATAAAAAAGATATTGGTGCATTCAAAACACCAACGCTACGAGAGATATCCCGAACCGGTCCTTACATGCACGACGGTCGGTTCGTTACTTTAAAACAAGTGATTGACCATTATAATCAGGGCGGAGTTAAAAATCCGTTTCTGGACAATCAAATTATTCCACTAAACCTTACTGAATCAGAAAAACAAGATTTGGTGGAAATGCTGCGCTCGCTCAATGGTGAGGGCTGGCAACATGCAACGGCTCCACGGTCATTTCCAGAGTAATTGAAAATTTTGGAGAGTTATATTTATTTAAAATGATTAGTTGTTAAGTGCTTCGTATTTGAGGGAATTAATAAGGCGGTAGAGTGGTGAGTCGGTGGTCTTCAACGGGGCCACCGACTGTAAAATGGTAGAGGCTTTGATATTTTAAATCTTTAATTCCGAAAATGTGGTGCACGGAATCATCAAAAAAGCATCCTATCCCAGTACTGCGAATACCGCTCACCTCGGCTTGAAGGTAAAGAACTTGTCCGATAGCTCCACACTCCCAATAAAGGCGGGGATAAAACCAAGGACCAGTTTGATTAAGTGGTGCTTCAAAAGCGCTTATCATTCCCAGACTGAAACAACCTGCGCCAGCGATATCTTGCCCGCAAGAAACCCCGGCTGCCATACGCCGGCAGTCATATTCCTCCAGTAAAAATAAATCCAATTCTTTTGGGCAACCTTCGGGCTTCTCCCATTTAAAGTGATTGCTCAATGCAGACTTTAAGTCTTCTAAATGACTTTTGTTGCGTACAAGAAAGTACAGTCCTTTTGGCAAATCATCGACTCGATGAACGAATAACCCCAGATGCACCTGAGGTTCCCAGGGGAAAGTTTGGAAGGGTAGAGGGCATGCGCTGGGAATGGTTTTTACCAAAAATTGGTAAAAGGTGTTTCGGGAAATTCGAGTTTCCCCATCCATTGAGACTGCACTTCGCCTTTGGTGGATTGCTTTTCGTAATGGGAAATTATCGCTCTCGATAAGATGAGAAGAGTTTTCTTCAATGGCATTAAGGGGAGTAGAGCTATTGGGTTTCCTGACAGCTTTTGAGACTTCATCTATCCCTGACCAGTCCATATGACTTTTGCTTAGAATATTGGGAGTGCCTTGCCAAATCAAATCAGAGAATCCTTTTACAAAATCAGAATTAGTTGAATTGATATTTAAACTTTTAGGGGGCGGAAAAACCGCGACCAGGCAATCGGGAACTTCCACTTCTACATCATCTTTTTCTGGTAATCCCAAGACGATTTCCAAATCGCTGTGTGATAGGTTATCCATTAAATGAGTTTGCCAACCCAAACCCGCACAGGAAATATTTATAGCAGCCAACGCATGACCAAGATCGTGCTGACAGTAGCGAAAAGCTCGATGTCCATATTTCCAGGCCTCCCGCCAGTGTATTGAACTCAAACCAATAAAAACTGTTTCTGCAGGTAGCCCTTCTGTCATTTTTTTCCAAGTTTCCTCGGAGAAATGAGTTCTAACTTCCAAACCGTGAGTTTCTGGGCTGTAATGAAAAACAGTTGGTTTTTCAGATAGACCTTTTAAAGGGCCACATACCAGATAACCTTCGGTAGGGTGCAAGTTGCCGCTGGAAGGGTTGACCCTCAACGCCCATTTTGTTCCCTGAAAAGATTTCCAAGCGGATAGCGCAAGACTGTCGAAAAATAATTGTGAGATGGACTCAAACCCTACTGGGCTAGCCAGAACTTTCTCGGGGGTTAGAGCTTCGGAGAAGGTTGGGCTTGCTGAGGGAGCCATTTTCATCAATGGCAGGGTTTCTGCTCCTTCGTACCTGCGAAAAGGATCTGGCTGACTTGCCCAATCTAAATTCCCCGGACCGGGTGCAAAAGCATGCTGATTGTGTTTGGAGGAACGGTGGTAATGAAAAACTTTGTTAATCATGCTTGCCTTTGATCAAGTATAGAAAGAGCGGGATAGTTTTTTTGAGGAATAAAGTTGGGATCAAGTTATCAAGTGCATTCTTCGATGCAAGCTTCTAAATCTTTGCTGATGGATTCCAGTAGTTCCTTTTTTAATTCTTCGTTGATTTCATTTATAGCGTCTTCATCGCAATTTTGGATTTTCCAATCGTAACTCTCTATAGAGTTTTTTGCCGCGACTATCGCTTTGACTTCAGTAATAGCTTCTTCTCGGGTGGGTGCTTTCAAGACCGTTTCCAAATTGGTGTTGACTGGAATATGGGCGACATTCAAATCATAATGGGCGGTTAATCCATCCCAGAAAATATTTTCATCGGTTTCTTCCTCATCGATGCGTTCCACGATAGCGTCTGTTAATTTGTCATCAAAATTGTTGATTCCGCCCTCTTCGCATCCTTCAATTTTCCATTCATAATCGGTGAACAAATCTTTTTTGTCGACCATTCGCTCCACTTCCTTGTTGGCCTGTTCTTTCATGGTTCGAGATTTCAAACGAACCTCCAGATTGGTGTAGACATGCACGTTGCGAACTATTAGTTTGAAATTTGCCATTATTAATCCTCGTCGTCCCCCAGTAGTGCTCGAAATCTAAGCCATATTATGGAAGGAGCGAATAAATGTGGGTTGTAAATACTGCTTTCTATAGTTAGAGAAGAGAATTGATAAAAGGATTTAACCTTGCTGTAAATTTA
>JAJDAV010000069.1 GCA_029261695.1 Nitrospinaceae bacterium | reverse complement strand
TGATTTATATGGGTGCGCCCGGTCTTGGAAAAACGCATTTGGTTATCTCTGTTATTAAAGAACTGGTCATGCAGCATGGGGTGGAATGCAAGTTCGTTGATTTTTTTGAATTGCTGAGAGATATCCGCCACGGTTATGGCGAAGATATTTCAGAAAAAGATTTCATTGATCCGTATGTTGGGGTGCAGGTGCTGGTGATCGATGAGCTGGCGAAAGGTCGCAATACGGATTGGGAACTGACCATACTCGATCATTTTATTTCCACACGCTATAACGATGACGATAAAGTCACTTTAGTAACTACAAACTTCAGCGATAAGCTGGAAAATTCGGTGGCGCCTGCTAGCCGAAATGACAAACAAGGTTTGTCGAATGCCTATTCACGTTTCACCCTCGAAGAAAAAGTGGGTGCTCGCATCCACTCCCGCCTGATGGAAATGTGCAAGAAAGTAAACCTCGAAGGAAAAGACTACCGCAGATAAAAGATTATATAATGGAAAGCGTTGCTTAATTTTTTTTCATCAATTACTACTACTCTTACTTTCTTTTTTCCTGCTTCCATCATGTTTTATGTATCCAAAAACTTTAATAGGTTTTTAACAGGTCCGGGAATTTAAAATCGGTCCATTTATCTACAAGAAATTTTATAAACAAAATTTGGAGGACACCTCCGAGAATTTTCCTGACAGCTCACTTTAGTAGATTTCCCTGGGCCTAAATGCCTGAGACTATTTATTTTTCCGGAAAAACCAAAATGAAAACCCATTTTTTCATCGCAGGTATTTTTTGCTATCCAGCTATGTAAAGGTGTAGGTCCGTTTATTCCAGTAACCAATTTAGCTCCAGCCGACGAAACTTCGATTGTGCAACGATTTCCCTTATTGTTAAATTTAATGCATTGGGAATTACTTTCATTTCTGGTCGAAGCTTTACTGTTTCCTGGGTTTGCATGGAGTGAGGAATCTTGGCTGGAGCCTTGGTTTTCAATGGCCTCTAAAATTGAACGTCCTTCGTCCGGGCAGGGGCTTTTCCCAATCATCCCATTATCAATCCAGTCAACGCATGATTTAGTTGGGGGAGGACTGCTGGATTTTTTAAGTGCTTCAATGTCTTCATAAATACATTTTTCAATGGACTTTCCACTGTTTTTACACTTTTCAAATGAAGAAGTTTTAGAGCTTTGTTTGGAAAAACTCGACGCAGAGCTTTTTGTGGACTTTCTGAATACGGGGTGATTCGGTTCAAGCAAATAGCGGTTATTAAAAATAAACTGTTCTTCAGAGGAGAGATTGAAGACCCCGCAGGCTTCGTATTGGTGGCTCCAATCTTTCGACCAAAAAGTGGCCTTTCCCCATTTCGCTAATTCGCCAAAACTATTAAATCTGCAATCATTGGCCAAAGAGGTGTGTGGAATAAGCAAAATTAATAAACTGGCGAAAATTATTTTCTTCACATTTGACTTTGTTTGTCTCTAAAATTTTAATTGTAATTGTTTATTTCATTAAGGAATCAACGACAATTACTATTATACCATTTTCGATTTTCCTGTATTCCATACTCGTAAAGGTTTTTCGTTTTTCTGTGAGATTCCCATTGAAGATCTAATTTGGAAATACCATCTTGATAAGCGGCGATTTGATCGAGAGTTTGCTGGCATTTAATCTGCAAATTTCCACCACCTCTACCCCCACCTATACTGCCACCACTGGAGCCACTGTTATAATTTCCCGAGCTAGAAAACTTTTGTGAACCTGAGTTCGAGGAACCTCGGTTGTTTTGATTTCTTCGATTCTGTTTTTCCCGTTCTTTTCGCAAATCATAAGGTGATTCGCCTTCATATCGGTAATTGCCATTTGCATCTTCACACTCATCGTCATATTCATCTAGGCATCGGGGTTTTTTATTTAAATCTCTTGCAATGCTGCCTAAGCCTTGTGAGAGCGTGTTAAAGAAGTCTTGGTTGTTTGTCTGGGCATTGGAGGAAACAGGCGATAAAAAAATAAATGCAGTTCCTAAAACAGTTACGCAAAAAATTTTCATTTTTTCTCTCCATTTTATCTTTTCGTTGGGAATTTAATCATATACTTTCAGATATTAAAATCATTAGCAAGTTTATTTAAGAGACAAGTTGGGGCTTAGGATTCTTTGGTTGGGACTGAAAAACAATTTTTTTTAATCCAATTAAGGAGGTACTTTGGAAATTAAAAAATAAAAAAGGAATAGAGTGTCTGCGAAAAAATAATCCTAAGAGAATTTTTTAGAAATTAATTTCTGGAAATGGTGAGAGAAAAAAGAATTGGGGGGAATAAAAGGGGCACGTGGGAGGCGGTTCCTCCTGGATTTGCCTCCCACGTATTAGGAAATTTCAATTTTTTGTCAACTCAACCTTGGTGGAGGATTAGGAGTCAGCCAGTAATTGAAACGTCCCTTTTATAAGTTGCTTCGCAATTAACTTGCGGCTATTCTTAATTTAAGTATCGGAAGAAAGGTTTTCATCGTCAAAATCAACCTTATCAGGAGCTTTTGGCGCAGTTTTCTTTCCTTTACCTTTGATGGGTTCACCCATCTTGAAAAATGAATTCCAATAATCTTTACTGAGCTTCTTACTGGAAAGGACTTTTTTCACTTTTCCTTCTTTATCGAATATTTTTACTTCGTTAAACATTTTACGCTCCAAAACTTGAAGGCCTTTTCGGACTCACAAACTTGCGCGCTCGGCGGTATTGATTTAAACCAACGCCGGGTTTTATCCGTTTTGGCCAATTGAAAATTTATTTCATGGATCTCCTAATACTAATTGAATCTAAGTAATAGGATGTCAAGCTATTGATCCATATATAATTCCCAAGCCTTATGACGTCTTATCGGAGGAACGTTTTGAAACAATTAGCACTTTTTTTGTATTTGAGCCTGTTATTCATTTTTTCAGGTTGTGAAAGCGAAATGAAGGAACATCCTCTACCCGAAACTTTGAAAAAGGAATTGGCACGTAAAAGTGACCCAAATGCCCACAAAAATGATGTTTCAGGCACCATTTCTATGGGACCAGAGGTTCAGGCTGCCATTCATCCCGCCGCAGGGTTGTTCATTTTTGCCCGCCCGGAAGGCGTCGACGCGGGTCCCCCTTTGGCGGTCAGAAAGCATGGAATTTTTGATTTTCCGTTCGAGTTTGAGATCGGTCAGCTCAATACAATGATGGAAGGCAGTGTTTTTGAAGGTAGTTTGACTTTGACAGCTCGACTCGATCAGGACGGAAACAGGAAATCCAGTCCTGGAGATATTGAAGGTAAGGCTACCGTTCAGGCAGGGCAAAAAGGAGTGAAGTTAATTCTCGATACCGTTGTGGAGGGTAAAACCTTAAATGTTCAAGGAACGGTAAGTGTCAGCGAGGGACTAAAAAGTAAAATAAAAGAAAATGCGGTGTTGTTCCTGTTTGCCAGAAGTGCGGAAGTAAAACGAGGTCCCCCTTTGGCGGTGCAACGAATTCCAGATATCAAATTGCCTTTAAAATTTTCTTTGGGAGCGCAAGATGTCATGTTTCCCGGAACAAATTTTGAGGGGCCAATGGTACTAACGGGAAGAATTGATGCCGATGGCGATGCACGTGCCGGTGCGGGAGACATTGAAGGTTTTGTTGAAGTAAAACCCGGTGACACAAACGTTGAGCTACTGCTGAATCATTTAACGGGAGAGTAAAAGAAAGTTATTTTTTTCGCGAAGAAATTCCAATCAGCGCTGCTGCAAAAAGGCAAACCCAGCTGAAGACATCGCCATTGAGACTGTAAAATGTTCTTTCCCCTGTTGCGGGGGCGATGAGCGTTAAACGAATTTCATCCACAAACAATTTTGTTTCATCTCTTATTTTTCCTGTAGCTTCGATGGTGCCGGAGATACCCGTGTTAGCGGCGCGAACAATGGGGACGCGGTTTTCCACCGCGCGCAATGCGCCCATACTCATATGCTGGTAGGAGGCAGCACTTTTTCCAAACCACGCATCGTTGGTGATGTTGACTAAAAAGTTGGCGCCATTCTTCACCGCTTGCCGAATCAAATCTGGAAAAATCAATTCATAGCAGATCGACACGCCTACTTTATTCCCTGCCGCTTCCATCACTGTAGCTTCTGTACCGCGTCCGAAGTCACCGATCATCACCACCAGTTTTTCGATGAAGAATAAAATTTTCCGGAAGGGAACAAATTCACCAAAGGGTACTAGGTGGATTTTATCGTAACGGCTCAATGTTTCTCCCGTTCCCGAGAGTAAGTAAGCGCTGTTGAAATATATTTTTTCCTTGTTTATGTTTTTACGATGGGGGCTGCCGAATAAAATGGGAATTTTAATTTCGCGCGCAAGGTTTCTCAACATTTCGGTTTCTGTTGGGCTTTCTTCAAAATAGTAGGGAGTTGCTGTTTCTGGCCAAATGATAAGTGCGGGGTTTTCTTTGGCTGCTTTTAAGGTCAGTTCCTTATATTTGTTTATAACGTGATTCTGGTAGGCAGGATTCCATTTCATGAACTGTTCTACATTGCCCTGAACCAAGCCCATTTTTATATGTGGCCTGTTGGTAATAGATGAAAGTGTTTCTTTCCATATGATGTTTCCGTAAACCAGCCACAGGGAAAAAACAAGGAGCGTGATGGATAAAATTCTCCATCCGGTTTTTAGTTCGAGGTCATTTTGATTTTGTTCCCGCCAACATTTCCAGGATAAATACAACCCACTGTTGACCAGAATAATCAGCCAGGAAATACCATAAACTCCTGTCCATTCTGCAGCCTGAATGACAGGCAGATTTTGGAACTGCGAATAGCCCAGACCTAGCCAGGAGAAGCCATATTTAGAATGGGTGGAACGCAAATATTCGAATGAAACCCATAGAACCGGAGCAAAAAGGAAAAAACAAATTCGGTTTTCGCCACAGGCTCTTCGCACAAAATAGCAAAACAGAGCGATAAAAAAGGCTAAATAAGCAGATAAAAGTGCCAATACAGCAAAACTTAAGGTCCAATGCAGGTTGCCATAGTTAATGAGAGTGTTATTGATCCAGCTCAATCCGCAATTATAAAAAACCATTCCGGTGATGAATCCGAATAGAGCAGCCCTTTGCGGAGTAGCCTTTTCTATTGCAAGAAAAAGCGGTATCCATGCAACCCAGGCTAAAAACTCCAGATTATATTCAGGAAAAGTCAGGGCCAGCATTACCCCGCTCAATGCGGATAGTAGAAGGGGCTTAATATCTTTAAGTGTTAGGTATTTCAAGAGGAGTGGTTTACAATATTTAGTGGATTACAATGTTCATTTATAAGTACTTTTTTAATTGGGCCTTTAAAATCCGTTGGGTATCTAAAAACTTACAACCCGTTATGAATCATAACGGGAACTATATATATTTTGGAAACAAATAAACAATTAATAGACAGCTTTAAAAAGGTATGTCTTTGCCGCAGTATCAAAGCCGGTACTATAACAGCTGCTATTCAGGAAGGTTCTTTAACTTTTGAGGCGCTGAGAAAAAACATTGGTGTCGGCACCGGAAACTGCAAGGCGAAGCGCTGCCGTGCAAAAATAGAAGAAAGAATCAAAGACCATAAAGCCAGCGTTGCCGCCGAATCAGAAACCGGCACTCCCCCCTGCGGATAGAGCCTAGATAATTTAAGGCAGATTTCTTATCGCAAAAGTTTTACAGCTTCCTTTATCCGTTTCACGCCTTCTTCAATTTTATCCAGTGATGTTGCAAAAGACATGCGAGCATTCGCGTCTGCCCCGAAGGCAACTCCTGGCACGATAGCTACTTTCTTTTCTGTTAAAAGAAATTCCGTAAAATCCAGTGAACCTTGAATTACTTTTCCAGAGGGATCTTTTTTCCCGTACAAGGCAGAAAAGTCGGGGAAGGAATAAAAGGATCCATTGGGTTTGTTGCAGGTGACTCCGTCAATCGCGTTCAATTGATCGACCATTATATTTCTACGTTTTTCAAATTCGCGCACCATTTCCAGCACATCATCATGAGGTCCGGTCAGGGCTTCAATGCTGGCCGCCTGAGAAATGGAACAGGGGTTGGATGTGCTTTGACCTTGCAACTTGCCAACTTGTTTTACGATTTCTGCATCGGCTGCGATATAACCGATTCTCCAACCTGTCATGGCGTAGCTTTTTGAAACGCCATTAATCACCACACAATTTTTTTGCGCCTCTTGGCTTAGTGAAGCCAAACTGGTGTGTTGGAACCCATCAAAAATAATCCATTCATAAATTTCATCGCTGATCATCAGCAAATTATTTTCTAAAGCGCATTCAGCTATCTTTTCAAGTTCAGATTTATTGTAAGCAAAACCGGTTGGGTTGCTTGGGCTGTTGATTAAAACTGCGCGGGTGTTGGGGGTGATAGCTTTTTTTAATTGGTCGACGGTAATTTTGAAATCGTTGGATGCATCTGTAGCGATGATTACAGGTTTCGCACCTGCTAACACCACCATCTCTGGAAACGAAACCCAGTAAGGTGCAGGGATGATGACTTCATCTCCTTCTTCCCATAAAACTTGAGCCAGGTTATAAAAAGAATGTTTAGCTCCGCATGAAGCCAGTATTTGGCTTCTGTCATACTCTAAGCCATTATCTCTTTTCAGTTTGGTAATGATCGCATCTTTAAGATCGTTGCTACCACCGACAGGAGTGTAATGTGTTTCATTCGATTCAATGGCTCGAATGCCGGCTTGTTTGATTCGTTCGGGAGTGTCGAAGTCTGGTTCGCCTGCACCAAACCCAATTACATCTTCACCGTTGGCTTTCAACTCTTTGGCTTTAGCATCGATCGCCAAAGTCATAGATGGGTTTACTTGTTGAATGCGTTTAGAAAATTTCATAAATTTTTCGAGTTCTGTTAAACGATTTCAATATTGAAAATTTCAGAAAAACTTGTTCTTGAGATTCTCACTTATCCTGTTAATTCATTCAGCTAAAAGATTTCTTTAGTTCTTTAAAAACCATTTTGGGTACAAGTTTGGAAACATCGCCTCCGTGTCGGGCGGTTTCTTTCACAAGGTTCGAACTTAAAAAGGAATACTCTTGACTGGGAATCATGAACAAGGTCTCTATTTTTTCATCCAGTGTTCGATTCATCAAACCCATTTGCAGTTCAAACTCAAAATCACTGATGGCTCGCAATCCTTTAATGACCACCGAAGCTTTTTTACTATGAGCCAGAGTGATAAGTAAATTGTCAAAAGGAATGATTTCTAAATTTTTCAGATTTTTGGTGGCGTCCTTTATAAAATGCACCCGGTTTTCTAATGAGAACAGGGGGCCTTTATTAGGATTCAAAGCAACAGCCACAATGACTTTATCAAAAAGCTTTAGAGCACGGCGCATTATATCTATATGACCAAGAGTGACAGGATCAAATGTTCCCGGATATAGAGCAATAAGCTTTTTTTTCATAAAATTTTCCCTGGAAAATGGAAGATTATAACTTCAATTTATTTTTTGGCAAATCTTTAGATTCGGTTTTTTAATTTTTTTTTGATAACAATAAAATCAATTTCATAGGAATATTTTAAATTTTCACGGGCATTTTAAAAATTTACAAAATTTGAGCAAAAATTAGGAAAATTATTGATTTTTTGGGAGTTTTTGTTTTTTTGACTGATGGTATCTTTATGTAAATTTAATAGGTTGAGCCAAAACCATAGAAAACCTTTTATTTGTAATAGTTTATAGGATTTTTGCTTTTTATAAAAAAAATAAAATTTTAGGTGAAATTTTTCAATATTGGGACCATATTTTAACTAGGGAATTTAATTTTTTATTACCGGATATTTCCTTGACATTTTGCTTGAAATTCCATATAACAGGGCCTCATCTGGAGAAAAGGTAACAATTTTTATTCGATATTTAGATCTTAAAAAATGGGAATTTTCAGGAGTATTCGCCTCTATTAAATTGATGGAAAGAAAGCGAGTTTTCCTAAGGTAGCGTTAATGACCCTCGTTTTTTAGAGGTCTGTTTCGACGCGATTAGATGCGGGTTTCCCGCGTTAAGCTTTTATTTTTTTGCATGTTTTTTAGATGTTGTTGAAAGTTAGAAAATAGGTTTAAAAGTAGTAAGTTTTGGTAGTAGTTTTTAAAGGTTGAATTGGGGTCGAGAATCTAGGTTCAGACGCCCCTAAGAAGTGAAGAAGTTGTAGAGTGAAGTAGTTGTGAAAATGGGCTCGGTTATTTTGCCGGGTCCGAAATTTCCAAGTTTCACAAGGAGGTTTGTATATGAGGTTAAACAGACGTAAGTTCTTGCAGGTGAGTGCTGGTGTAGCGACAGCTATGGCATTGACGAGCAAGAGGGTTGGAGCACAGCTGAAGCCCGTAGTAAAAGTAGGGAATCCGCTGGAATCCTATCCTGACCGACGGTGGGAAGAAGTCTACCGTGATCAGTACAAGTATGAGCGATCTTTTACGTATTGTTGTTCTCCGAACGACACCCATCAATGTCGTGTGCGTGGTTTCGTGCGTAACGGTATCTTGATGCGTATCGAGCAGAACTACGATCATCACAAGATTCGCGATCTGTATGGTAACCAAGCTGACGCTGCGTGGAATCCTCGCATGTGTTTGCGTGGAATGACATTTCCTCGCCGAGCTTATGGCCCTTACCGGAACAAGTATCCTATGATCCGTGTTGGCTGGAAGCAGTGGGCAGATGACGGTTTCCCTTATTTGGATAAAGAGAACCGTGAAAAGTATAAGATGACAAGCCGGGGAACAGACGAATTCGTTCGTATGACCTGGGATCAGACATTTACGTACCTCGCTAAGGGTCATGTTGCTGTAGGTAAAGCTTACAGTGG
>JAJDAV010000068.1 GCA_029261695.1 Nitrospinaceae bacterium | reverse complement strand
TAAATCTTCAACGGATGGGTTTGCAACGCGGGAAGAATTCCTAAGAGATCAAGCGGAGTCTGCTAATTCATTACGTGGCTTGGAAGAGTCAGCAGGCGCACAGCTAACACTTGAAGAACAAACATTATCAGCACTTGAATCTGAAAGTGAGCAGCTTGGCGGGATTCTTTCAAACGCACAATCACAACTAGATGCATTAAATAATATCGTTGGATTGTTATCTGTTAGCGATGCGCAATCTAATTTTAATAATGTACTAGCAGGTGGCGCAGGCGCAAGCTCGAATTTTGGATTTACCCAGATTGGTAGTCCATCACGAGCAAATACACCAACCGTATCTCAAATATCAGACCAGCAAATTAGAGATTTCGCTGGCAGAGAGAATGTCAGCGCATTTGATTTATTCAATGCTGCAAGAGAACACGGAATATCTACGGAAAGAGCCACAAGAGTTTTGAATCTAGATCCTAAAAATGTAACTAAATTCTTGAAGGAAAACGATTTACCTCGCCTTGACATAGGGTCTAATTCCCTCGAAAAGGACATGCCAATATTTGCCCATAAAGGCGAGCAGATAAAACCAAAGGCCTTTGTTGATATGGAGGCATCCGAGCGCAGAGAAATGATATCTCTACTTAAAAAGCTGGTAACAACAACAGAAGAGTTGAATGACAGAATCAGGCGGATGAGTCCAACTGGTGACGCCATGCAGACAAGGGAGGTCGCATGAGCATGACATCAGGTTTGCCGATCACTATTCAAGGTGCTGTGATTACAGCATCGAGCGTATCATTTCCAGATACCGGCGAGACTGCGATAGCAGAAACAGGTTATGTGGCAGGTGATACAGTTTCTCACTTAATGAGTGACGGGTTTTATCATAAATTTGAGTGTAAGGGAGCTGTGACGGTGGTCTTTGCAACAGCGGCAACAATGCCGGAAATTTATCCAGATGATGAGACCAACGCTTATTGGATCGATCTCGGCGCTGTTAATAGAGAGGCTCCATTTCAGTTACAAAGAAATACTAGAAATGACGCGACATCACCATACACGGTTGAGGTTGACCCAGGCACTCGCGTGGGGTCTATTGGCATAGGCGGCAACGTTCTAGCCGACGAAATAACTGTGGAGGTATACGACTCAACAGCGGCATTAATTCACAGTGAAACTCAAGCCATGTTAAAACGTAATGTATATAACTACAAAACGTGGGTATATGCCAAGGTTAGGCAAATAAAGAAGACGATATTTGAAGATTTGCCTATGGCCAGCACTAACACCTTTAAGATTACGTTTACCCGGTCTTCGGGTAATGTAAAAGTGGGGTCGATTATTGCAGTGAATCCTGTTGTTATTGGGTCGGCCCAATATAAATCAGACGTTAGGCGAGATAACACAAGCCGCGTTAACCGTGACGCCTTCGACAATATCAAAATAAATGAGCTTGGCGGCATACCGTCAAAGTCAATGCGACTGGTTATACCTAAAGCCTCCTTAAATGAAACGTTGGATCTAATAGATGTTCTTGGGAGTCAAGTGACCTTTTGGTCTGGCCTGGTGAGAGGGGCCGGGGATAATGGTTATTTTGAAAGCTTATTTACAATAGGTTTTAACAGATCCTTTAAACATAGCGTTAGCTTTCCAAGCCATGCTGAAGCATCCATCGAAATAGAGGAACTATAATGGCATTACCGGTAGATCTAATAACAGCAGACCCAGATATTAATTCGCCATCAACAATCGAGGCAGAGCTTGATTTGTATGTGACGCAAGTTAAAGCGATGATCCCGCAACTTAACGCGGCTTTAACGGCACTGAATTTGAATGATTTATCTGATACCAGTACATCATCGATATCAATAGATTTAACTCCCGGAAAAACGGCTACCGTTACGGCTAGTAAAGGTTTTGTTGCTGGCGGTTATTTGATCTTTGCCGATGCTGCGGCACCAACGACAAATTCAATGGTTGTCCAGATTGTTAGTTATTCTGGGACTACGTTGACTTTTGATCCTGTAACCACTAACGGCTCTGGAACAAAGACAAGTTGGGCGATCTCATTTCATGCCCGTCCAGAGCCTGCGGTTGGTGATCACGAGATTTACATGACAACACCGATCGGATTTGGCTCGACAGATCTAAATATTCGTGGTTACTCTGTTACTCAGAGAAGCGTCGGCACTGCAATCACACACGCATATACAGCCGCAAATGGGTCAATCTTCACGATTGTCGATAATGGCAAATACACTGTTGAGTTAGTAGATGCGGCTTCAGGATCTAACCAAAATATAGGCGTATCGGTTAACAGTACAGAATTAACGACTAATATTAAAATAATAACCGCTGCGGATAGATTCGCGTTGCTTAATAATATTTCAACGACAGAAACATCGTATTTAGCCGCTAATAATATAAATTTAACGGCTGGGGATAAGGTAAGGGTGCACACCAACAGGTTATCCAATACAGCCGACGTAACTGGATGGGTTAGGATCGTCAAAACCCAATCATTATGAAGATCCTAATAAACTCAACGAGCGGCGAGCAAATTCTGATTGAGGTCGGAATGGGTGGCGACTACGTTGATAAAGCTGCTATTCAATGGCACGAGGGATATGATGGCGAGATTAAGCAAAATATAACTCTTGGAAAGATGCAAAGGCAAGGTAGCAAACTTGTAGAGTTACCTAATTTTTTGCCTGAGCATGTTGCCGCCATAGCTAAAAAATCGGCTGAAGAAGTAAAAATTCAAAAACATAATGATTTGACGCAAGAACTGAGAAGCAACCCACTAGTGAGCCAGCTACGAGAAATGGACAGCGCGGGCATTGAAGCATGGCTGGACGCTAACGCCACGACGTTAAAGGAAATGCGCTCACTTTTCAAGATTGTAGCAAAGATATTGATAGTTAATAACAAAGGATAACATGATAGGTAACTTCATAGCGGATAACGCGGCTACATCACCAATAACTAACCTGTATGTTAGCTTGCATACTGGCGACCCTGGAGAGGCTGGGGATCAAACCACATCTGAAGCTGCTTATACAAGTTATGCACGGGTGCTGTAGCCAGAACCACTGGCGGTTGGACTGTAACGGCAAATAGTGTGAATCCTGTTGCTGCTATAACTTTCCCTGCCGGTACAGGTGGAAGCGGCACGGCAACACATTTTGCTGTTGGCACTGATATTACCGGCACAGGAAAAATCCTCTATAGTGGCACATGTACACCTAATATTGTTATGGGTAGCGGAATAACTCCTGAGCTATCAACTGCCACGGCTATAACAGAAGATTAAGTCATGACATTCGAGCAACTGGAAGATAAAGACCCTGATTCCTTAAATAAGGACTATCTGATCGACTTTGCTCCGCTAAGGAACGGCCAGACAGGCGCAGTCAGCGACTATTTGCAAGCAGGGGAAACGATTTCCTCTATTGTTAGTGTTACAACAAGCGATGCATTGTTAACTATTGTTAGTTCGGCGCTTGAAGACTCTAATTCTTCTGTTAGAGTTATAACTTCAGGTGGAACTAGGGGGCGGTACGCAAGAATTACCGTGAGAATAACAACAGATTCCACTCCCGCAAGAACGGATGATAGGACTTTCCAGATTTACATAACGGATCTATAGATAAAAGGATGAAAAATGCCAACAGTTAATTTATTCAGTGATGTAACGGCGGTCTCTGATGGGCCGGAACATGATGGCCATCGAGTCATAAAGACCTTTGAGTTAGTCGGCAATACAACATCAGGCGCGGGTGCGGTTACAGCGGAGGTACAGGGGCGCAATAATGGTACGGCATGGTCCTCTATTGGCACCATTGATCTAGTCCTTGGCGTCACTCCTGTTGCTGATGCTTTTTCCAGTGATGACAGGTTTCTTTACTTGCGTGGCAGGGTTACGGCAATATCTGGCACTGGTGCGACATGCTCTTTAAATCTAGGAGTTTAACATATGGTGACTTCAGTCAATTTTAATGTAGCTATGCATCCAAATGGAGATGTTGCTAGATTCCAGAGAGATAGCCTCGGTGTTGTAACAGGGCTTATTGATAGTAGCGGGGTAGTTCAGTCAGGAACAGCAACTGTAGCGACAGTAAACGATCTTCCACTCGCCTCCGATAATTCTGGGAGTGAGGTTTTTGTTTCTGATATAGAATTATATTTTAGATCAGACGGCACGTCATGGCGGGTTTTGAATGGTTACGGAACTTTGAAAAATGACGCGATTTCTGTGACTGGGATTGCACCCGCCACAACATTCACTTCTGTAACTCCAAGTGACTCGATTACGGCACCGGGAACACAAATACTATTATCGAGCGCCGGGGCGCACGGACTAACATCGGCTGTAGCAACAGCCGGGAATAAGGGAATCTATGTGTCAGGTGGCGCTGGCTGGACTGTTGGCATGCATGAAGTTAAGGCAGTGGCGGTAGATACATCAGGTACTACTTTTGAGATTTCAGGTACTTATAATGGCGCAATGGGAACACCGACTATCGCCCTGGTTGGTGATAACATGGTGCTGAAGACCGTCGAAATTCCACCTTTGACCATAAACGGGGCTTTGGATATTCAGTCGTCCTGGGAAACGTCAATAGGTACGGCGGACAAAAAGCGGTTGAAGATAAAACTTAATGGCTCTGAATATCTTAATGTTGAAAGAGTGCACCTGACACGCGAAACAATAATGAATGCTATTACGATAATGAATAGAGGGTCGCTTTCTTCTCAGGTAGGTTTTTGTGCTAAGACTGCCGATGGTGGATATGGGGATAACTCATCAGTGTTCCCGACGTCGACGATAAATACAGCGATCGCAACAACGTTGACTTTTATTGGTAATGTTGAAGCCGATAACCAATTCGTTATGATAAACGCCTTGTCTGTGAGGTTGACCGGGTGAGTTCGATATTTTCTCGCGCAAAAATAGACAGGTATTCAGCAGTTTCTGATGCTTGGCACCCAGGCATTTATATTAGGGCGAGGAGGGCCGATCTTTCAGACCCGGCCACCATGACGCGCTTTATTGAGACCCAATTGGCCAATACTGCGCAACTGAAAGGAATTAAAACCTCGATGGAATGGGCATTAATTGAGACGTCACCAGAAACTTTCGATTGGACCCTAACCGAAGATCATTATAACCGGGTCGCAGCACTCGGAAAGCATTTTTCTTTAATCTTTCGGTGGCGAGAGTTTGTTACCGCCAACGGTGTATCGCAAATCCTCCCGGCGGATTTGCAAGGGGATAATGGTGTTGATGGTGTCACAGGGTTAACCGATTATCATTATGGCTGGCAGGCCGGTGTTGGGTCTCCCATAAATTTAAAATTATGGGATAAAACGTTATTAGCAAGATTCGAACGCTGGATTCAGGAAACCGCTCATAAATTTGATAAGCTACCAAATTTTACGCAGATTTCAACTTCAGAAACTGCTGCGGGTGGAGAGCCATTGATACCTGTACCAGGAATGACCCCTGCCCAGGCTCTCGCAGAGTATGAGCTAGGCATGATAGCTATTATGCGGATGGTTAAGAAATATTTTAGGCATTCCACTCACCAATGCCAGACAAATAACTCGCGCGAAATGGTGCAGACTCTTGCAGCAATATTCGAGCCTGAAGCCATGGGCTGTGGTTGTCCAAATATGAATCTTGCTAACTCACTAAACACAACAGGGAGTCCTCCGGGGTTGTTTACGTACATCCCAGGATTAGAAGGAAAAGTTTTAATTGCTTGTGAGATTCAAGGCCTTGATATGCGAGCTAGTGCGGGCCTTGATACCTCCCCAGATGATTACCCGTCTCCATTGGAATTATTCACGCGAACAAGAGACGTTTTGAAGAACAATTATACTTATGTACTAACCACCCCGCCGTATTGGGAAACTGGCGGGAATGGCAATGAATCTATGTTAAATCACATACAAACTGATCAAACAATAAATGCGGCCTTAGACGGCTCTGGCGGAGTGGTGACGGCTAGACCTTCTTCTTTATTATAGACATTATGTTAAATAGCCGCTCTATCATGTTACAATCACAAGGGAATTGAGTTTGCACGTTAAAAATAATATCATGGGCAAATTAATGGAAAAAGATCCGACTCTCTGGCCCCTAGCAACATGGGCGCTTGGCTTTCTTATGGCTATGGGCGGCGGATTAGTTAGCTGGTTTGCTGGATTCAAAAGTGGACACACTAAAACATTTAATGCATTCGCTTTTGCCGGGGAAATATTTACCAGTGGATTTGTGGGTCTAAGTGTTTTTTTTCTGCTTACATCTATGGGTATGCATATGGGCGTATGCGCTGCTGGCGCTGGTATTGGCGGACACATGGGCACTAGGCTGTTAATTATTGCAGAGAGCGTCATAGAAACACGGATAAATAAACTGAAGAAAAGGTTATGAATATTTATTGTTCTGGGCTTTTGGTATTTCATTAACAGTTAGACTTAAATTATCGGGGGTTATATGAGCGAACAAGATGTTAAAGATGAAATAGACAGAAAGCATGATCAACTTAGACAGCAGTACGCAGGTGAGATGAAGGATTTCTGGAAAAAGAAAAGATACGAATTTACTGAATTCTTAAAAAATCAAAGGATTGAGTACGCTCAGTTCTTTAAGAATTGTCCTCAGGCTGGTAGATATGCCGGACTATTCTTTGCTGGATTATTAATCGGAATGATGATTTAAGGAGTTAGTTATGTGGACTTTTTTGCAGCCCATGATAGGGCCGATTGTTAGCAAACTAGTTGACCTGATACCAGATCCAAATGCGCGCAAAAAAGCGAAAGAAGAATTCGAGAGAGATCTTTTAGGTGCGGTTACTCAGGCCAGCAATGCCCAGGCAAAAATAAACCAAGTGGAAGCGGCGCATAAGAGTGTGTTTGTGGCGGGTTGGAGGCCTTTTATTGGATGGATATGTGGCGTCGGTATTCTCTGGGCATTTGTGGCGCAGCCGATAGTTGTTTGGTACTTGGCTATAAGCGGATCAAACTTGACGGTTCCTGATATCAATACAGACGGTTTATATCAGCTTGTGTTGGCTATGTTGGGTATGGGCGGGCTTAGAACTCTTGAGAAAATTAAAGGCGTGTCACGCGAAACAAAATAGAAATAAGTAAAGGGCATAAATATGATTGTTACATTGTCAGATTATCAAACTGAAGGGCCGCAGGGGCCGCAGGGGCCGCAAGGTGAAACAGGGCCAGCCGGGGCAGTCGGGCCAGCCGGGCCATCCGGAGCAGATGGAGCGGATGGAGCGGCAGCACCTGATCCAGTGGTAAATTTTGCAGCTTTGCCGCTAGCTTCAGCAAACACTGACGCAGTTATCTTAGTACAAGACCCACGCATAACATACAGATCGGACGGTGTAAACTGGATACCGCTTAATAATATCGCTATGTTAAAAGCTGCTTCAGATGCGCCGAGCGTCATTCAGGCTAACACAGGATTAACTTGGACTGCGACAGACAACGGTAGCGGCAAGGTAAGACTAACGTCTAATGCTGCGCATGGGTTAACAGCCTCGCCTGCTGTTGGTGCATCGCTATACAGCACCACAACACAGAACAACTGGATCGCTGATTCATTTCATGAGATATCTGCAATTATTAGCACTACACAGATCGATTTGACGACGGATTTTTCCAGCCACGGTGTTCCTGTTTTTGCGCTTGCTGGCACGGAGGTCACAGTTGCGACAGTAGCAATTCCTCCGCTTTCTCCGAACGGCGGGATCGAGATTGACCATACATGGGTTTATGAACCTGCGTCTACAAATAGCAAGCGCATTGTAGTCAGTTATGGAGGCACAAAATTTCTTAATTCTAATCAATCAAATGGATCAAATGAAATGCAACACGTGCATACTGTTATTCAAAATACAGACAGCACATCGTCTCAAACAACCGGTTTTTCATTAGGAAACGGTACTGGTTTCGGATCAACATCTGCGCTTCCTGTTTCTGGAAGCATAGACAGCTCCGTGTCACAAGACTTAACTCTATCAGTTATACCCGCAGTAGCAAACGAAGTTATAAAGTCAACAAGTTACAGAATTAAATTATTTGCATGATATCTTTATTTTCACCACAAACTATTGTCGAAACTTCCGATAAATTTATCCCAGGGATAGGTTTAAAGCTGCTGCACTCTGATACTTCCGTGCCTTCAAAACTTGACACAAGATTTACAGAGTTTGCGGCAATCCCTGCGATCCGAGGAGTATCAGTAGATATTTCATGGGGCGACATAGAAACCGCATACGATGTTTTTGATTGGACATTCATGGATGACATTGTTGCTCGCGCTGATGCTTTGTCCGCTTCTCGCGGCTATCAGTTTTATGTGACTTTTATATTGTCTTGGCGAGAATTTAAGAGTTCAAATGGGGTCACCAAAATATTGCCGTCTTATCTACAAACTGACAGGGGAACATATAACTCTGATCCGGTTGATCTGGATTTGACACATACTGAATATGATTATGCATACGCATATTTGCAAGCCAATAATCCGGGTGAATTTGGCTACAATCTAAAGCTGTGGGAGCCGCTGGTATTAAAAAGAGCGGAGAATCTTTTCAAACACATAGCTAAACGATACGACAAAAACGACACTGTGGCCTGCATCAGAACTGAAGAAACAGCATCCGGGACTCCCGCTATCCATTCTTCGGATCGATCGGCTATGAGTTACTCCCAAGCACGGCAAGAACTTGGGCAGGTTGAATATGTTAAAGCCATGCGCAGGCATTTCCAGAATACGCGGGTTTCTGTCGCTCTTAATTTTTCGAGAGATACAGTAAAAGACAACTGGCAACTGATACTGCAAGAGCTACGTATCAATGTTTTTTGTCCTAACGCTAATTATCAATCGGGTTTGAATACTGTGGGGTCAGTTCAGGGCGCGTTGCTTTATTACCAGTCATATAACGGCAATTATATGACATCAGTCGGCTTTCAGGGTGATGACTGGAGAAGTGATGAGCAAGAGCCAACCCCTACATTACGCCCATCTTATGCAGATATGTATGACAGGGCCAAGGACGTGTTATTAGTTAACGAAATTGAAATGCTTGCAAGATCTACGGAATGGTATGGGACGGGAGATGCGAATGTTGCTGGGCAGGGGAGTCTTCAGGATTTTTTAAAAACCCATCCAGATATTATAAATGGCGGCGTATCTTGTGGACTTAGTTCTAGTAGTCCACTGTATTACTAATCTAAAATCAAATAAGGACCTTTAAAATGGAAAGAAAAGACGTTAGTGATGAATTGGATGAAAAGCATCGTCAGCTTAAAGCACAGTATGCGGAGAAAATGAAATCTCTTTGGCAGAATCAGAAAGCAGAATACATTAATTTCTTCAAAAACTGCCCACAGACTGGCAAATACGCTTGTTTATTCTTCGTGGGGTTGTTCATTGGAATAATTCTTTAAGGAGTTATCTATGTGGGGATTTTTACAGCCCATGATAGGGCCGATTGTAAATAAACTGGTAGACCTGATTCCAGATCCAAATGCACGCAAAAAAGCGAAAGAGGAATTTGAAAAGGAGCTTTTAGGTGCGGTTACTCAGGCCAGCAATGCCCAGGCAAAAATAAACCAAGTGGAAGCGGCGCATAAGAGTGTGTTTGTGGCTGGATGGCGGCCTTTTATAGGATGGATATGTGGTGTTGGCATTCTCTGGGCATTTGTGGCTCAGCCGATAGTTGTTTGGTACTTGGCTATAAGCGGATCAAACTTGACGGTTCCTGATATCAATACAGACGGTTTATATCAGCTTGTGTTGGCTATGTTGGGTATGGGCGGGCTTAGAACTCTTGAAAAAATTAAAGGAGTATCTCGTGAAACAAAATAACAACAAGGCTAAAATAATGTTTATTGACAATAAAACAAATATTACTGATGAAATTAATCATATCAATTGTACTCTCGGGCAAATTACTGAGATAGACAGGAGATTGAGAGTTGAGAATAGAAATTATATTAGCCAGATTAAAGATTTGATTAGAAAAAACGAGAAGGTATCGGAAGACCTGGGATTAGCTAAACAAATGAAAAATAAAGAACGGAGTTTAAGGTTTAGAGATATCGGCATACTGCTGTTAATGTTTACTGCTTTTGCTATGTTTGTTACTTATGTTTCTTTGTGATCATGTGTATACGAAATGTATAAAGTAATCATTTAAATATTTCGTATTTCTCCATAATAATTTTCTCGATAGTTCTTGAAAAATTATCACCTTCTTGATTCAGGCGAGCAATAACTTTAGGATGCAGCCGGATTGTTTTAGATACTCGCTTTTCTGATTCTGGCTTTATCTTTGGGCCAGCGCCCTTTCGAGCGCCGCCGCGTTTTGATTTGGTCATTTTATAATTAATTTCTATATTTTAAATCATAGTAATGATCCATCATTCTTTTTCTTTGGTTGGCCTTATACAATTTGCCTGATGTAGTGTGGCGGAAGTAGGATAGATTTTCACATGTTGCTGGTTTGTACACCCAATCCAGGCTAGCTTCGTCGTAGTAATCAAAAGTAAGCGGCTCAAATCCATATTTTGCGGCGCGTTCTATTTTTAACTGATTTTTAAATGTTTGCAAGTTTTCCATCTGTCTATCCTTCCTATTAATCGGAGGGGTAGCCCCCTCCTTCTTTTTACTTGGATTCTTTGTAAAACTTTCGAAATTTTTTCTCAGTCCATTGATCTTTATCCCAAGTTCCACTTATTTCACTTCCATATTCATCAGATCCTTCTACTACGACTTCAATTGCTCCAAATCCTTCTAACTTCTTTCCCACTACTTGAAGAATTTCTAAGTCTTTAGGGCCAGCTTCT
>JAJDAV010000067.1 GCA_029261695.1 Nitrospinaceae bacterium | reverse complement strand
ACGGCCTGGGCGGTAAAAGGCAAAGGAGCCTACCTCAATGACAAACCCCTAAAGGTTTCAAAACAAAAAAAACTTAAAGGTGCTTTCGTTGCTGTGGCCGACTGGTATTGTTTTCGTCAGCAAAAGCAAACCTCATTGTTTAACAGGTTAAATAAAGAAGCGGCAATTGTTAGAACCTATCCAGACGCATTCGGTCACCTCATGGCGATCCGAGGTGTAGTGGATGTCATGGTAGACCCCCTCGCAAAAATATGGGATTACGCACCTTGCAAAATTCTCGCGCAAGAAGCAGGGGGTAAGTTTGCAAATTTTTCCGGGAACCGAGCAAGCATTGAGGAAGGAACCGCGATTGTCGGCAATGCTTCTATCGTTAAGGAAGTTCGAAAAGTTTTCGCTGAGAATAAAAGTTAAATAGGTTTTCTTCCTGCAAAACCCGTATTGAGATCATGCCAAAATAAAATTTCGGTTTCTGGCATTCTCCAACAGAGATAGACCTCTCGCCCTTCTCTTATTGATGGAAAATCTATTAGCCCCTCACGAATCCCTTTAACTTCGCACCCTACTTCCTCAATCTTGTGCATTAGGTTATTGTATTTTAGCGCCGCGTTTAGATAATCCACTCCTTGCTCGCTACCCCCATTCCATTTAGCTTTTTCCCTGGCATTTTTTATATCGGGGAAATCATTACTCAAAGATGCTGAAAGCTTTTGAATCCGAGGGACCAAGTCTAAAAGTTGCGGGACAAATGCATTTGCTTCTTGCAGGGTAAAAAGTTTTTTAGAGGGCATACAGAATTAAATAATTGAGGGAAGAGTACAAGTTATTAAAAGGCTATTATACGGATTCAAAAATATAATTCAAAGCCTCCCCATATCCTCGTGTAAAACTTGGCGACTCCGGCATCTGGGAGAAATCCTTTTAAGCCATTTCAATGCAAGTGCCTCCCACCACCAAAAAAAACTCTAACCCCATACAATTAAAACACTTATAGACAATTATAAAAAAACCAACCCCATCTATTTATTTTCAATATTGGAGTTTTGAGTTTCACCCGGTTTTCTATTGACAAATGAACCGTAAGGTTATAAATTCTGACATATCTTGACTAATAAATCCTACAATATAATAGGATTTTATAGACAAGCGTGTAGAAACAAACAGTCCAAAAAGTTGGTAGATTAAAAGGCCAATAAAAATATGCTTTAGTTTGTTTGTAAGTTAAGTAGTTCAGTAAAAATATGTTAGTGAAAAAGTTGTTATTCCAAACATCAAGTGTGGGGAGGTTAGTAATGAAAAAGGCAATTTTATTTGTAGCAGTAAGCGCATTCGTAGGTTTCTTGGGTTTTGGTAGCATTGCTTCCGCTGATTCAGTTCTACCCGGAGCATACACCCAGAGTAATGCTCAGGTAATGGGAGTTGGACAAACCATGATGCAAATGGGCGCACGTGATCGAGCTCTCACAAACGCAACCAACTTAAGATCTAAAGCAGCAACATCTTTAGCAGCATCGGGTGTGAACTCAGACTTCCAATTCGGTTCGTCTCAGTCAGACCAGTCTTGGAAACAATGGAGAACAGCAGAAGATGCAGGCGTGGTAGTGGGCTTAGTACCTGGCGACTGTCGTGGAGACAATTCAGATGGCAAATACAGAAGCCAAATGAACGACAACCGCATTGATCCTTTTGGCAATCCCTACATGAAGGAAAACTTGGTATCCCAAGCTGATTGCGAAGTCAATCATCCAACATTGAAATAAGCCAGGTCTGCATTAAAGTAAAGCATTCAACCTCTTAATGAGGTATAAAGCCGATAGAACATTTGTTCTATCGGCTTTTTTTGTGTTTTTTTGTAGAAAGAATATCTGAATTGTCCAGGTCTACGAACATTGCAAAACTAATATTCCACTTATTTTTCGTCTCCACCCTTCTAATCTTCCCCCCCCCCTCCAGCATTGCCTTTGACCAAATTTCTTTAAAAAAATACCCTCAATTGAGCATCCAGGTACCCAACCCTATGGAGATGTCCAAATTACCTGCAAGAAAAAGCTACCAAGTTAACCATGAGGATTTTGTCTTGCAGTTTTTCTTTAATGAACGTGATGTGTATGGTTACGTTTTAAAGCGCAATAAAAGTCGTTCTATTCATTTTCGCTGGTGTTTTTTTCGGTCTTGCGAGGAAAGCGCCTATGACTTTCATAAAGTCCTGGCCCAGCCCTTTAATCCACCCTACGCATCGGGGTTTTTTTCTATCAAATTCCCCGACTACCTTAACTACAGTTTCCAGGGAATCGAATTTTCATCCCCCAAATAGCCCCGCATACAAAGCAAAACTCCTACATAACAACAAGAAAAAATTACCCACAATATCCTCACACACCATCTACAGAAACAGAAAGCAATTAAATAACCTCAGATACATACCTATAGCATTTAAGGATTGTCCCCACAAAAAAAACAGTCTTTAACCTATACCCCCAAAATAAACAAATCGTTAGGATAGGCAAGTTTCACATCCTAAACCATCCTTCAAGGGGAGGAAAGTAATGAAGAAAGTAATTACGTTTGTAGCAGCAAGTGCCATGGCATTAGCTTTATGCTCGATTGCCTCAGCAGACACACAAGTTCCAGGCGCCTATGAGCAAAACAATAATGCTCAGGTTATGGGTGTTGGACAAACCATCATGCAGATGGGGGCGCATGACCGTGCTCTCACAAATGCCGCTAACATCAGATCTAGAGCAACATACTCTCGAGCGGAATCTGGAGTAAATGTAGACTACCAGTTTGGTTCCTCTCAGTCGGACCAATCCTGGAAGCAATGGAGAACTCCAGAAGACGCAGGTGTTGTAGTTGGCTTAGTACCTGGCGACTGTCGTGGAGATAATTCAGATGGCAAATACAGAAGCCAGATGAACGACAACCGAATTGATCCTTTCGGCAATCCTTACATGCAGGAAAATCTGGTTTCTCAAGCTGATTGCGAAGTCGATCATGCGACCATGAACCAAAACGTGAAATAAGTATAAGTTACTACCTGTAGTTTTTAAACAGGTCAAAAGCCGATAGAACAATTTGTTCTATCGGCTTTTTATTTTTCTACCCTCCTCAGTTTAACCACAAAAAAACTCTTCTCCTGATCTAGAAAAAAAACCTGCTATAATCTGAATTTATTTTCCAAATTGATTTTGAGGTTTACCATGTCTCGATTTACCGACAATGGCAACGATACAATTTTAGATAGCCAAACCGAGTTAACTTGGTTTAAAAAAGATTCCAGGCAAGTTTTGGGCAAGTGGATTCATCTGGAAAAAGCCATGAAATTTGCAGAAGAGCAAAACACGGCGAACTTTGGAGGATTTAACGATTGGAGAATCCCAAAACTAGAAGATGTGAAAACTATTTTCGACAAAAGTTTTAGTCAAAGAGACTTTGGGAATAACGAAATACACATTCCTACTGAGTTTGAACCTAAAGGAGCCGATTGCACCTGGACAGACACCATCAATGGGGACAGAGCCATGATGTTCAGCCTTGTAAAAGGCCGCTCCAGTTGGATAAACAAATTTGGGGAAGGCCCTTTTGCCGTTCGGTTGGTTCGTGGCACTTGTAAAAAGAGTGACGGCTAACTCAGCTTTTAGAATCTACAAATATCCACACGGCTGTTATCACCAACAGCACTGCAAATATCCTTTTAAAGTTCTGCTCGGAAACATACTGCAAAACCTGAGGCCCAATTTGCGCACCAATGATCCCTCCCAACCCTAGAATTAAGCCGGTTTTTAAATCTACGTTGCCAAGTCGGTAGTGGGCAATGATAGATGAAATGGCCACCACTAAAATAAAAACGAACGAAGTTCCAACGGCCAGCTTGGCTTCTCGCCCCAGAAAGATAAGCAAGGGAACAACCATAAACCCTCCCCCCAATCCGCTTACCGAGGACAATATCCCTACGATTAATCCTATTAATGCTAAAGTGATCATGCATTTCCTCCCTTCTCAACCCATTTTTCCTCGAGAGTATCTACCACTGCAGCTCCTACAGAATCACCCCAAACGTTGAGCGTTGTCCGGCAACGATCCAAAAACCAGTCAATAGAAAGCAACATCCCAATTCCTTCCAAGGGCAGACCAACAGCCTGAAGAACCATAACCATTGTTACCAAGCCCGCTTCAGGAATCCCCGCTGCCCCAATACCAGCCAGAGTAGCAGTGATCAAAACGATCATTTGCTCTGCAAATCCCATTTCAATACCCATCATTTGGGCTATAAACATAACCGCCACCGCCTCATAAAGAGCGGTACCATTCATATTCACTGTGGCTCCCAATGGAAGAACAAACAAAGACGCTTTCCTGCTGACCTGATTATTTTCTTCCGCACATTCAATGGTAACCGGCAAAGTTGCAGAACTACTTGCAGTAGAAAATGCCGTGGTCAATGCGGCAGTTAAGTTTTTAAAATAGTAAATAGGGTTTCTCTTGGTCACAAAAAACAAAATTGCAGGCAAGACTAAAATGCCATGCACTAAAAGAGCGAGGATAACTGTCCAAGCGTATTTTCCTATCTTTGCTAATTCCGCTAAAAACAAATCGCCACCCCCAGCAGCTCCTAATTTCGAAGCTATTAACGCAAAGACCCCAATGGGTGCAAAATACATAAGTAAATGTACGATTTTCATAATGGCCGTATTGACCGTATCAAAAAATGCAATCGCCTGTTTTCCAGGCGCTCCTAATGTCGTCAGGACAGCACCAAACACCAAAGAAAACATGATGAGGGGAAGAATCTCCATGTTGGCCATAGAATGAATCAGATTAGGAGAAACAAAACTCTGCAAGATATCGGTAATTCCTATGGCTTCCTTTTCAGAAACCGTCTCTGGAACTTTATCCACAGTCATTTCTACTGAAACTCCAGGCTGCATAATGTTTACCATTACCAAGCCAATGCCCACCGCTATACCTGTGGTACCCATAAAATAAATGAGCGTGATCAATCCGGTTTTACCAACTTTTCTTATATCTCCTAAACCAGAAATACCCACGATCATAGAAGAAATAATCAAAGGAACAACGAGCATTTTTAAAGAATCCAAAAACATATCCCCTATCCAGCCGACGGATAGCATGGTTTCGCCAAAAATCCATCCACAGAGAATTCCCGAAAGAATTCCCGCGATCATCAAATAAAGAAGACCATTTTGTTTCATTGACATTTTCCTTATAAACAAAAATTCACGGAATTCCACAAACACGGTTTATAATACAGTTAAACGAACGCTTTGCAATCCGTACAACAAAAGAAGACCACCTTCACCGGAGGGATAAAATGTCAGAAACGGTAACGCTCACATATCAAGGGAAAACTTATGAACTCCCGCTCCTCGAAGGAACTACCGGGGAAAAAGCGATAGACATAACAGCCTTACGAAAAACAACCGGATTGATTACATTTGATCCAGGATTCATGAGTACCGGGTCCTGCAAAAGCAAGATCACCTATCTGGACGGTGAAAAAGGAGTTTTGCTATATCGCGGTTACCCGATTGAGCAGATTGCCGAGAAAAGTTCATTCATAGAAACATCCTACTTATTGATATACGGTGAGCTACCGACTCAAAAACAACTAGAGGACTTCAATTATCACATCGTTCATCACTCGATGGTTCATGAAGCTATCAAAAATTTTTATGACGGGTTTCCCAACAATCCCCACCCCATGGCCGTATGCAGCGCGGTGGTAGGTTCTCTTGCAACATTTTATCAAAATGAACTCAGTGTAAGAAACGATAGAGAAATTGAAATAGCAATTCACAGGTTAATGGCAAAACTGCCTACCATTGCAGCCTACAGTTATAAAAAATCGATCGGCCTCCCGCTTCCTTACCCAGATAACGCCTTGGGTTATTCAGAAAATTTTTTAAAAATGATGTTCTCCCTTCCCTGCGAAGAATATGAGGCCGATGCAGATGCCGCCAAAGTGTTGGATGTATTGTTGATTTTGCACGCCGACCATGAGCAAAACTGTTCAACAAGCGCAGCAAGGATTGTCGGAAGCTCTATGTGCAACCTGTTTGCATCGGTATCGTCAGCCATATATGCACTTTGGGGCCCTCTTCACGGGGGAGCTAATCAAGCGGTTATCGAAATGCTGCAGGAAATCTATGATCATGGAGGAGATGTTAAAAAGTATGTCGCGAAGGCCAAGGACTCCAATGATCCCTTCCGCCTGATGGGGTTTGGTCATCGTGTATACAAGAATTTTGATCCGCGCAGCCGAATTATCAAGAAACTGGCACATAAAATTCTGGATAAACCCGGATACAAAGAACCTCTTCTGGATATCGCCCTTCAACTTGAAGAGATCGCAATAAAAGACGAATATTTTGTCGAGAAAAAACTCTACCCCAATGTAGATTTTTATTCCGGTCTGATTTACAAGGCTCTAAAAATTCCGGTAAATATGTTTCCGGTATTGTTTGCTATGGGCCGCCTGCCTGGGTGGATAGCCCAGTGGAAAGAACTGCAAGAGGATGAGCAATTCCGAATTAGTCGACCCCGGCAAATCTATACCGGTGAGGAAAAAAGAGATTACGTACCTTTAGATGGAAGGTAGGATTTTTTAGCAGTGGAAAAATGAATACAAGGTGGTTATCAGGCCAACTCAATGGTGCAGGTAAAAGGATACTCTTCCATTGCAGCGGCACGGTGAACCTGTTCAACCTTGAACTCAGCCTGTTCAAGCGGCATCGTAGCAACACTGGCTGCGCCCTGTAGATGAATTTCGTACATTAATTTCTCAGCGGTTGAATATTCTTTGCCAAAGAGAGTAATAAGCACACGAATGACGAATTCCATTGTTGTAACATTATCGTCCCACATAATTACTTTATACAATGGAAGATAAGCTCGGTCTGTTCGCCCTTCAGACTCTTCAACTTCGCCTGGCGCAAATGGTAATGTTTCTGTACTCATAACGACTGATTAAAAACCCCTTAAAAGGGTTTAAATTTATAATATTAGTAAAATAAAAACTCTAAAATATAATATAAAAATTACAAGGCTATTTCAATATTTTTGCAAGCTGTTGAGTCTATATGTTTTTCTCAGGAAAACAAAATTCACATCTCCCCTCCCTAATAATAGTCCTTTTGGGGCTATTAATTGCATATACGCCCGGGTCATTCGCCCAAAACGGCAAATTTGACACTGGCAAGTATATCGGTTTTAAATCTCATGGCGATATAACTCGCTTTGCGGGAGAAATACTTTATTACGATATCAGTTTCCTATGGTTTGAAAATGCAGCTACTGCCAAAGTTCAGTTTTTCAAAGAAAGAGGCCGATACTATTCCAAGCTGGAGGCAAGCACCAAAGGTTTTGTCGGTTTTTTCACATCTTATCGAAAGCATATTTACAAAACCGAGTTTGAGGTTATTGACAACAACAAAAGCCTTCGCCCTATTTCCTTTCATCGCCAAGTCACCATAGGGGATCAAGCTGAGGTAACTCGCCATCAGTTTAATTACCAGACACAAAAGCATACTTGGTCCAAGTTTGTAAATGACAAACAAATAGAAACGGGAACAAATGATATTCCTGCTGACATTAGCTATCATGATATTTTGACCGCGTTTTACAATGTTCGCAACGGCAGCTACGGTCCTTTAACAAAAGGCAACCGTTTTAACATCAAAACGATTCCTGAAAAAGGTCATGATGAAATTTCTGTCCATATCTTATCAAGAGAAGAAGAAGATGTTTTTCGACTCGAAGAGGGGCGAGAAAAAATGGAAGAGTTATTGCTAAATATTATTGTACCCAAGGAAATTTTTAAAAGTAAAACGGGAGAGCTTAAAGTTTGGAGTTCTACGCACTTTATTCCCGTAGAAACAACAGTCAAAGACTACATTCTTCTAGGTGACCTGCATGCTAAATTCACTCATCGGGAAGTTTCACTGCACTAGAAAAGACTTTAAACGTCAAAGCTGGGAACAGGAGGGTCTTGCCAGATGTTTACCTCTGTAGTTTCATCAAGGGTAACTGCCCCCCATTTAACCGCATAAGGTTTTTCTCCGTCACATTCATAATCCACCGTTATTTTTTCTACCTCCCATTTACCTTTTTCGGGTCCAACCAAAGTTAAGCTGTGAGCAAAACTGTTCACATCATAGCTTCCCTCAAAAATTGCATCTGGTTCATTAGAACCGATTACTTTTTCAAAGGGCATCTTGTGACCGTTGAAACAAAAATTCACCGGTTCATTCGGACCCTGCTTGCCGGTTTCAATATTAACTTTAAATGTTATTACTCTAGGCATTTTGACACCTTTCTTGCATCATGAGAAATAAGGGTTCTGACCCGCCGTGTGGTCGGTTTCGTCAAATATAGCTCCGACTTGTGGAACTGCTTTTCTGAATGAAGTATGAATCCCCTGTTTTAGAGTAAGATCTGCAGCACTACAACCCTGGCAACCGCCACCCATTTGTATCGTTACTGAATTTCCTTTGACGGCAAGTAGATTGATCTGCCCGCCATGCCCAGCCACACCTGGGTTTACTTCATCATCTATTACCTTTTGAATCCCTTCTCGAATCACCTCTTCCGAAGGGATTTCTGAAATAATTTTTTCAGCAATGAGCGAACTCCCCTCTTCTATAGCGCCTCGAATTGCAGCCCCAATTTCTTTTGCCAATGGAACCCAATCAACCAGCGTCTTATCTTTACGTGTGACAGTAACCGTCGCTTCGCAAACCAGCACGGTTTCAACATCATCTATAGAAAAAAGAGATTCTGCCAGAGAAGACTCAGCTGCGCTCTCAAAACTATCGAAATACCAAGAGCAACCCTTCATCAGCACTTGGTTCACTGTGAACATGCACTGGTCTCCCGTTGGCGAAGGTTGGGCTTTTATTAAAATGCCCTCAGAGTCTTTTGAAAAAAGATTTTCAGTCACGGCTGGGGCATGCAATACCTTCCTTGCTTCAGGGGGAGCATCCGAAAACCTTTCTTCAGCAGTGACCGTTGCCGTCGTTGCATCACTTTTTGAATCATTCGTGCCCGATATCTCCTGCTGCTCAGCAGCCTCGGCAACATCAACAGGTTCAGAAACTTCCTGTTTCTTACCCGAAAAAAAACGTTTTATAAAATTCAATGGAATATCTCCTAATTATTTTATCTACAAATATAACGCTATATTCTTCATATAGATGCATGAAACTCACAAAAAGTAGCAGCAATTCAAAATATATTTATAAAAAACAACATAAAAGCCCTGATTATGAGAAGTTACAATGTTCATTGGCAACAGTTTCATAGACAACCCACATCCCAATTCTATGAAATTTGAAAAGCGTTTTCCAATAATTCAATTTGAAATGCTTTTGAGGCATCAGGATCGATTGTCAATCCGACGACATCAAACCTGGCTGGATTTTCCATCAATCTGTGTTTGGCAAGAAAGCTTTGGGCCACCTGAATTATTTTTCGCTGTTTGGCGGGAGTAATGGCACTAAAAGGATGTCCGAACTGGTGGCTGGCCCTGGATTTAACTTCGATAAAAACCACCGTTTCCTTCTGCTGGGCAATGATGTCAATTTCACCTAACTTAGAGCGAAAATTTTTTTGGATAATCCGGTAGCCTTTGTCTTTTAAATAGGCAATCGCTGCGTCTTCCCCTTCGCGCCCAAGTTTCAGTCTTTCTTCAGTCATACGAAAAAATTGTCAATGGGCATCATTCCAGTTTTCTCCCCACCCCATATCCACTACTAAAGGAACTTTAAGAGGCATTACCTCTTCCATTTCTTTTTTAACGAGGGAACGCATTTCTTCTTCCTCATGAGGTGGGCATTCGAATACCAGTTCATCATGGACTTGAAGAATCATTCGCGATTCTAATTTCTTCTTTTTTATTTCCCTATCAAGACTAATCATTGCAAGCTTGATCAAGTCAGCCGCACTTCCCTGCACAGGGGAATTTATTGCCACTCTCTCTGCCGCCTCTCGAGCTTGTCTGTTCTTGCTATTTAGATCAGGCAAATATCTTTTTCGATTCATCAAAGTCAAGGTATAGCCAGTCTCTTTCGCCACCTCAACAGTCTTTTCCATATATATTTTTACGTTCCTATAAAGCTCGAAATATTGATCAATAAATTTCTTTGCATCTTTTGGAAAAATTTTTAATTGCCGAGACAAGCCAAATGCGCTCAGCCCATAAACAATACCAAAATTCACTGCTTTAGCCATCCGTCGCGCTTCCGCATCCAAACGTTCAGCAGTGGTTCCAAAAATTTCTATTGCCGTCCGCGTGTGAATATCTTCACCATTAACAAATGCGTCTATCAGTGCTTCGTCCTCAGACAAATGCGCAAGTATCCTTAGCTCGATTTGTGAATAGTCAGCAGACAAGAGCTTGTTCTCTCCCTCCGCAATAAATGATTTTCGAATTTCGCGCCCCAATTCCGTGCGTATGGGAATATTTTGCAAATTTGGATTACTACTGCTCAATCGACCTGTAGCCGCTACTGACTGATTGAAAGAGGTATGAACACGGCCTGTTTTATTAAAAATTTCTTCCTGCAACGCATCGACATAAGTGGATTTGAGCTTGCCCAACTGCCTGTACAAGAGAACAACTTCAGGAAGGTCATGCTCAGCAGCGAGTTCTTCCAGTACAGAGACATCAGTAGAGTAACCACTTTTTGTTTTCTTTATAACTGGCAGTTCTAATTTCTCAAATAAAACCACAGAAAGCTGCTTGGGTGAGTTTATATTGAACTGTTCACCTGCCAACTCATAAATTTCTTTTTCCTTTTCAGTAAGTAGTTGGTGAATTTTTAGCGAAAGTTTTTGCAGATGAGGTTTATCCAAGGCCATCCCCTGCAATTCCATATCTCCCAGAACTTGAAGAAGCGGCAATTCTAGCTTTTCAAAAATTTTAAGATCATCCCCTTTAAGAAGCTTTGAAAGTTTTTCATAGAGTCGCCAGGTTATATCCGAATCTTCTGCTGCATAATCGGTCGCCCTTTCCACTTCAACTTCAGCAAAACCTATTTCCTTAGAGGCTGTTCCTACAACCTCTTTATACTTGATAGTGGTATGCCCCAAATGTTCCAGTGCCAAGGCATCCATATTATGTCCACGGCTTGAGGGATTTAATAAATAGGAAGCCAGCATGGTGTCGAAAACAATGCCTTGGAGATGAATTCCTTCATTTTTTAATACGATAAAATCATATTTTATATTCTGACCCACTTTTTTAATGTTTGGGTCTTCGAGAATAGGTTTGAGTTTTTCGAAAACCCAATCCATCGCCAGTTGTTCTGGAACCCCTAGATAGCTATGTGCGAGCGGTATATAACAGGCCTCGCCAGCACTACACGAAAAAGAAATCCCAACGGCTCTTGCCTTGACCGGTTGAAGACTGGTTGTCTCTAAGTCCAATGCAAAAATTTTATTTTTCTTGAGCTTTTCAATCCATTTATTGAAAGCCGCTTCGGTCAAAATAGTTTCGTAAGATTTTTGGAGAGGCTCAAATTCTTCACCCTTCTCTTCTGTGCCCTCTTCCAACCCTGAAAGCATTGAAGAAAACTCAAACTCCGAAAACAGCTTCTTTAAATCTTCATTCTTTGAAGGCCGTACTTTTAAGTCTTCCAAGGAGCAATCAAGCTTCATCTTGGTGTCGATAGTGACCAGCTTCCGACTTAAGAGGGCAAACTCTTTATCATTAACTAATTTCTCTTTAAGTTTCTTTTTTTCTATCTCGTCAATACACTTGTAAAGCTGATCGATCGACCCATATTTTTGAATCAGCTCGGTTGCGGTTTTCGGCCCCACCCCTTTTACTCCAGGAATATGGTCACTTGAGTCCCCCATCAATCCCATCACCTCAATTACCTTCTCAGGAGAGACGCCAAACTTTTCTTCAACTTCCTTTTCTCCGAACCATTTATTTTTCATGGTATCGAGCATTTGCACTTTGGGGCTCACCAATTGCATCATATCTTTATCTCCACTGACTATCACAACACGGTATCCCGCTTGTGAACCCTGTAAGGCCAGCGTGCCTATGATGTCATCCGCTTCAAAACCTGGAATACGGATACTCGAAATGTTAAAAGCGTCCACTAACGGCTCAAAGTATGGGAATTGTTTAACAAGATCCTCCGGTGGAGCATCCCGATTTGCCTTATAATCTGGATAAATATCATGCCGAAAAGTTTTCTCCTTACTGTCAAATGCCACGCAAAGATAATCCGGTTTTTCATCCCTCACCACTTTTTGCAACATATTGATGAAACCATATAGAGCATTGGTTGGGAACCCTTTGGAAGTGGAAAGAAACTGCCTTATTCCAAAATAGGCGCGAAAAATATAAGACGAACCGTCAATAATATATAAAGATTTTGTTTTGCTCATTGATATCTCGGTTAAAATTTTGAAGTTCCAAGTATAAAGTCGCAGCTTTACCGTGTCTAATCATTTGTGATATGATTGTATTTTTGTGCAACGATAAACTTATTGAAAAAAAAGGGTTAACTAAGAACCCTACCAACTATGCGCGTCCTTAAAGATTCAATTTCAGATAACAAATCTCAAACTATCATCGAAACGGCTCAAAGAGCCTTGAAGATTGAAAGTCAGGCGATCGCAGGTTTGGTCGACAGAGTTGACGAGAACTTTGTAAAAGTCGTTTCCCATATTGACCAATGCCACCACCTGATAATTACTGGCATGGGGAAATCAGGATTGATCGGAAAAAAAATTGCAGCCACATTTTCAAGCCTGGGGTTACCCGCCATGTTTCTTCATGCAGCAGAAGCCAGCCACGGTGACCTGGGTATCATTGTTGAAAATGACACTGTAATCGCAATTTCAAATAGCGGCGAAACTGAAGAAATCATAAAACTTCTTCCCTCTTTCAAAAGAATTAATTGCACTTTAGTGGCTATTACAGGAAAACCAACATCAACACTTGCGAAATGCAGCGATTATGTTTTGGATATCAGCGTTCAGGAAGAGGCATGTTCGAAAGATATGATTCCCACAGCAAGCACAACGGCTACTCTGGCTTTAGGCGACGCACTTGCAGTTGCCTTTATGGAGCTAAGAGGCGTTAACGAAACTGATTTTGCCCACAACCATCCCGGCGGCAGTTTAGGGCGTCGTTTATTGACTACCGTTGGTGATCTAATGCATTCGGGTGAAACCATTCCAATAGTTTTTGAAGATGAGGACGCAGAGTCGGTAATAGCAGAGATGTCAAGAAAACGGCTCGGCATGACCCTGGTTACGGACAGAAATAAGAACTTAAAAGGGGTGGTTACAGATGGAGACCTGAGAAGGTTGATGGAAAAAGACAAAAACATTTCTAAGATGAAAGCATCCGACATGATGGGAAACAATCCCAAGACACTTACCAAAGAAATCCTTGCAGCCAAAGCCGTCCAAATTATGGAAGAACATTCCATAACATCATTGATCGTCTCTGATGAAGGCAAAGTTGAAGGAGTCATTCACCTGCACGATATACTCAAGGCAGGCATTGTTTAATTCATATTCAATCCAATAAAAAATTATGACAGGCCAAGAACTTCGAAATAAATTTTTGCAATATTTTAAAGACAAGGACCATTCTATCGTCTCCAGTTACCCACTGGTTCCAAAAAATGATCCTACTTTATTATTTACCAATGCGGGCATGGTTCAATTCAAAGATATTTTTCTTGGAGACGAGAAACGCGAATACAAACGAGCTGCAACCATTCAAAAATGCGTTCGTGCAGGAGGCAAGCACAATGATCTGGAAATGGTCGGCCGCACAGCACGCCACCACACCTTTTTTGAAATGTTGGGGAATTTTTCGTTCGGGGATTACTTCAAGAAAGAAGCCATTCAATATGGATGGGAATTTTTAACAGAAGTTATAGGGCTGCCCCGTGATCGCCTCTACATTTCTGTCTATCAAGATGATGATGACGCCTTCAACATTTGGGCGAACGATATGAAAATGCCGCGTGAACGGATTTCTCGAATGGGTGAAAAGGATAACTTCTGGGCGATGGGTCCTACAGGTCCTTGTGGTCCATGTTCCGAAATTTTCATAGATCAAGGCAAAACCATCGGCTGTGGAAAACCCACCTGCGCTGTTGGCTGCGATTGTGATCGCTACCTTGAAATATGGAATCTAGTATTCATGCAATATGATCGTGATACATCAGGGAAACTAACCCCTCTCCCCAAACCCAGTATTGATACAGGGATGGGATTGGAACGCCTTGCAGCTGTCGTTCAAGGACGCACAACTAACTATGATACTGACTTGATGATGTCCATCATTAATGAATCAGCAAAAATTACCGGCCGAGAATATGGCAAAGATGACGAAACAAATGTCTCGCTAAGAGTTCTAACCGACCACGCACGTGCCACCACATTTCTAATCAGCGATGGAGTTATACCTTCTAACGAAGGTCGCGGGTATGTGCTTCGAAAAATTATGCGCAGGGCCTTACGGCATGGAAAATTGCTCGGACAAAAAAACCCTTTCTTCCACAAAATCACCAGCAAAGTTATAGAAGACTTTCAAGGTCCCTATCCCGATCTAACAGGCAATAGCGATTTCATTCAAAGAGTCGTGCTCAACGAAGAAGAAAGCTTTGGCAACACCCTGCATTTTGGGACACAGCGCTTGGAAGAAATATTACAGAAAGTCCGGAAAGAAAAACTGTCCTCCATTCCAGGAGAAGAAATATTTAAACTTTATGACACCTATGGTTTTCCAACCGACCTGGTTGAAGAGACAGCCAAAGATGCCGGGCTGGAAATGGACATGGCAGGGTATGACAAAGCCATGCAAGAGCAAAAAACCAAAGCCACCGCTTCCTGGAAAGGTTCAGGGGAAAAAGAAGTACCTCATTTTTACAAAGATTTTTCTCAAAACGCTCCTCCAACCGAGTTCATCGGCTATGACTCAAAAGAAGGAGAAGCCAAGGTATTGGCGATTCTCAAGGACGGTCAAAAAATAGATTCGGCAGTAAAAGGCGATAGCGTTGAGCTACTAACAGACCGAACACCTTTCTATGGTGAGTCTGGAGGCCAGGTGGGCGATTCGGGGACTGCGTTCAATGCCAACGTTCAAATTGAATTGACCGACACGACAAAACCTTTATCCGGACTCATTGCTCATAAAGCACAAGTTATTAATGGATCTATTTCTACAGGTGACTCTTTAACGATGCGGGTTGATAACACAACCCGAAAAAGCACAGCACTAAATCATTCGGCAACACATCTATTACATGCCGCTCTGAAAGAGGTCTTGGGAGAACATATCAAACAAGCCGGCTCGCTGGTTGCTTCAGATCGATTGCGGTTTGACTACACCCATTTCTCGCCCCTAACAGAAAAAGAGAGAAGACGAATTGAATCACTGGTAAACGAAAAAATTCGAGATAATATTCAGGTTTCCACCAAAGAAATGGAAATTGAAGACGCCCTAAAAGAAGGGGCTATGGCTCTTTTTGGTGAAAAGTATGGGGATAAAGTTCGAGTGGTATCCGTTCCTGGCTTTAGTAAAGAACTATGTGGTGGAACTCATGTTACCGCAACAGGTGATATTGGCTTGTTTCGGATTGTCTCCGAAGGGGGGATCGCATCGGGCGTGAGAAGAATCGAAGCTGTTACCGGAAGCACAGCGCACGATAAAGTTCTTTCAGAGTATGAAACCCTCGCTGCAATACGCGCTGCCCTTAAAGCGCCGTCTGATGAAGAACTTTCAAAAATTAAAAAATTATTGGAAAAAAATCGCGATCTTGAAAAAGAGATTGAAACCCTAAAGCAAAAAATGATCAGTGGTGATAAATCATCTGCCAATGAAGATATTCAAAAAATGGGTGACGTTTCCATTTTAATAAAAAATCTTGAAGGTACTGACACCAAAACCCTGCGAACCTATATTGACAATGCCAAAAACAAACTGAAATCAGGCGTCGTGGTTGCCGGCTCGGTTTCAGATGGAAAGGTGGCAATGGCCGCTGGAGTGACTAAAGACTTAACCGATAGATTTCATGCAGGAAATATCATAAAAGAAATTGCAGTCATTGTTGGCGGTAGCGGCGGTGGACGACCCGATATGGCGCAAGCAGGCGGAACCCACACCGACAAACTCGATGAAGCGTTAAAAAGAGCCGAAGAAATTATCAAAGCCTCAGCCTAAACAGCCCTCCCCTGACTAAATCCCCCTGAATTTTTAACGTAAATTCAGGTCAATCCCTACTGGTCAATCCATAAGGAATCGGGTATTATTTTAACTCACCCGATTAACTTTACCCGGCGAATGGATGCTGGAAAGGATATATTTTATGAGCGAAATTCTGGGAGCCACCGGGAGCAGTTCTCCAATCAATCCCATCCGAAAAAAAGAGCTGGATGATAAGTGGAAAAGCATCGTTGCGAAAGCTGTCACCGATGAAGAGTTCAAAAAGAAATTGGTCAAAGACCCAATGGCAGTGATCGAAGAAGAAGGTCTGAAAGCCGTAGACCAATTAAAGATTCAGTTCGACGAAGTTACAAAAATCCATAAAGTAGGAATTGTGGGCGATGGAGATGATGAAGTCAAAGCCGAAGCCAAATGGTGGACCATTCGTTTAAAAATGATCAAAGAGTTTGGTGTAGAACTTAACAGACAAGTAGGAAACGTTGCCGGGTTTGAAGAAGGTACCCGAGCTAGAGAAATAATCTAAACTTATGCGCCCGTAGCTCAGCTGGATAGAGTATCGGTTTCCGGTACCGAGGGTCGGAGGTTCGAACCCTCTCGGGCGTACCACTACAACATTTCTAGTTATGTGTGGAATTCAACCTGAGGCTGGTTCTAAATTATTTCAGCAAGGGAAACAAATGCAATAAATAACGCTTCATGCAAAAAGATCGTTTCACTAAATCTCTTTTGGAACTACGGGTAGAGTTATTACAAAAGTTGTTCCCTTTCCTTCTTCACTTTCTACCCGGATCTTTCCTCCATGCTCCTGAATAATTCCATGAATTACAGCTAGCCCCATTCCCGTTCCTTGACCTTCAGCCTTAGTTGTGAAAAAGGGTTCAAATATTTTGGATTTAATCTCTTCACTCATCCCCGTTCCTGTATCACTGAAGATAAATTGATGAAAACTCTTCCCAGTTTCTTTTACTTTTCTGCAACCTACGGTGATAGTGCCCCCATTGGGCATGGCGTGTTTAGCATTATGGATTAGGTTTAAATAAACCTGCCTTATCTTATCAACATCAAATGAGATATCCACGAGTGTGTCACACCAGTCCCTCACTATCTTAATATTATCCAATTTGTATTCTTCTTCCACCAAAGTAAGAACACTCTCTATACAATCCCTGACATTTCCCTTTTCAAAT
>JAJDAV010000066.1 GCA_029261695.1 Nitrospinaceae bacterium | reverse complement strand
CAAAGCTGGTTGGGGCATCGTAAAAGTTCAAATGTTGAAAATTTAAAAAAACAATCGGGAAATTAAGATAAGTTTAAATTAAATATCATGAAAAAAAAGATAAAGGAACTCGACTCCATAGGCTGGAGGGAGTGGGTCTCGTTTCCCGAACTAAAAATAAAAACAATAAAGGCAAAGGTTGACACCGGCGCGAAAACTTCTGCGCTACATGTCTCCAATATTAAAATATACAAGCGAACGAATAAGGTAACTTTCACCATTCATCCGGTTCAAAGACAACGAAACCCTGTGATAAACACAAAAGCTGATTACCTGGGTGAACGGTCTATAAAAAGCTCAAATGGTGAGATAAGTATTCGTCCAGTAATAAAAACAAAGCTGAAAATCGGTAAACGCTCTTATTCTATAGAATTGACTCTCATGAATAGAGACTTAATGGGTTTTCGCCTTTTATTAGGAAGGAGTGCCTTGAAAGATCGCTATCTGGTTGATTCAGGCCAGTCTTTCTTGCTTGAAAAGAAAACAAAGATAAAAAAGGTAAAGAAGGTAAATAAGGTAAAGAAGGTAAATAAGGTAAAGATAAAGAAAGGCAAAAAATGAATATTGGAATTTTATCACTAGGACCAAAACTTTATTCAACGAAAAGGTTGCTCGAAGCCGCCGAGAAAAGGGGGCATAAAGCTGAGGTGATTAATTATTTAAAATGTTATGTAAATATTACCTCGCATAGACCATCCGTTCACTATAAGGAACGAACGCTCAACGAATTTGATGCAATAATTCCACGTATTGGTGCGTCAAATACCTTTTACGGAACTGCGATTGTAAGACAGTTTGAAATGATGGGCGTTTATCCCCTCAATGAATCGGTAGCCATTTCGCGCTCGCGAGATAAGTTACGTTCATTGCAGATTTTAGCAAAGAAAGGGGTGGGATTGCCGGTTACAGGTTTTGCCCATTCGACAGATGATACGGAGGATATTATCAAGATGGTTGGAGGAGCGCCTCTCGTAATAAAGTTACTTGAAGGTACCCAGGGCAAGGGAGTGGTGTTGGCTGAAACGGATAAGGCAGCAGAAAGTGTCATCGGAGCATTCATGGAACTCGACGCCCATATCATGGCTCAGGAGTTTATCAAAGAGGCGGGCGGTGCAGACATCCGTTGTTTTGTCATTGATGATAAAGTCGTTGCAACAATGATGAGGCAAGGTAAGGAAGGTGAGTTCCGATCTAATCTTCATAGAGGTGGAAGCGCAAAGGTAATCAAGATCACACCCGAAGAAAGAAGTACGGCTGTGCGTTCTGCAAAAGCTATGGGGTTAAACCTGGCAGGCGTGGATTTATTACGCTCCAACCACGGTCCTGTGGTAATGGAAGTCAACTCATCGCCTGGCCTTGAAGGTATCGAGACGGCGACCGGAATTGATGTTGCTGATAAAATTATTCAATTCATGGAAAAAGATGCAAAACGTGGAAACACGAAAACAGCAGGAATTGGATAATGGCGACTGATCTGAAAATAGGCGGTGTTTCCATTAAAAAAGGCGAGCGTAAAAAAATTCAGCTGGCTGTATCTCATCTTTATGATGGTACGGATCTCTCTATTCCTGTGGAAGTCATCTGCGGCAAAGAGGATGGCCCAACTTTATTTATTTCAGCCGCTATTCATGGGGATGAAATTAATGGGACGGAAATAATAAGCCGAATTCTAAAAAACAGATCACTCAAAAAACTTAAAGGCACTTTGATCGCCGTTCCCGTTGTTAATGTCTTTGGTTTTAATATGCTGTCTCGCTACTTGCCTGATCGTAGAGATTTAAACCGTTCTTTCCCAGGTTCAAAAAATGGTTCTCTGGCTTCAAGGTTAGCCAATGTTTTTATGAAAGAAATTGTAAAAAATTCTACTCATGGAATTGATTTGCATACAGGAGCAATCCATAGAACCAACCTCCCTCAAATTCGTGCTTGTATTAGTAATTCTGAAACTAAGCAACTGGCATTTGAATTCGGAGTGCCTGTGGTTTTAAATTCCAATATACGCGATGGATCATTAAGAGAGGCTGCGCGAAGAAAGAAAATACCGATGCTGCTTTTTGAAGGAGGAGAAGCTTTACGATTTAATGAATCAGTGATTGAAATTGGCGTTCAAGGTTGTCTCTCGGTCATGCGGTCGATTGGCATGCTGAGCAGCAAAAAAAGTGCCAAACGGAAAGAAGTTTTTGTGTCTTGGGAGAGCCAGTGGATGCGTTCGCCTACCAGCGGACTAGTTCGATCCTTAAAAAATCTAGGAACACGAATAAAAGAAGGTGAACTGTTGGGTGTTGTTACAGATCAATTTGGAAAACCTAGAGGTGAAATCATAGCCCCATTTGAAGGAATTATTATAGGACAGCTAAAACTTCCTCTTGTTAATGCCGGTGATGCTTTATATCACATAGCTAGTTTTCACAATTCTAAAAAAGTTCATAAAACCATCGAAATGATAGAACAGGATATTTTTCAGTGTTTTTATGATTGACCCAAAAGCATTGAAAAGTAAATTGTGCAATCGGCTTTCCAAGTGGTGGCCGGGAGAATGAAATGAGCTTAAAACTATATACTGGGCTAGCCTTAATGATTCTAGTGGTAATTTTTACCCTTCAGAATGTTGAGGTGGTTCAAGTAAATTTTTTAATTTGGGATTTTTCAATATCTCGAGCGTTAATGATTTTTTTGGTGCTATCCATAGGCATTCTGATTGGATGGTTTACAGCAAAATATTCCTCTGTGAAGAGTAGATAAAACATACATTATGCAATCTATTGAAAGTCAATTGCTACTTTGGCTGCCTAAGTTTGCTATGGCAGTAGTCATCTTGTTTTTCTTTTGGGTGATTTCTAAAGTCGCACAGGCGGCATTAAAAAAATCAGGAGACCGATTTAATCTTAAAGAACCCGTTCGTTCACTGGTTTCTGAAGTGGCTAAGATCAGTATCATGGTTTTTGGAGTTGTGACCTCTTTAGGAACTTTGGGGATCAATGTCTCAGCTCTTGTAGCGGGCCTGGGGCTTTCGGGGTTCGCGCTGGGTTTTGCGCTCAAAGATACTATTTCAAACTTACTAGTGGGAGTCTTGATTTTGGTCTATCACCCTTTTGATATTGGAGACTATATAATAGTTTCTGGGCAAGAGGGGAAAGTAAGTCATATCGATTTACGGTATACGACTCTTGACGGAACTGAAAAAGTAATTTTGATCCCCAATTCTCTGGTTTTTGCAAATACAGTGAGTATCTTAAAAAAAAGTGACGTTGTTTAAAATAATCAAAAAATGGATGATTCTGTTTTACTGGTCAAAAACTCAAGAATTCTCATCCCTTTATAAGAGTTTCCTTTTTTATTTAATCTGGGACTCCACACAGCAATACTAAATTCTCCTGGGTGAATCGCAACAATCCCTCCCCCGACTCCACTTTTACCAGGCAATCCGACTGTGAATGCAAACTCTCCTGCCTCATCATAAAAACCACATAGTTGCATAATTGCATTGATACGTTTTGACTTGCTGGGACTTACCACTTCAATTTTCGTGGCAGGATGAACCCCTTTCGCGGCAAGATATAAAAATACCTGAGATAATTCTTTGCAAGACATCTCGATGGAACACAAGTGGTAATAAAAATCCAATACCGTTTCAATTTTATTTTTTATATTCCCAAAAGACTTCATTAAATTTATTAGAGCAGCGTTTCTAAAGCCTGTCTGTTTTTCTGATTCGAAAATTTTATAGCAGTAGTCTATGTTTGGGTCTCCGGAAATATTTCTTAAAAACTCAATAAACTCCTCTCTCGGGTTTTTTAGATGACTGACCAAAACATCGCAAAGAACCAAAGCGCCTGCATTGATTAGGGGATTGCGAGGGATACCCTTTTCGTACTCTAATTGAATCATCGAATTGAAAGGAGTGCCAGAAGGCTCCACGTCTACACGATCCCATAATTTGTTGTCATCAATTTTAAAGGCCAATGTCAGAGCTAAAACTTTGGAAATACTTTGAATCGAAAACTTTTCATTGTAATCCCCCAGCCCATAGCTTTTATTGTCCACAGTGGCAATATGAAGTCCAAATTTCCCTGGATCAATTTTTTTTAGCTCTGGTATGTAAGAGGCCACCTTTCCTTTATCTTCAAGGACTTTTAGTTCATCAGATATTGCCGAAATCAATTTCTTATAGTTCATAAAAATATTTTTAATCCGATTGAAAATTTAAAAAAACCAATGGGATTAAAGAATATAATCCGCTAGAATGGAAACCGTGTAAATTTGGAAGTGTTTGATAGATTATCAAGGTAAGCTCTCTAATATTCAAACTTTAAATTTAATGAATTTCGATTCTTACAATCCAGAGCATTTCTACGATGAGTTTTTTGAAGCATCCGGTCAGGCCAGATCTGAAGCCAAAAAATTGGTGGATCGGATTAACTCATTTTCTAAACGAGAATTGTCTGATCGGCAGAAAGCGGCTGAAGCAGCATTCATGCAGATGGGGATTACGTTCGGGGTTTACGGAGATCAAAAAGGGTTGGAAAAGGTTTTTCCCTTCGATATCATTCCCCGAATTATCAAAGCCAGTGATTGGGACTTTATTGATCGAGGTGTGAAGCAAAGAGTTTATGCGCTCAACAAATTTATCGATGATGTTTATAATGATCAAAAGATAATTAAGGATGGTGTGATATCTAAGGAAATCATCCTTTCCTCTGTGGCCTACCGTAAAGAATGCGAGGGATTAAAACCACCGAAAGGTGTCTGGTGTCATATTAGTGGAATCGATTTGGTCAGAGATGAGAAAGGGGATTTCTTTGTACTAGAGGATAACTTGCGCTGCCCTTCTGGAGTCTCCTATGTACTAGGCAACCGAAGTGTTATGAAGCGAACCCTCCCCGTTGTTTTTGAGGCTTTGCCGATTCGACCGGTCGATGATTACGCCAGCCGCCTTTCTGACACACTTCGCAATCTGATTCCTGAATCTGTGATGAATCCCAACATTGTTATCCTCACTCCGGGGATTCATAATTCGGCATATTTCGAACACTCGTTCCTGGCTCAACAAATGGGCGAGGAGTTGGTTGAGGGACAGGACCTCGTTGTCATGGATGATTTTGTTTATATGAGAACGACAAAGGGTTTTGAAAAAGTAGATGCCATATATAGAAGAATTGATGACGAATATCTGGACCCGACCGTTTTCAATCCGGATTCATTGCTTGGAGTGCCGGGGATAATGAATTCTTATCGCGCAGGGAAAGTGGCATTAGCCAATGCGCCGGGAGCTGGCATTGCAGATGACAAGGCGATTTATTCATTTGTGCCGGAAATTGTCAAATATTACACAGGTGAAGATGCGATACTTCCCAATGTCCCGACCTTTGTGTGTGAGGTGGAGAAAGAACGCCAACATGTTATCGACAACATTGCAAACTTTGTTGTCAAAACTACCCATGGTTCTGGAGGGTATGGAATGTTAATCGGTCCTTTTTCAACCAAAAAGCAGCAACTAGAGATGATTGAAAATATCAAAAGAGAACCCCGCAATTATATTGGTCAACCTGTGGTTCAGCTTTCCCGTGTTCCCGTGGTTGTAAAAGATCATTTTGAAGGTCGGCATATCGACCTTCGCCCTTATGTTTTGTATGGTGAAGAAATTCAAGTGCTCCCCGGTGGCTTGACTCGGGTGGCCTTGGAAAAAAACTCTTTGGTAGTTAATTCATCCCAAGGGGGTGGAAGTAAGGACACTTGGGTTCTGGAAGAAGATCCAATTTAGTATCTGAACAGGTATGAAACTATGCTAAGCCGAGTTGCAAACTCAATTTTCTGGATGAACTGTTACCTGGAACGGGCGGAGAATATTGCACGACTGATTGAAACCCAGTTGCATATGATTCTGGATATGCCTTCATTAAGAGATGACCCGGATGCTTGGAAACCGCTGGTAGATATTACGGGGGATGGTGAGTACTTTTATGAAAAACTGGGTTCTCATACTAGAGAAAACGTAATGTTTTTTCATACCTTCGATGGAGCCTATGCCCATTCCATTAAATCCTGCCTTACTGCGGCGCGTGAAAATGCGAGATCGATTAGAGAAGTAATCCCCTCAGAATTCTGGGAGATGATCAATAAACTTTATCTCGAAGTGGCAGGTATGGGTAATAGTTTAAGTGCCTTTAAGGACCCGCATAAATTTTATTCTAATATAAAAATGACAAGCCACTTGATGATGGGTATTGCTTATACAACCATGTCTCGTGGTGAAGGCTGGCATTTTGCTGAGTTAGGTAGATTTTTGGAAAGAGCTGATAAAACCTCCCGCATTCTCGATGTAAAATATTTTATCATCCTCCCTAGGATTGATTATGTGGGTTCTTCGATGGACAGTGTTCAGTGGTCGGCTCTTTTAAAATCCACAAGTTCCTTTGAAATGTACAGAAAAAAGTTCAACCTGATTACCCCTGAAAATATTATTGAGTTTCTGGTTTTTGACCGTGAATTTCCCCGTTCGATTCTGTATTGCGTCAACCATGCAGAGCAGTCCTTATCTAGAATCATGGGAACGCCAATGGGTTCATTCAACAATGAGATGGAGAGGCAGTTTGGAAAACTTTCTGGAAAGCTTAATTACTCCAGTGTGGATGAAGTCAGGTCTATCGGCTTACACCAATTTCTCGATGGAATTCAAACTGACTTGAACAGTTTGGGGGAAGCGGTTCATGAAAACTTTTTCGCAGTCAAACAGATGACAGACAATAATCGCTACGGAACTCAATATCAGAGTCAATACCAATAGAAAAAGCTCAATCAAAAATTATCTCGACATAGATCCAGAGTAAATGGGAAATCTGGATTCTCTTCGATAGGCGGGATTTTCATTTTTTCCTTGAAGTGTCCCATTGGTTCAAATCGTGACAACCTTCTTCCTTCCGCCTCATTTTCGTTTACTGGAAAAATATCATAACTTCTGCCGCCAGGATGGCTTACATGGTAGGTGCAACCTCCGACCGAACGTTCATGCCGGATGTCAAGAATGTCAAATATAAGAGGCGCATGCACGGGCACTGTAGCAAGAAGACTGGACGGAGGCGCCCAGGCTTTGAAACGCACACCACCGACAAACACGCCATTTTCTGATGTTGGCTTCATCGGAATCCGTCTGCCATTACAAGTTACTATCTGTTGAGTTTCCTTTAGCCCTTCTACCTTGACCTGCAGACGTTCGATGGAAGCATCTACAGAACGGCTCACTGTTCCCATATACATTTCTTCACCTAACACGGTCCAGGGTTCAAGGGCCATGCGCAGTTCCATATTGATTTGTCCAATTTGCAATGAACCGTATTTTGGAAATCGAAACTCCAAAGAAGGACGAAACCAATCAAGTTGAAGAGGGTAGCCTCCCAGTTGTAATTCGCGAATGATATTCTTAAAATCTTCCCAGACAAAATGCGGCAACATAAAACGGTCATGCAGTTGTGTTCCCCAACGAACCAGATTCGCCATATAAGGATTCTTACTGAAATGAGCTACACAGGTTCGTATCAAAAGTGCCTGCAATAAATTCATTTGTGGATGAGGGGTCATTTCAAAACCACGCAGTTCCACAAGACCCAGTCGTCCGCGTTCGCCATCAGGGCTATACAATTTGTCGATACAAATTTCGGTGCGGTGGGTATTGCCTGTCATATCCACTAGAACATTTCGCAACAGGCGATCTACCAACCACGGTGGAGTCGTTTCCCCTTTTGGAATTTTCTGAAAGGCAATTTCAAGTGCATACAGTGAATCCATTCGCGCTTCGTCAATTCTTGGCGATTGGCTTGTCGGACCGATGAAGATCGAAGAAAACAAATAAGACAGTGAAGGATGATTTTGCCAGAAAGACAACATGCTGCGTAAAAGGTCTGGGCGTAATAAAAATGGACTTTCAGGAGGAGTGGGGCCACCAATTACAATATGATTTCCGCCACCCGTGCCGATGCGGCGACCATCCAAAAGAAATTTATCTGATGAAAGTCGAGTTTGACGAGCTTCTTCGAAAACCGTTTGGGTGATCTCAACCAACTCCCGCCAGCTTTTTGCTGGATGAACGTTGACCTCTAGCACGCCTGGATCTGGAGTTATTTTGAAGTGCTGAATCCTGGAATCATTTGGAGGGTCATAACCTTCCAGCACAACTGGGGTTTTCAGCTTGCTTGCAACGGCTTCAATGGTTGCCGTCAAATCAAGAAACTGATCCAAATATTTGATAGGTGGAAGAAAAATATGTAATGTCCCGTTACGCACTTCCACGCAAATCGATGTACGGATCAAACCTTCGGTTGGATGCCCAGAATGATCGGGCTTCGCCTTCATATTCTGTTGGATGGTTTTTTGTAATGCGCTCCATGCGGGGAGTTGATCCTTATTCTGAAAGTGACTGGGCTCGCTTTGTAATTCACGAACTTTTTCCGCATTATAAGGAAGGCTGTTTAGAGGCAGACGCAACCCAACAGGAGAATCTCCCGGAATCAGAATTAAATGTTCGGTGCGAAATTTCCATCGGTTGCTGATCCAACGGTTTTCAACCGTAGAGAAATGAATGGGAAGAACAAAGCCGATGGGGTCGTTCAAGTTTTTTTCGAGCAATTTTTGTAACCGTTGGCGCTCGGTTTTTTCATAAAGGTCTGCCTTGAGAATCTCACCTTCAACAGGTAGTTTTTGTTCCTGCCAAAGATAATAAGGAGAGTCCTCATGCGCGGGCATGACAAACTGAGTTGAAATTCCTAATGCTTTGGAGAATTCATGGGTGAACTGTTTTGCAGTTTCAATGTCGTGCCCCTGGCTTTTCTCGATATCGGCCAAAAGTGTTCCGTCCTTCCAGATAGGCTCACGATCTTTTCTCCAGTAACAACCCAGTGACCAGCGTGGAAGAAGTTCTCCAGGATACCATTTACCCTGTGCATAATGCTGGAGTGCACCGGGAGCAAAACGGCGTTTCATCCGGAGTAATAGCTCGTTACCGAGGCCTTTCTTTTTAGGACCGAAGGCGGCAGTTTTCCACTCTTCACTTTCTCTATCGTCGATGGAAACAAATGTAGGCTCTCCACCCATGGTCAATTTGATCCCCATTTTATTTAAATCGCCATCCACCTTTTCTCCAAGAAGATCGATTTCTCCCCATTCGTTCTCACTGAAAGGTTTTGAAACTCGTCGGTCTTCGTAAATGCGAGTAACTGTCATTTCATGATGTAATTTTGATTCGCAAGGTTCCAACGCCCCGGATATGGGTGCAGCACTTGAAGGACTGGGTGTGCAACAAAGTGGGATGTGTCCCTCTCCGGTTAGTAAACCGGAAGTCGGGTCAAGGCCTATCCAGCCTGCACCGGGAAGATAAACTTCGGTCCACGCATGAAGATCGGTGCAATCTTCTGCAACTCCAGAGGGCCCATCGAGGGATTCTTGATCCAGTTTCAGTTGAATCAGGTAACCTGAGGCAAATCGGGTTGCTAGCCCCATGTGGCGGAGTATCTGGCATAACAACCAGGACATATCTCGGCAAGAACCACGTTTCAGCTTTAAAGTTTCTTCACAAGTTTGAACACCCGGATCAAGACGAATAATATAATTAAGGGCTTGATTGACGGCGCCATTGATTGAAACTAGAAAATCATTTGTGGCTTGTTTCTTGTCAGGGAATTCTTGCAAAAATTTCTGTAGAAGAGGACCCTTTTCTTTTATTTCAAGGTAAGGGGCCAGTTCCTCGGCAAGCCAAGGTTCATATTTGAAGGGAAATTCGGTAGCACTTTCTTCAAGAAAAAAATCAAATGGATTGAAAACACTTATTTCACTGATCAAATTCACTTCGACCTGAAATGTCTTGGTTTTTTCTGGAAAGACCAGGCGCGCAAGATGATTGCCAAAAGGGTCTTGTTGCCAGTTTATGAAATATTTATCTGGTAAAATTTTTAAAGAGTAGGAAGGAACTGTTGCGCGAGTATGTGGAGCTGGACGCAGACGAATGGTCTGTGGCCCAAGATTGATCATTCGTTCATAGGTGTAACTTGTCAAGTGATGAAGGGAAACCCTTACAGTCATTATTCACCCTGTTGAAATTGTGTTGATTGATTGAAGTGTTTTTTTTTGTTGCTCAAGAATTATAACAGGTGTAGTAGAATGGGATTAATATATTATTTAAATATAATTAACGAAAGAAACGTAAACCAATATGTCCGGTGAAATTCTAGCACTTAATTTTGATTGCATGGGCTCCCCTTCTATTTCTTTCCCCACAGGAGAAGATGCCAAAGCTCTGAAGACTCCAGGTTGGGGGTTTGGATGGCATCCCAATGATGACTATGGCGCTTCTATAGTGAAGGACGGAATGGCCAAGGATAGTCAGACTTTGCTGGATACACTTAAAGATGGAACCAGCTTTCGTTCGACCATGTTTATGTGCAAGGTGAAAGGGGTCGGAAGACAATATACTCAGCACGATAGCCAGCCCTTTCGACGAAGTTTTGGCGGCTATGATTGGCTTTTCATGCACAATGGGCAGTTGGATCCCGTGGCTTTGCGAGACCTCTATCCTGATCCAACCGGCATACTTGAACCTATTGGCACAACCGACACCGAACTGGCTTTTTGCTTTTTATTATTCCAACTAATGCAATCTTCGGCAAAAGCTTTGACCGATGTTGAGGGCAGCGTGTTCTTATCTTGGATGGAACAACTGGATACCCTTGGAAGTGCCGACTTTGTTATCAGTGATGGTAGAAGTATGGCCATTTATCATGGAAAAAATTCAACAAGCCAGCTTTATACGCACCGAGTGTTGCCTTCCGAAAAGCCACCCCTTTTCGAGTCTGATCTTGTTTGTCTTGATCTGGAAGACCCTCGCGATTCTCTACGCACAGTTTTCATGGTCACCTCTTTCGAATTCAATGATACCCCATTTGAACCGATGGAGCCTGGACGTCTCATTATTGTCCGAAGAGGAGCCGTATACTGGGACAGCCTTCCAAAAAAGGTAAAACCCCAGTCACTGCCTATTGAAACTGAATCATCTTCGAAAGAAGTAGAAGAATCGGAATTATTTGTCAGTCAACAGGCCGAGCAATCACAAACAAGTGTCGAAGCGGTTGATGAAGAGGAAGAAATTATTAGTGAAAGCTTTTCAAATATCATAAACATTAAATCTCTGACCCATGATATGGAGGGGATTCCATTAAGTTACAGATATTATGATATTTCTCATCTTACTGAATATAAATATTCCGTCCCGGTTGAACATAGTTCTCATACCTTCCGTTTGCAACCCGTGGAAGATGCGGTTCAGGAAGTGGTGCAGGCCACACTGGAACTTTCTGTTGATGGTGAAATGTTACCGTTTGAAGATGTGTTTGCGAATCATTCAATCTATTACGACATCACCAAAAAGTATCCGCAACTGATGATTAAAATGAAAAGCCGGGTCAAAGTCTATGCTGTTCCCTCGGACGATCATAGCCCTGTCATGCGCCGTTCTCAAATTCCACTTGTGTGGATGCCATGGCAGCGTCAAATGATGCTTCCTTATTTGTTGCCACCAGAACTCCCAGAAACCCAGCTCAGGCAGATGACAGATTATGCTATGAGCTTTGTAGAGCGTAACGATTCCCATTTGATCGACAGTCTTGTGGATATAAATAAAAAAATCTATGAAGACTTTTCTTATGTTCCAGGAATTACCTTTCTGGAAACCACGGCGTTTGATGTTTTCTCTTTACGCAAAGGAGTGTGTCAAGATTTTGCAAATCTGTTCATTTGTCTATGTCGTTTGCTGAACATTCCGGCACGATACCGAGTAGGCTATATTTACACGGGAGGCGAATATGAGAACAAAATTCAATCCGATGCTTCTCATGCCTGGGCTGAGGTTTACCTCCCGTATTTAGGTTGGCGTGGTTTTGACCCTACCAATGGCTGTATGGTAACGCAGGATCATGTGCGGACTGCTTGTGGGAGAAACTATCGGGACGCAACCCCTGTCAGTGGAACCATATTCAAAGGTGGCGGAACCGAGAAACTCAAGGTCGAAGTTCAAATAAGAGAAGTTACAGTTTGATTAGTATTAATAAATCCCCCTTCCTCTGTTAAATGGATGTAAAGGCTTTGTAAACCATTTGCAAGGCTGTCATCCATAACCCATTCCTTTTTAGATGTGCTGGATACCCACAGCATTTACAGTTGAGATAGGGTAAAGTCCTCCCAAAAGCCAAAAATATGACGCGGTTTTGTATCTGTGAAACCTACTGTTGAAGTCCCTCCCTCCATTTAAGTCTATATAAATAAAAGGGTTTTTGTTGGCTCTTTCTCTTCTGGTCTGAAATTTTGGTAATGGTATGGAACTTGCTAATCTAATATCAAAACCTCCTCAAATTGCGGGTTTTATTACTAATCGAAGTTAAGTTCTAAAGGGAAGGGCGGGATTATGGATTTTCTAACAAATATGAAAATCAGTTCATCGGGATTAAATGTTCAAAGAAAACGCATGGAAGCGATTTCCAGCAACCTTGCGAATCTCGAAACCACCCGGACCCCAGAAGGTGGTCCCTATCGTAAAAAAGATATTTTGGTGACTGCGGTTCCTATGGAAAGTGAATTCGGTAGTATTTTTAAAAATAAATTGGGAGATAGGCTCACTAAACCACAAATTACTGAAGTTGTGGAAGATCAATCGGAGCCTCGTCTGGTTTACAACCCCAAACATCCCGATGCAAATGATGAGGGATATGTGGCCATGCCGAATATAGATCCTATGACAGAGGTCGTCAATATGGTGACCACACAAAGATCATTTGAAGCAAATGTGACTGCACTAAATGCGTCCAAGGCAATGGCTATTAGAGCCATTGACCTGGGTCGGTAATTGATATACGAAAAAAATATTAACTATAAAAAATAAACTCTCATGGATAACTTTCAGGAATTTCTAGGACAACTCGGCGAACGATTTAATGAACTGTCTCAAGGTAAAAAAGTCGCTGCACTTTCTTTAGTTGCATTAGCTCTTGCATCGCTTTTGGTCATGTCTTTATGGCTGAAAACTCCAGATTATCAACTGTTGTATGCGAATCTTTCAGAGCAGGATGCGGGTGCGATTGTAGAAAAATTGAAAACCCAGAAAGTTCCATATGAAGTAACGAATGGAGGTCGTACCATCCGTGTGGCTTCAGATATGATCCACGAAATTCGATTGCAGCTTGCTGGGGAAGGATTGCCGGAGGGCTCAGATGTGGGTCTGGAAATTTTTGAGGACACTCCTCTTGGAATGACAGATTTCATTCAAAAACTTAATTTTCAACGTGCCCTGCAAGGGGAATTGACACGTACTATTAAAACGCTAGATGCAGTTGACCAAGTGCGAGTTCATCTGGTGATTCCTAAAGACAATCTTTTTCGTAAGGAAAAACCAAAGGGAAAAGCTTCTGTAACTTTGAAAATAAAATCAGGAAAATCTCTTACCGAAGGACAAATCCAAGGGATCGTGCACTTAGTTTCATCTAGTGTGGGCAGTATTCAGGCCTCTGATGTTGTTGTTGTTGACTTGAAGGGAAATCTTTTGTCAGGTGGCAAGGAACCTTCCAGGGAGGCCATGATGTCTGCTTCCAACTTCAAACATAAACTACGAGTTGAAAAAGAGCTGCAAGCAAAAATAATTAAAATGCTGGAAGATGCATTGGGACCGGGTAACGTGATCGCAAAGGTTTCTACAGACTTGGATTTTGAGCAGGTGGAACGAACGGAAGAAATTTTTGATCCGGATTCACAAGTGGTGCGAAGTGAAAATCAAATATCAGAGAACTCTACTGGTGCGATTCCTCCGGGAGGAATTCCGGGCGTTCAAGCGCTTGTTCCATCGGGTGAAGATGCCTCGGGTGTAGTGGGTCAGGCCGCGCAAAGAAATAAATCCAACGCGGTATTTAATTATGAAATTAATAAAGTTGTTCGACGGGTTTCCAAGCCGGTTGGCGAAATTGCCAAGCTGAGCGTAGCTGTTATGATTGATGGAACGGTGACAGGAGATCCTGCAGAATATAAACCACGTACTCAAGAAGAAATGGCGAAGTATTTACAAATCGTCCAATCGGCTGTTGGTTTTGATCAAGAACGGGGCGATGTTATACAAGTTGAGAATATCCAATTTGATCGCACACAGTTGGATAAAGAAAAAGAAGCCATTGCCAAAGCAGAGCAGATTGATATGGCAATGGAGATTGGTAAGCTAGTTGTGGGTTTGATTTTTCTCATCATGTTCTTTACCCGAGTCATCCGGCCGATCATTACCTGGATGACAACTTCGGTGGAAGTGGTTCCTGAAATGGATCAATTGGGAGCGGCAGACATTGACGCAGTTGATGAAGAAAAACGACGGCTCAATGAAATGGCATCAGAAGCAGCCCATATTAGAGAGTCAGTAGCTGAGTTTGTCAGTAATGATCCAAAATATACTGCTGGTGTAATTCGTAAATGGATGCGGGAAAAAGATCCTGCGGCTAAATAAAAATAAAGGCTTGGAGAAATATGAGTAGAAAAATTTTAGGTCCTGAAAAAGCCGCTATACTATTGATGAACCTTGGAGAAGAAAAAGCCGCTCAGGTTCTTGCAAATATGGATGAGCGGGAAATTCAAACTATAGGAAACTACATGTCCTCACTGGGAAATTTGGACATGCAGGTTATGGACTCAGTTAATAAAGATTTTTACAGTCTCCTGGAATCAGGTGCATCAGGGTTAGGAAGAGCCGGGACGGACTTTCTTAAATCGGCTCTGCATCAGGCTATGGAACCTGATAAGGCAACGGAGATATTAAACAATATTACTTCACCAGGCGATGAAATTGGAAGCGGTTTGGAAACAATTCGACTTTTAGAGCCAGGAGTGATTGCCGGTTTTATTGAAAATGAACATCCACAAACTGCTGCTATTATTTTGGCTCACCTTGAACCGGATGTGGCAAGCCAAACAGTAAAAGAGATTCCTGAAAGTAAACGCATGGAAATAGTTCACAGACTCGCTACTCTGGAAAGAGTTGCTCCGCAAGTATTAAAAGAATTAGACGATGCGCTGCAAACGGAATTTCAATATTCGGGAGCTGTTACTGGAAACAAGCTAGGTGGTAAAAGGGTTGCTGCAAGGCTAATGGGTTCTATGGACAGGGAAACGGAAACAATGATACTAACTTCTATGGAAGAGATCGATCCAGATATGGCGAATGAAATTCGGGAACTGAGGTTTACATTTGAAGATATTTCGAAAATTGAGGATGAAGGTATTCGGCTTATTTTAAGAGATGTTACTACTGAAGATTTGTTGGTAGCTCTTAAAACAGCATCCGATGAATTAAAATTAAAAATATTTACCAATATGTCTGATCGTGCTGCAAATATGCTGGCAGAAGACTTGGAATTGCTTGGTCCGACAAAGATAAGTGAGGTCGAAAGAGCGCAACAAAAAATTGTTTCGATCTGTAAGCACTTGGAAGAGTCAGGGGCAATTGTGATGGGTAGAGGTGAAGCCCTTGTCTGATCTAAAAGGAAATTTCGAAAGCAGTAATCTGCAAATGAATGGTGTTGAAGAAGCCGAAGTCACAGAACGGTCTTTTCAGTTTGATGAATTAACAATTCAAAATCCATCAATCCGACGGGGTTTTGCATACGACTCGGATAAAGCCCGAAACTTCGACCAATCAAATGTCGACAAAGCAAAACAAGGAGTAATGGAACTGCTTAAAGATGCCATGGATAAGGCGAAAAGGCAGGTAGGTGATTTAAAATCTAATGCAAAAAAAGAGGGTTACGATACCGGGTACGAAGGAGGCTTCAGAAAGGGAAAAGAAGCGGCAAAAGAAGAGTTCAGCCCCTTTCTGGAAACCACTCAGCAATTGATCGGAGAATTGTCGGGATTTCGAAAAGAAATGTATGACAAAGTTGAAAGGGAAATGGTTGAAATGGTCATAAGCCTGGCTAAGAAGGTCATTCACTTTGAATTTTCTACACGCGAAGATGCTGTTCAAGATATGATTCGGCTGGCGGTTCAATCTGTTTTGGATCGGGAATCCATGGTTATTAAAATTCACCCCACAGACAAAGAATATGCGGAAAGTTTCCGCCCTGAACTGCATCATATGTTCAGTGAAATAAAAAATATTACTTTTGAAGCTCACTCAGGTATCGCCCGTGGAGGGTGTGTGGTTGAAACTAATTTTGGTGTGATCGATGCGCGAATAGAAAAGCTGGAAGAACAAATTGACCGTATTCTTAACCTTTCTCCTGCGCCTCCTGAAAAATTGATGGCAGCTTCTGAATCTCCTGAGATAGAAGAAGCGCTCGATGAGCCACAAACTCCTGAAAATGAGATTGATGAAAACGAACCAGACTTCGATGACACAGATTCTGAAGAGAGCAAGGACTAGAAAAAATGGAAGCTACTATTGATTTAAAAAAGTACAGCAGCTTTATTGAAAAAACCGATTTTGTTAAAAAAACCGGACGTGTTAATCGCATCATTGGCTTGATGATGGAAGGGGACGGTCCTGCTGTTTCTGTGGGGAGTATCTGCACTATTTATCCCAATAACAGACCTCCTATTCAGGCTCAGGTTGTGGGTTTTCGTGATAAAAATACTTTGTTAATGCCGTTGGGAGATATCATTGGTATTGAACCTGGCAGTGTAATCGAATCAATGGAGGAATACCCTACCTATAAAGTTGGCGATGCTCTTATTGGAAGAATTATTGATGGCAATGGCCTGCCCATTGACGGCAAAGGCCCAATCCCCACTACTACAGAGTATCCGTTAATGGGTAGCCCAATCAATCCATTAGAAAGACGGAGATTGAATGAGCCTTTGGATGTTGGAATTCGATCTATCAACGGTCTTCTTTCTTTTGCGAAAGGGCAAAGGGTAGGTATTCTGGCAGGCACCGGCGTGGGAAAATCTGTTTTAATGGGTATGATTGCAAGAAATACAAATGCCGATATAAATGTGATTGCACTGATTGGTGAAAGAGGAAGAGAAGTAAGGGAGTTTATAGATGAAAACCTGGGTGAGGAAGGATTAAAACGCTCGATAGTAATTGCAGCGGCTTCCGACGAACCTCCTCTGGTAAGATTACGTGGAGCATACATCGCTACTACTATTGCAGAATATTTCCGGGACCAAGGCAAGGATGTGATGCTGATGATGGACTCTGTGACTCGATTTGCTTTAGCGCAAAGAGAAATCGGTCTTTCTGTAGGCGAGCCTCCCACCACACGTGGTTTCACGCCTTCGGTCTTTTCCATGTTGCCAAAACTACTGGAACGTGCTGGAACATCGTCTAGCGAAGGGTCCATAACGGGGCTTTACACTGTTCTTGTAGAAGGAGATGATATTAGTGAACCCATTTCCGATGCGGTCCGTGCAATTTTAGACGGTCATATTGTTTTGAGTCGTGAGTTGGCTGCGCATAACCATTACCCTGCAATCGATATCCTAAATAGCGTGAGTCGCTTGATGATTGATGTGGTGACTAAAGAACACCAAGAATTTTCTATGAAATTTAAAGATATTCTGGCGACCCATAAATCCGCTGAGGACTTGATTAATATTGGCGCGTACGTTAAAGGTAGCAATCCCAAAATTGATATGGCTATACAAAAGTATGATTTAATGATTCCCTATCTCCGGCAAGGAATGTTTGAGAATAATGACTGGCGAGCCAGTCTGGATGAATTGAAAAAAATAATGGAGGTTTAACGGTTGAGCTTTCGATTTGAATCTATACTCCGGCTGAATAAGAATAAGGAAGATCTGCTACAAAAAGATTTGGGGCAAATCAACGCCCTGATCCAAAAGCAGCAGGACAGTCAGAGCTTCATGAAAGATATCATGGAGAGCAAAAAGGAAGAGTTAAACCAAAAAAAGAGACAAGCTGTTGATGTTCAAACGATGATTCTTTATGATAACTTTTTTCGCGGAACGCAAGTCCACAAACAACGCCAAGAGGCTATAATTTCTGAGATCACCGTTAAGTTGGAGGAAAAGCGTGGGGAAGTGGTCGAGGCTATGCGCAAACGAAGAACCTTGGAGATTTTGAAAGATCGCGATATGTTGAAAGAAAAAAAGCTCAAAGAAAAAAAGGACCTTGCCATTCAAGATGAAAATGCTGCCAATTTATGGGGAAGGCAATTTTAAGGAAAACGATATGAAAAATAAAATATTCTTTATTCTTATGGTGGCAACGGTTTCTTTTCTATTTGGGGAACATATGTGGAATGAAGATCAAGATCCTCAAATTGGTTTGGCCTATGCGCAGGTAAAAATGCTTGATGGGGAAACAGAGAAAAAACGAGATACTACTGACAAGCCTATTTTAGATGGAGTAGAAGGCGGCGAGGGACTTGAAGATAAAAAAGTGGCGCTACCCACCGAGATGCCTGCTGTGAATCCAGAAACTTTTCGAATGATTGAAACCATCGAAAAGAAAAACCGCGAATTGAAACGTCGGGAAGAAGAATTACGTATTAAAGAGCTAAAAATAAAAGCCATTGAGGCAAAGGTAAGTAAAGATCTGGAAAAAATTGAAAAAGGAATTTCTGACTCGAAACAACAACTTGAAATACAAGATGAAAAAACCAAAGAAAATGTAGAGTCTCTGATAAAAGTCTATTCCAGTATGAAGCCGGAAGAAGCGGCCAACCTGATTGAGGCAATTGATGATGACCTGGCTCTGAGAATTGTGTCAGGGATGAAGGCCAAAATCGCTGGTAAGGTATTAAGTCAGTTGGATGTGAAAGTTGCCAAGCGGATTAGTGAGACTCTTGCAGGGAAAAATACGAAAGATAAAAAAATGATGGGCGATAAAATGGAAAGTGAAGGGGGAAAGTAAAAACAATTAGTCTTTAGTTGCTTCTGTTTCCTCGCCAGCATTTGGATGTGTCATTCCAAAAGAAATAATCATCTTCAAGCCTTCCTCAACAGACATTTTAAGAGGTTGTGTGTCTTTTTCGGGTAGCATAAAAAGAAACCCTGTTGTCGGGTTGGGAGAAGTGGGGACAAAGATATTCAGCATTTTTTCGCCATCTGTGATGCCTTCTGGAGTATCGCAACAAACAATACCTAAAGTTTTCAAGGGTTCTCTTGGATATGTAACGAGAACCATCTTCTGGAAAGTTGGCGTTTCGGTCAAAGAAACCGTATCTACCACCTTTTTAATACTAGTATAAATGACGCGTACGACGGGGATATTGTGGAGAATTTTCTCTCCCATTGCGACAACTTTTTTCCCGATAAAATTGGTTCCAACCAAACCTACCGCAACAATAAAAATGGCTAGAAATAAAAACCCCATTCCTGGAACATGCCATTTTTCCATTAGCTCAATATTTTGAGGCCCTAAAATTCCTGTGATCACTGGTTTCATTGCCTTGTCAACACGCGTGATGACAAAGGATAAAATCATGTAAGTTAAAGCCGCGGGTATGGTAACGAGCAGTCCGGCGATCAAATTTTTCTTTAGAGCTTTTTTAAACATGAATGCCTAATGGAAAGTTAGTGAGGGGGGTTTTCTGTTTTATCTCAAAGTTTTGATATGCTTTTCAACTTTTCTGACTAGAGCCGGATGGCTGGTTATACCCAGTTTGGAAAATTTCTGGTAAAAATGTATAGCCGATTCCATGTTCCCCGTCTCTTCATGAAGTACCGCTAAATTATAATGGGTTCCTGCATGGTTTGCCCCCAACTTCAATGCCTGATTTAAAACGGATTTGGCTTTTTCCAGTTGCCCCATTTTTTTATACGCGACAGATAAATTATTCAAAGCTTCAAGATTTTTAGGATCAATCGAGATGGCTTTCTTGTAATTCTGAATCGCCGTTAAATAGTCTTCTTTAGCAAAGTATACCACACCAATATTATTGTAGGGCTTGGCGTAATCGGGTTTCAAATATACTGCCCTTAAAAATTCCTCAATGGCACGGTTGTATTGGCGTAATTCCTTATGGATGACCCCCATATTATTGTAAATGTCAGGGTTACCTGGGCTATGTTTTGCGGCTTCTGCATAGTTTGACAGGGCATTTTCCCAATCTCTCGACTGCTGGAAGAAAATTGCACGATTAAAATAGTAGTCGCCATTTTTGAATATATCTGGCTCTGGCAAATTTGGAAAAGTAACTTCCCTTTGTTTGGGAACCCGAGCTGCAACCTGATTTCTATTTCTTTCTGGCATTTTTGGTTCTGCAGGTCTAGTTTCGATGGCCACTTCTTCCTCAACAGGTGGTGGAGATACCGGTTTTGGTTTTGGAGCTGCCAGTACTTTTTTCTTAACGGGTGGTTTGGGCTTAATTCTTATTGGAGCAGGTGGGTTATCCGGTGGCTCCTTTAATTCTACCCGAGCCATGGGTTGTTCCATTTTTGCCGCAGGTTTTCTTGCCGGTGCATTAAGCTCTTCCATTGTTACTTCTTTCATCCCGGGCTCAATCATAGGTAAATTATCTGGGATTTTCCTCGGAACAGGCTTTGTGGCAACAGGGCGAACTGGCTTTGCTGCGACAGGGGGCGGTGGAGTTGGCTTTATGGCCTTTTGTTTAACGGGTGCTGGTGGTGCTGGTGGGGCAGGGGGTGGCGTTTGTGCTACTACCGGTGATTTTATTAAGACCTTATTTTTTGGAGCAAAAGGATTAGCGACAAGTAAGAAAATCAGAATCAATGCAGGGACAACGATCAACAACAGGAATCGTTTAACTTCTTTGGAATCGAAACCTTGAGGCTTCGATTTCTGCCCCAGGTTTTTAAGGAGATTGATTCCCGGGCTTACTTTAAAGGTATTTTCTTTGAGTGCCTTTTTCAGGCTATCTGCGATCAGGCTCACTTGCCGCCCTCTCTCAACTGGTCGTAGTAACGGAAAGCAGAATGGGCTCCCGGCCGGAAAACTTTAAAGCCTTCAAGTTAACTTTGGCAGAATTGATATTCTTGAATGGACCTACATAGACAATGTACCAATCTTGCCCGGAAGAGACTGCTTTTTTCAGGAAGGCATCAAACCCACCCTGAATTAATTCTTCTTTATGGCGCTCGGCTTCTGCTCTATTCCTTAAAGAATATACCTGAATTCGATAATTGCCCGAATTAGCCGCACTTACAACAGCGGGTTGCTCGACTGGTTCTGGGGTGCTTTCTTCAAGAATGGCGGGAGCTTCTTCAGGTGTTTCAATAGTAGAAGCTTCCACCGTAGGAACTGGTGTTTCTTCCAAGGCGGCAGATGTTTGATCCAGATCTTCAATAAATTTTTGAACAGGTGTCGCAGTTGGTTCTGGGACCGGAGGCAAAGAAACGGGTTCTTTTTGCGCTATGGGCGGAGCCATTGCGGGTTGCGGTTTTTCTGTGACTATATTATTTGCAGGGATAGAGGCAATATTTATTTTTTCGGGTTCCATTTTAGAAAGAATAAAAAATGACAACCCCGCAACGAAAAATAAGATTGATGCAACTAAAGGCAATCGTGTTTTTATAAATCGGCTTAAAAAATAGTCTTTGTTTTCTTCTCCTAAAAGGCTGCGGATAGCTTCGCGGACATGATGACGATCAATGGTTTCCACTTGCTGATTGTATCCGGCAAGCAATGCCCGATCACAAGCCAAATTGATTAATCGAGGGTAGCCATTGGAGTAGCTATAAACTTCTTTCAATGCTGCGCGTGTAAAATTGACGTGAGAAGATGCGCCTGCAACAAGGATTCGATGGTCGATATAATTTTTCGTTCCATCCAAGTCCAGAGGAGAAATTTCATAACGAATAGATATTCGTTGATTCAATTGTTTTAGAGTGGGCAGTTTAAGTTTTTCGTTTAATTCTAATTGCCCAACAAAAATTATTTGCAGTAGCTTGTCTTTTTCAGTTTCAATATTAGAGAGAATACGTACTTGCTCCATTACATCGAGAGAAAGGTTCTGTGCTTCATCGACGATGAGAACTGTTGTGCGGCCTTGCTCATGTCGGTTGAGAAGGAAAACATTCAAAGCATCAATGAGTTCTTTCTTAGACGCATTATTGATCCATGTATGATCTTGACGACGAAAATCTTCAGAGGGAATAATTTCAGGGGTTAATTCAATTTCAATACTGTCCCCGGTAGACCCGTCTTGTATTACTCCTGCAGGTTGTTGCGCTTGAACGGGATCGATTTGCAAATCATGTACAACGTTTCTCAGTAGGTCCATGTCGGATAGCATGGGGTTGAGGATCAGTGCAACTTCCACATCATCGTCAAGTCGGTCGAGCAGGCATCGACAAAGGGTTGTCTTTCCTGTTCCAACATCTCCAGCGATAACCATGAATCCTTCTCTTTGCTTTATTCCATACAGCATATGGTCTAAAGCCCCCTGATATTGTTTGCTCAGGTAAAGAAACTTTGGATCAGGTGTCAGACTGAAAGGTTTTTCTTTGAACTGGTAATAATTCTCGTACATGTAATACGCCTACCTTCTAAAGGATGGGTTGGCAATACTATCCGAATATACATCATAACCGGTATTTCTCAATGTATCTCTTTCCTTCTTAAATCGATCGTCTACAGCTCTGCCAGCCATGATTTCCGGAGTAAGCATTATAACCAGCTCGGATTTTAAAGTATTTTCTTGATCCCAATGGAATAGCCGACCAACGAGTGGAAGTGAACCAAAAAGTGGAACGGAATTATCATCCACTTCTTTTCTGGATTTCATCAATCCGCCGATGATAATTGTTTGGCCGTGCTGCGCAATAACGACATTGTTGGCTTCGCGAACATCAAGAATGGGGACAATGTTAATACCATCGGGGGAGGTTCTTTCTCCAGACTTTTCAGTGATGCTGGTGTTGATACTCATCATGATCTCGCCATTTGGGTTGATCTGAGGAACCACGTCGAGAACGATACCAATTGTTATGGTTGAAGGAATATACTCTGTAGTAGCCGCCGATGTCGTGGTGGCTGCGGTGATTTCTGGAATAAAAAAGATATCTTCGGTGCCCACTTTGATGACCGCCCTTTGATTATTCAGGGTGGCAATTTTGGGGCTGGAAAGAACGCTCACCTGCCCCTGTTGTGATAGTGCATCCACCACAACGCTAAAAGCCGTCGATGAAGGGCCATAAACAAAATTTGCGGCGCCAGTAAGTGTGGTTCTATCAAGCAAAGAACCGGCTGTTTTAGCAATTGTAAAAGGGCTTACTTGCGACCAATCAATTCCCAGTTTGTAATCATCGTTAAGAGTAACCTCAACAATTTTAGCCTGAATAAAAACCTGTCGCTGAACAGAGCCTTCAACCGCTTCAATGAATTCGGCAACTTGCAATAATACATCAGGAAAATCTTTTACAACGATGAGTCCCGCTTGTCGATTGACACTTAGATAAGCTCTTTCTTCATCTTCTTGCAATGTGACGGAGGTCCCAGAACTTGTTGAGCTACTGGAAGAAGTATCGCTTGCCCCAGATGTGTCGCCACCCCCACCCAATAAACTTGAAACCAAGTCAGACGAGTCGCCTTCTGTGGATGATACTGCTGAGTCTGCGCTGGTAGAATCTGATTCTTCGGAAGTATCTGTACTGTTTGTTGACGCAGAAGGTGTGACAATATTATTTAACCCGGATACTATTTCTGTCCAGATATCTGTTTCTTCAGAGGACTGAATGGAACTGGTTGATCCACCTTCGGAGGAACCCAGGCTGGCACTCGTTGAGGCTGTTGTTGTTGACGAACTGGAACTGCTACTAGAAGACCCTGTGCCCCCACTGCTGGAAGACAGATTGCTACTTCCTACTCTTCTTGAGATTACATAATTAAGGGTAAACGTTCGCGTCTGCATTTTTTCTTTGCGAACTCGAATGAAGGCGTCATCAAATTGGTATTCGAGATGAAGAGGAGTAAGTAAATTTTCTAAAGCTTGCTCCAAGGTAACACCTTTCAAATCGACCGTTGCAACGGCATTTACATTGGGGGCGATGATAATATTTTGTTCAATTTCCTGAGAGAGTGCGAACAGGACATTTCGTATGTCTACCCCTCGTGCTGACATGGTAAAGCGAAAGCCTTTTTGTTCCTGCTCTTTCAAATCGAGAGCGGGTTGAATTTGGGTGATCGAATCAGGAAGACTATTCTTTTCGGGTTTAGGTTTTGAAAGAGGGATGTTGATTTCCCTCCGCTCCGGTATTTTGGCTGTAAGCTCTGTCGGCGGTTCTTTTTTAGAGTTCCCGAGCGCAGTGCAAGAAACCAAAATAAAGCCAGAAACCAGAATTCCTAGGACTCGAAAAATCAATGTTTTTTGAAATGGCATAATTATTATAAATTTAAACAAATTACATCGAATCATAATACAACGAGAAATCGTATAAGTCTAATAAAATCTGAGTGTTTTTGCGGTTTCGGAGTGGCGATTTTACCCTGAATCTTTACCTGAAATTCTAGGGAATTTCAGGTTTTTGGGTCGTGTTGGTTTTACTCAATCTTGGTGCACTTTTTTTGAATATTTGCTGGGGATTGAACGGGTAATTTTTCTAAAGTAAGGAAAAAAATGGGCCATCCTGCCAAGTTTTTGGGAGGAGCGGAAGCCGCAGTTAGTTTGCTTTTCAGGTAAATAGCCTTTTTGGCTACAGGGTTAATTGAGACGGAGGCCGGGTTGTTTTGATGAGGTTTTGGACGTTCTTTTTGTTTTTTTAGGGGTAGATTTCTTTTTGAGTTTGATTTTTTTATTGAAGGAGTGCTGGATCACCTCATCCATCGTGGTGACAGGGAAAAACTGAATATTCTTCCTAATATTCTCCGGGATATCTGGGATATCTTTTTCATTTTCGATGGGTATGATCAGGTTGTGAATGCCATGCCGATGTGCGGCGAGGACTTTTTCTTTTAATCCACCAATGGGTAAAACTCTTCCTGTTAAAGTCAATTCTCCTGTCATGGCAAGGTCGTGTCGTAACGCATTTTTTGTGAGGGCCGAAACAAGTGCCACTGCCATTGTGATGCCAGCCGAAGGACCATCTTTTGGGACTGCTCCTTCTGGAAGATGGATATGGAAATCATTTTTCTGATAAAAACTTTTTGGTAATCCAAGCTCATTAGCCCTGGAGCGAACGTAAGTCATTGCGGCCTGCGCGGATTCTTTCATGACATCGCCCAATTGCCCGGTGGGCACAAGTTTTCCCGTTCCTGGAAGTACGGTAACTTCAATCGATAAAATTTCTCCACCCAATTCAGTCCACGCCAGGCCAATTGCAGAGCCAATATCAAGGGGGCCTTCTTGATCTGATCGTTTAAATTTTGGAATGCCAAGATATTTTTCCAGACTGGCTGGAGTAATTTTCACACTTGTTTTTTTGCCTTTTTCTACGACAACTTTTACAACCTTTCGGCAGAGTGTAGCAATTTCACGTTCCAGATTTCTTACCCCGGCTTCGCGGGTGAAGTCTTGAATAACTCGAATGAGTGCTTTATCTGAAATCTCAATATTTTTTTTAGTCAAACCATGCTCAGCCACTTTTTTGGGCACTAGAAATCTTTGAGCGATACCGAGTTTTTCCTGATCAGTGTAGCCGGGTAAATGCAGCACTTCCATCCTGTCTAATAAGGGACGCGGAATCGAATGCAGGACATTTGCAGTACAAATAAAGAGGACATTTGAAAGGTCGTAATCTATTTCCAAATAATGATCGTTGAAACTTGCATTTTGTTCCGGGTCGAGCACTTCAAGTAATGCTGAAGCGGGGTCTCCTCGGAAGTCTGCATTTATTTTGTCGATTTCATCGAGCATAAAGACGGGATTGTGCACCTCTGCCTTTTTCATTCCCTGAATAATTTTTCCGGGCAAGGCGCCTATATAAGTTCGCCGATGACCGCGTATTTCAGCCTCATCCCGAACACCGCCCAGGGAAATGCGGACAAACTTTCTGCCCATGGCTTTTCCAATGGATTTCCCGAGTGAAGTTTTTCCCACACCGGGTGGTCCTACAAGGCAAAGGATGGGGCCTTTGATTTTTTTTACCAGTTTTAGAACTGCAAGATGTTCGGTAATGCGTTCTTTGACTTTTTCCAACCCATAATGATCGGTGTCGAGAACTTTCTGGGCTTCAGGAATTTTTATTTTTTCGGTGCCGGCAGCTTTTTCCCACGGTAGATCTGCAAGCCATTCTATATAGGTTCGGGCTACTGTTGCTTCTGCCGACATGGGTTGCATGAGCTCTAGCCGTTTCAATTCTTTTTTGGCTTTCTCATTAACTTCTTTCGGCATTTTAGCTTTTTTAATTTTTTGCTTTAACTCATCGAAGTCACTTTTAAATTCATCACGCTTGCCAAGTTCTTTCTGAATCGCTTTCATTTGCTCATTCAGGTAGAACTCTTTCTGGCTACGCTCCATTTGTTTGCGTACGCGCCCATGAACCCGTTTTTCGATTTTAAGAACTTCCATCTCTGACTTCAGGATTCCCAATAGCTTATTTAGCCGGTCTGCCGGGTTCAATGTCTCCAGGAGTTCTTGCTTTTCCTGAGTTTGAAAAACCATATATGAGGCGATGGTATCTGCGTAGCGATGCGGTTCAAGAATGTTAGCGCTTGCGGCAACTGCTTCCAGAGGAATTTTTTGATTGAGTTTGACGTACTGCTCAAAAACATTGCCGACACTTCGCATCATAGCTTTAACATCGGGAGTGAGCTGATCGTTTTCGTGGATTCGATTGATTTCCACCTCAAAGTAGTCGGGATTGTTTTTGAAGCTTTCGATGCGACCTCTTTGAAGCCCCTCTACCAACACTTTCATGGTGCCATCAGTCAGTTTTAAAATTTGCAGAATATTGGCGATAGTTCCTATTTCAAAAATATCTGCGGACTGCGGGTCGTTGTTGTTGGGGTTGCGCTGAGCTGAGAGGAAAATACTTTTCTGTTCTGCCATGGATTTTTCCAAGGCAAGGACGGACTTGTCTCTGCCCACGAACAGGGGCAAAACCATAAAGGGGAATACAATGATATCCCGCAAGGGGAGAAGCGGTAGAACGATTTTATCTGAACCCATAAGTTTAACTGGCCTGTTTCTTTTTCGCGTAAACCATCATGGGTTTTTCACCTTTGGCAACGACTTCATCGTTAATGACAACTTCTTCAACTTCTTTTTGTGATGGGAGGTCGAACATAATGTCGAGCATGGTTTCTTCCATCACCGCTCGCAAACCTCGTGCGCCAGTTTTGCGCTCAACTGCTTTTTCAGCGATAGCTTTAATAGCACCGTCTGTAAACTTAAGTTTGATATCTTCAAACTCAAACAGTTTTTTGTATTGCTTGACCAGAGCATTTTTCGGCTCGGTCATAACTTTTATCAGTGCTTCAATGTTTAGCTCTTTAAGAGTTGCCACAGCTGAGAACCGTCCCACAAATTCAGGGATCAATCCATACTTAAGCAAGTCTTCGGGTTGAATTTTTTCAAGAAAGTCTTCTTCTTCCAACTCAACTTTGGAAATGATTTTTTGTCCAAACCCAAGAGTTTTTTTGCCGACTCGATTGCGAACAACTTCGCTCAGCCCCACAAATGCGCCACCACATATAAATAATATATTGGTGGTATCTACTTGCAGAAATTCCTGATGCGGATGTTTGCGTCCACCTTGCGGAGGAACACTCGCCGTAGTTCCTTCAATTATTTTTAACAGGGCTTGCTGGACACCTTCCCCAGAAACATCGCGAGTAATAGAAGGGTTCTCTGATTTCCGTGATATCTTGTCGACTTCATCGATATAAATAATTCCTCGCTCTGCTTTTTCGACATCGTAATCGGCGCTCTGTAAAAGCTTGAGGATGATATTTTCTACGTCTTCCCCGACATAACCTGCTTCCGTCAGTGTAGTAGCATCTACAATGGTGAATGGAACATCGAGTATCCGCGCCAGTGTTTGCGCCATGAGAGTTTTCCCGGAACCCGTTGGGCCGATCAAGAGCACATTACTTTTTTGCAACTCTACATCATCCATTTCTTGGTTGGAGTCGATCCGTTTGAAATGGTTGTGAACTGCCACGGAAAGAATTTTTTTACAGCGCTCCTGATTAATAATGTATTGATCAAGATGATTGTAAATTTCTTTCGGCTTGAGTAAATGCTGGAAGTCTTCTCCCTTTTCCTGAGCCCATTCTTCCACCATGATTTCGTTGCATAACTCTATGCATTCGTCACAGATGTAGACGCTGGGTCCAGCAATTAGTTTTTTGACTTCTTCCTGACTCTTTCCGCAAAAAGAACAGCGGTAGTTTCCGGTGGTGGTGCTTTTTTTGGCCATGAAGCCCTCATATTAAGTTGGCTCTGATTTCAACTAGATGCAGATCCGTTTTATTTTTTGCCTTTATCGTCTTTTTTAACTTCTTCGCGATTACTGATAACGCTATCAATCAGACCATATGTTTTTGCTTCTTCGCCTGTCATATAGTGATCGCGTTCCGTATCTTTATTAACCTGCGCTACATCTTTTCCAGAATGCTTTGCCATGATGCCATCTAGAATTGAGCGGATACGAGAAATCTCTTTTGCTTGAATTTCTATGTCGGTATGCTGCCCCTGAAACCCGCCACTGGGTTGGTGGATCATAATTCGTGCATGTGGAAGTGCAAACCGTTTTTTTGGAGCTCCAGCGGTTAAAAGCAATGCTCCCATGCTGGCAGCCTGACCAATGCAAATGGTTTGAACATCGGGTTTGATGTATTGCATGGTGTCATAAATTGCCATCCCCGAGCTGACTTGTCCTCCTGGGCTATTTATATAAAGATAAATATCTTGATCTGGCTCGTCTGACTCAAGAAAAAGCAATTGAGCAATAATAAGATTCGCCATATGGTCTTCAATGGCAGAACCGATAAAAATAATACGGTCTTTTAACAGCCGCGAATAAATATCATAAGATCGCTCTCCGCGACTGGTTTGTTCTACAACAATGGGTACTAATTGGTTGTGAATGGAATTCATTTTTCTCTCTTGATTAGGACTAAGGTGAGATGAACCGCCTTCTGGCTCGAATTTGGACCGGAAAGGATTGTCGGCTTGTAAGTCATTTAGAAATAGTTAGATAACTAAAGACAGATTGACTATTTATTATCTTCAATTAAATCTTTTCTGTCAACCATTACTTCTTTTAAGGTCACCTTTTCAAGGGCGGAGTTTAAGGTTTTGTCTCGCTTCATGCGACTATGCAAACGTGCCAGCACACCGTTTTTTTCCCATTCTCTTTTCATCTGGGTCAGGCTACTCCCTCCCCCTAACAGCTTGGCCATATTTTGGAGCTCCAGATCCAACTCCTCTGGGGTGACTTCTAAATCGAGGTCACGAGATAATTGATCTAGAATCAACTCTTCGCTCAAGGCTTTCACTGCGGGTTCCTTATATTGAGCGATAAGTTCGGGGGTGACGGTATCCTCATGCGCGTGATCATGATCATGATCGTGACCGTGGTCATGCTGGGCTTCTTTCCCCTGTTTCTTATTGGCCTGATCTGACATGAACTTGACTTGTTCTTTGATAAGCCCCTCAGGTAACTCAACTGGGTTTTGCTCTGTGAGTTTTTCGGCAAACTTCTTTTTGATAGACTTGAGAGCTTCATTCCGTTCGTAGTCTTCCAGTTCAACGCGGACTTTAGTTTTCATGTCTTCGAGGTTTTCATATTTTTTTTCTGGGTCCAAATCCTTGGCAAACTCGTCATTAAGTTCAGGCAATTCCTGTACTTGTATGCCTTTCAAAATAATATTGAAATCAACATCTTTTCCGGCGATTTCTTTATTCTGATAATCTTCTGGTACTTGGACTTTTATGTCTCGATTATCCCCAATTTCCATGCCGATCATGCCCTTATCAAGCCCTTCAATCAACTGTCCTCCTCCAACCTGAATGACCTGATCCTGAGCCGCGCCGCCTTCAAAGGGTTTGTCGCCCAACATGCTTGTGAAATCGATTTTTATCAGGTCTTTTTCTTGTACCGGGCGATCAGTGACCTCAACGGTTTTTGCTTTTCTTTGGCGGAAAGCTTCAATTGTTTGATCTATTTCTTCATCTGTAATTCGAGGGATCTTCATTTCCATCTCGATGCCAGAATATTCCTGGATATCCACAGTTGGAAGTACTTCTACGGAGGCAGATACGGATATATCGGTACCTTCTTCAGCGTTGACTTCCAAAAGATGGGGTTGCCCGATGGCACGTAGCTCTTTTTCAGCGATGGCATTGTTAAGCTCATTGCTGATGAGATTGCTCAATACCTCTTTTTTTACATCCTGTCCGAATTGCTTTTCCAGAATTGAGGCAGGAACCTTTCCTTTACGGAAACCTGGGACTTTAACTTCTCTTCCCAGCTTCTGGTAATATTTATCTACTTCCTTTTTGTAGTTCGCATGAGGAATTACAAATTTAATTTTTTTATTACAAGAATCTACATCTTCAATTTCTATATCCATAATCTTTCCAAAAATTTAATGATTAACCATGATGCAACCCCCCTCCAACTGGAAGGGTGGTGCCGGTGGAGGGACTCGAACCCCCACGCCGTGAAGCACTAGTTCCTAAAACTAGCGTGTATACCAATTTCACCACACCGGCTTATTTTCAAAATTGCTCGCAGAAATATACCACTTTATATGGAATTAACTAGAAAGAAAAGCCCATCAATGGATATAGATTGAATAAGGAGAGGATTTGCCGTTTTTCAGCTTAAATTTTGTTGGAGAGGGCTATTCTTCTCCCATTTCAGACTGGAGGGCAGAAATTTCTTCCTGAAGGAGAATGTAATCTATTTCCAGTTTGTCGCAATATTTCCGCAGGAATGAGTGCATTATGAGGACGCAATGCCATTCATCAAAAACTTCATCGCTTTTTTCACAAAACTTTTCGTACTCCGAAAAACCTTTTTCGATGGTTTCCAGTAGTTTTCCAAACCCAGCCAGTTCATCGAGTTCTGAATAGGTCGCGTCTAGGTCGTGGTCCCAGAATTTTTCATCCGATTGCTCTGGGTTGATAGACGCTAGGTACTGGTCATTGATTTCGTTAAAGTCTAAATCAATCTGCTTGCAATAACTGCGTAAATTATTGAAGGCGATGAAAAGACATTCGTAGCCGCCGACTTCGCTTTCCTCCTCAGTATTTAGTTCGGAGATATCTTCATCGACCCAGTCAAACATTTCAAAAAATGCATCCAGGTTGGACTTTTCTTCTGGGGAGGAGTCGTTGGAATTCATAGAATCATTTTTCAATTATACGAGGTTTACGATCTTTTGGGGTTATAACCGTGTTGGGGGGGTAATACCCCTTTGGAACCATCAAGTTGGGATAAACCCAGGTGCTTTTACCTATCAATGTTCCTGGGCATAAAACTGCGTTACATCCCAATTCAGCATGATCTCCGACAATGGCCCCCAGTTTTTCCATGTCCGTTTTAAAATCTTCAGATTCGAGTGGAATTTGAATGGGATGAATAAAACCTTTTTCTTTTTCTTCTTTGCTTCGAAATTGTAAATTAGCAAGTTTGGATCCGGCGCCCATATTGACATGGCTGCCCACAATGCTGTCCCCAATGTAATTAAAATGCCCTGCTTCACTGTGATCCATCATAATGCTGTTTTTAATTTCTGTTGCATGACCAATGACGCAGCCTTCCCCCGCAAAGACATTTCCGCGAACGTATGCGCCCTGGCGGATGTCACAATTCTTCCCGATCACTGCCGGCCCCTTAATGATTGCAGAGGGTTCTAGCCGGGTTCCCACATCGATAAAAATATCTAATTCTTTCAGGTGAACCGCTTGATCAAGCTTCATCCATTTTTGTATGAACAATCCCTTTTCATTCCTGTCTACGCATACTCCCTCGGAAAAGTGAGTGCCGGTTTTATTTTGAAGTAATGAATGCAATAGGGCGTTGAGATTTTTTAAAGGGTCCCAAACACGATCGGCGCCTGAAAAAAGGGTCTTATACGGCTCGGTATTCAAGTCTGAAAAAAATAGAGAGAAGTCTTTCATAATCAGTTTTCCATGTACCATTTTCCAAGCGAGGTCAATTGAAAGCCTTTTAGGCTCATTTCAACGATTCCTTGTTTCTGCATTTCAGCGATCAGCCTGATTTTGGAATGCTTTTCGATTTTTAAATCTTTTTCGTTTAAAGTTTTTGAGGCGATTTGACTCAGAGCATTTAATTCTAACTTATAAAAATGATGATCGCAGTTTTTCAAATGGGTGAATAGTATTTTTATGGCTTCGTTGCCCATTTGAGTCAGTTTAGATGCGTCTGATTTGCTCCCTCGAAGGTTGATGCTTATTTTATTTTCAGTGCCAGAGTTTCTCACAAAGATTCCGGCTTTCCCTTTTTCAAGTGAGATATATAACATATCGGGGTCTTCTGGAAAATTACGAGTGGAAACGTCATAGTTTCTCTTTTTTGCCGCACGTAAAATAGTCTGCTTGACCTTTTTCCAGACCCATGAATCTTTAAAAAATAATTCCTGATGAATGTAGTAAACGTATAGTGTCCCTTTAAAACCTGGATTAAAGGGACGATTCACTTTAGTGTAATATTTTTTTGGCGAAAGGGATAGGTGGCTGGTTGCAGCAAGGGTGTTCAGCGCACTTTTGAGGCCATTGCCAGAATAAATCGCTACGGCTTCTCCGTCTTGCCCAGTGAATTTTGATTCTGTAATGTTATGCCCGGTTTCTTCACTGCCTACGGCTAAAACAGGTTTTAAGTTTTTTCCACTTTTGTTTTCGCCTAGAATTTCTTCCAACCGTTTAAGAGATTCAATGCTGGTGATACCTGTCTTTTTAAGTTTTTGTGTTTCGCGAATAAAGGCACTACGTTTTTTTGTCGAACAATTAGGGCCTTTTGCTTTTTGTTCCAGTTCTCTTAATCGGATTTTTAGAAGAATCCATTTGTCACCCACTGCGGTCAATTCTGGTTTTAATCCCATTTTTTCGGCTGCCATTGCAGCGTTGAGATCGCTTTCAACGGTATTAATATATAAAGAGTTTTTATACTTTTTGGGAAAGTGGGTAGTGAGGTGTTGAGCCTGTAATATAGCGGTTTCATCGCCACTCAATATCCAAAGCACATCCTGAAAGGGGTCGTATTCGAGCATGAAAAAACGATCTGCATCGGCATCAAAGATGGTTCCGACTACACGCATTTTACCTTTGGCCAGAGAGGGTTTGTTTTTTCGACCGAGTTCAAATAGTTTTTTAATTGCTTTGTGGCGGCGAAAAAAACCAGCAGGAGTTTTTAATTCGTCAGGGGTGATCCTATCTCGACCTTCGAGATCAGCGACACCTGAAAATACATTTACGTCGCCGTTTAATTTGTTGTTCACCTCGATTACTTTTTTAAATCCAGCTTGAACAAAAACCTTCTTGGCGATGCCTGTGAGCGATCCGTTTGCAGGGTCAACAACCAGAGTAATATTTTTTAAATTTAGAGGTTCGTCTATCCAGGAATTTTCCGGCGTCAGAGAAAAATGACTGAAAAGCTCCAGAGCTTTTTTTCTAAAATCTTTTCGCTTGCCTCTTAGTGATGCTTTTTTTATCGATGAATAATTTTGCCGTAAAACATATTGTGTTAATTGCGAATCATCTGATGGCAGAGGTTTCATGCCGTGAAAAGGAGAAAATAATTTTATCCCATTTTGGTCGTTTGGGTTGTGTGATGCGGTAACCATGATGCCGCAATCGGCCTTTTGATGCAGCATGAATAGGGGGACTAGTGGAGTGGGCACTACCCCCAGAGTCAAGGCATCGGCTCCTGTTTTTCGAATTCCTTTTATGACCGCATCGATAAAAACTCCTGAAGGATCTCTAGGGTCCCACCCTACGACAACCTTTTTGGCCGATTTGGATTTTGATAAATTTTTAATATGTGAATAGGCATACAGTTCCATGAACTGCTCGGTGATCCAGCTCTTTTCCTGGAAAACTTGTTGGGGGGTGAGGCCTTTGCATTCGGGGATATTTGATAGCTTTGTTTCCCGGCGTATGCCATCAGTGCCTTGGAGTCTTTGTTTTCCAGAATTCATAGCGCTCTAAATTTAGAAATTGAAAAAAACAAAGAAAGAATACCACATACCGAGCCTATTATTTTTGGAAAGCCTCCCTTGTCAGGTAGAGGGAAAAGGGGTAAGCTGTTTGTTCACAAAAATATTCTAGAACGGGCAGAAACTTTTTCTGAGTTAAAAAAGGGATGGAGCTATGGCCTATAACGCTTTTGTTAAAAAAGATACTGTCGATGCCATCATTCGGACATCAGGGGAAAAGATAGAAGGGAAGATTTTCAAGCTTCCTAGTAATCGATTGTTGGATATGTTGAATGAGGGGAGTGAGAGTTTTATTCCCGTGATCGACGCCAAAGTTTATTGTCTGGTCACTGGAAATGTATTGTTTCAGTCAGAATTTCTTGCCGTTAATAAACAACATATTATTCTGATTGCTGATCATCTGGTTCCCAAATAAAATCCTCGTTTATGGGCTAGAATCCGGGGAGGCAAATGAAAAAAGTTTAAAACCTGATTTTGGATTGTTTAAGCCACTGCTCCTCATCAAATTCCTTGCAAAGATATTCTTCAAAGAGCATTTCGTTTTCTGACAAGAGTTTCCCATCCACCTGTGGGATGATCTTTAAAGCGGCTGAATCATCTTGATTGGGGTTCTCTTTAATTTCTTTGTCAGAGGTAAAGCTCATATCTCCCAATTCTTCCACTTCCGTAAGGTCTCTTTTTAGTTTTGACAGTTCTTCCAATGTTATATCTTCAGTCTCATTTACAATTTTTTCGATTAACCGATCGACTTCCAGAACTAAATTGTATTCACTGACATAATCTAAAAGCCCCAAGGCTTGCAATTGTTTTATAGAGAGTTTCACTTCAGGTGAAGTCAGAATGGCTTTATTGATTTCTGTCCACAAATACTCCACGAATTTCTTTTTCTTGTCTTTTTCAAAGGGCATGACTGTTCCTTTCATTTTTGAATGACAAGAAAAGTATAGTCCTCACGCATTACATAATTGTTAAGCGAATGTAACGAATAGGTTAAACGTTGAATAGGTGGTAGGGCTGGGGAGGATGGCGAGTTGTCCGGTTTTAAAGGTCCGGATCGTGAAACCTCTCTTTTAGGATATCAATGGGACTTTTATATTTATCGCAGGCAATCACTGCATTTAATTGATTTGAATCGTGAATTTCAATTTCTAACGTTTTTGCCAGTACAGGGTTGGCCCCGCAATCAGATTTTTCGTGAGAACAAAAATCGCACATGTTCAAAAAAATCATAGAATTAGCGTTTTCCAAATTTTCCCCTTTGATTGATCGTTTATCGACGCTCTGAGATTGCGAAATTGTTTGCAAGCTATTTTCAATCTTAGAGGGTCTCCTACCTTTTGTAAATGTTTTTACCTCTTCCGTGGTTTGCCAGTTTTTCCTATTTAAAGCCTTGGTTTCACTCCCTTTATCAAAAAATTGACGGCTGGTGGAAAATATTTCCAATTTTGCTCCAAACTGGCGGAATCCGCCTACCTCCCATGTCGATTAAATCATTTATTTAGAAGGTGTTAGCTGGTTATTGCGGATGAGGGATGTTTGGCATAGTCCTTGCTCTTAATAATAACGAGTTCGTGTGTCTGAAATACTTGTAACTAAAGGGTTAATCTTAAATGCAGTTTTTTTTAAGAAATATTCATCCTCGGGCAAATTTTTTCGAGAGGTATGGTCCGGCAGGTTTTGTTTTGAAAACCTATGAAATTGGGCGAGTAATTTCGATGTGTGTCACAAGTGTGCGACCGAAAATTTTAACGCTCAAGCCCTTTATTTACGGTAATTCCGGGGTTTTCAAGAAGATGTATTTAGCCTCAACTTTGACTCTTTTTTTTCCGTTAAGTTGAATAAGGTGGTGGATTTGGTTACAGCTAATTTAAAAAAGAAAATTTGTTTAGCAGGGACTATTAGTCTCATTTTCTGGAATTGTTTTGTTTTGCCCTGTTTTGCTCAAATTTCTCCGCAGGGACGAGATCAAACTTATAAGCAGGCCTCCCCCCTCCGATTCGAAGAACGTTTCAAGAAACAACCGAAACCGAAAGCGCAAAAAATACCTGTTCGAGAGGACAATCTCAAGCCCATGTTTCCGGAAGAGCTGCGTAAGGTCAAATTTGTTTTGCAGAAAATGGTTATCAAAGGCTCGACTCTTTATAGCAAGCGCAGGTTTTCTAAGTTATTCAGAAAATATATGCGTAAGAAAATTTCTTTGGGACATGTATATGACATTGCTCAGACCATTACGAATATGTACAGGAACGACGGTTATATTTTGAGTAAGGCTGTTGTCCCTCCTCAACAGATTGACAGAGGAGTTATTCGCATCGATGTCATTGAAGGTTTCGTGGATAAAGTCAATGTTCAGGGTGAGGTTACCGGCCCTAGAAAACTACTGAATTGGTATCGCAAAAAACTTTTAAAGTCTAAGCCGTTGCTCGCTAAAGACCTCGAACGCTATTTACTTCTTGTAGATGATTTGCCGGGGCTATCGGTAAAGTCGGTTTTAACGCCATCAGAAGTTCGGCCGGGAGCCACTGATCTGACCTTGATTCTTGAAAACAAAAAAATTAATGCAGGGGTGGGTTTCGACAATCGAGGCTCGAAATTCAATGGTCCCATCCAATTTTCTGGCAACGCCAGCACGAATTCTCTTTTGGGTCTTTATGAGCGTATAGGTTTTCAAGGGGCGGTTACGAAAAACCCCGATCAGCTAATGTTCTTAAGCGGATTTTATGAAATGCCGGTTTCTTCTGAAGGAACCAAGATTTACTTTTCTGGTGCGGTTAGTAAATCTGAACCTGGCGATGATCTTGAGATTTTTGAGGTGAAGGGGGATAGCACGACTTTCACCTTTAGAGCAACGCACCCCTTCATCCGTTCCAGAGCTGAAAATTTAAATGCATTTTTTGGATTCACAACCAGGGACTCCACCACGGAATTTTTAGGCGATACAGATTCAAAAGATAAATTGCGCATCGCTAATTTGGGGTTGTCCTACGATTTTGTCGACAATTATCGCGGCGTAAACCTGTTAAGCATTAACTGGAGTCAGGGGTTCGACTTTTTGGATGCTAGTAAACAGAGCTCGCCTAAGCTTTCTCGGCCAGGAGGCACAAGTGCTTTTACAAAGTTTTCTGGCGAAGCGCTTCGGTTACAACAATTGGCTCCTTCTTGGATGTTGCTGGGCGCGATTTCCTGGCAATACTCGTTGGAAAAGTTATTAGCCTCTGAGGAGTTTGGGATGGGTGGAGCCCAGTTCGGGAGAGGTTTTGATTCATCAGAAATTACTGGGGACCATGGTGTTGCTTTTAAATTTGAATTGCAGAAAGCTTTCCAAATCAAAAAGCCTTTCATGAAAGATATCCAAGCCTACACTTTTTTTGATTATGGAACGGTGTGGAACCGCCAAGAAACTTCCACCGGCTCAAGCAAGCAAGACCTAAGCTCTATTGGCTTGGGCTTTAGATTCAATGTGACAGATTATCTTTCGGGATATGTGGAATTTGACAAACCTCTCAACCGTGATGTTGCCGCAGAGGGAAATAAAGATCTACGAACATTTTTTAGCTTGTCAGCACAATTTTAAGGAAGCAAATGAACGTTTTTAAAATGAACCAGATTGCATTTGGCCAGGCAACGCCTGAGAGGAAAGCTGCAATGCCCTCCTCTCATGAGCAACCTGCCGTTCGCCGGGGAAGAGTGTTTTCGACCTTGCGGAAGCCGGGCAATGCTGCGATTTTTCTGGTTTCGTTCTTAACCTATCTGGTGGGTATTTTTCCTACATTGGTCTTTGCACTTCCCACAGACCCGACTGTTCAGTCTGGCTCGGTGACTATTGACACGGTCTCGCCCGAGAAGATGAATATTCATCAAAGTACTAACAAGGCAATTATCGACTGGAATAGCTTTAACATTGGTACTTCGGAGCATGTTGATTTTCAGTTGTCGCAGGGTGGGGTAACACTGAATCGAATAACGGGAAATGATCCTTCTCAAATTTTAGGAAAGATGACCTCCAATGGAGATTTGTGGGTGGTCAATCCTAATGGAATTTTCTTTGGAAATAATGCGCAAGTCGATGTGCGTGGTCTAGTTGCAACTACCAGCAATATTACCAATTCAAATTTTTTGAATGGCAATTATAATTTTGATATTCCTTCCAGCTTTTCAAATTCCATTGTTAATCAGGGAACGATAACTGCAGCTGAAGGTGGTTTGGTGGCGCTAGTGGCTCCGGGTGTGCAGAACATGGGTGTTATCAATGCCCGTCTTGGAAAAGTAAGTTTGGCTTCTGGAAAAACTTTTACTTTGGATCTATATGGCGACCAGTTGATCAATCTGGGAATCGACAGCAAAGTGGTAGACCAGGTAACAGGGATGAATGGTGAGACATTGTCTTCTCTTGTTACCAATAGTGGGAGCATTTTTGCCGATGGTGGGGTGGTTCGGCTTGATGTCAACGCCGCACAGGATATCGTAGATCACGTGATCAATATGGATGGTGTGATTCAAGCGAGATCGGTGATGGAGAAAAATGGAAAAATTATTTTGATGGGAGGCGATGAAGGTGATGTACGTGTTTCAGGCAGATTGGATGCCTCAGGCTATAAGGCAGGCGAAACGGGTGGCGAGGTCAACGTTCTAGGTTATCTCGTGGGATTATACGGAACGGGTTTCATTGATGTATCGGGTGACTCGGGAGGAGGGACGCTTCTGTTTGGTGGGGACTATCAGGGTAATGGCGCTGTTCCCAATGCATTCGACACCTATATTGGATCCGACACACAGATTTTTGCTGATGCGGTAAATTATGGAGATGGTGGAAGAGTGATCTTCTGGGCAGACCGAAGGATGCACTTTCAGGGTATCGTGAAAGGCCGCGGCGGAAAATATTTTGGCGATGGTAGTTTCGTAGAAGTTTCTGGAAAGGAAGAATTATTTTTTGACGGGTCGGTAGATACTACAGCGGTAAACGGAAAAACCGGAACTCTATTGCTTGACCCAACAGGAATCAGAGTTGAAGCTGGTAGCGCTGCTACCACTAGTGGCGCAGCCACCTTTGCCACTATTTCTAAAGCCACGCTGGAAGGAATTTCAGGGTCAACAAATATAATTCTTCAAGCAGATGAAACAATCACCATTAATTTAGGAGGGGATTCTCTCAATTTGCAGCAAGGCAGTGGCAATTCGGTTACGTTCAGGACGACAAAAAATACGATCACCCGAGACAGTAACGGAAATATAACAGAGGCTGTTGGCGACATCCTGTTTTTGAATGGAAGTGACACCATTATTACTCAGGGAGGAGACATCATATTCGAGGCACGTGGGGAATTGGTGGTCGGCGGTTTAACCTCGAATGGAGGTAATATTTCCTTGAAGGGAAGAACGCTGAATATTGCTGGAAACATCAATAGCGGCGCGGGTGATGTGACTATTGGATCTGTTGGGGATATGTATTTAGGTGGAACAGCATTGACGGGTTGTGGCGATGGTACTGCAGACCTTTGTGACATGTTTTTAAGTCAAACGGAGTTAAATTTAATCAGCGGTAACAAGCTCACCTTTGGTGGATCCTTAAATGGTGATATCTTTGTTAGAGGGGTTACTCTCACCTCTTTCACTGATGGCGTTGTTTTAGATGTCGACACTCATGTCTCAGGTTCCGATGGAGCGATTGTGTTTTCTGCGGACTCTTCGTTTTCTTCGTTGGAAGCAAAAGCGATAAACGGGATCACCGTAAACTCAAATATCACCACGACCACTGGAGCTCTTAGTTTAGATGGGGATTCCGATAGTGGTGCAGATTCTCTTGATCCCAAAGATAATATTTCTTTCGCCAGTGGTGTTTCACTAAACAGCGCTTCATCCATAAAATTGAGTGCGTTAACTGGAGGCATGACAGCTGCAGCGGGACTGACCCTGACAGCGCCTACTAGTATAGAAATGACTGGTAGTTTAACAGCGACGGGGGCGGTTGCTTTGACTGCAAATTCTGGAATTACTTTGAATGGAGGTATTACCACATCATCAGGTAGCTTAAGCGTAAACGCTAACTCCTCAGTGCTAACCTTGGGAAGTGGAACCACTTTAAGTTCAGCAGGTGCCTTAACTCTTAGTGCAAGTAATACGTCTTCCGCAGGAACCCTGGTTCTCACTTCGACCGGCTCAACGATAAATGTTGATAACGCCTTAGTTTCTGCTGGAGCTGTGACTATGACGGCGAACAGCGGTTTAACCCTCGGTAACAGTACGCTGACGGCATCTGGAAACATCAACTTGCAGGGTGGTACATCCCTCTCTTTAGCGAGCGGGATGAATATTTCTGGGGCAAGTATTACTTTAGGGGGATCAACAATTACCGCTAACAATGGTGCTTTGACCCTTAGTTCTACCGGAAGTATTTCTGTAGGAAACTCGTTGTCTTCTGTGACCACTGCTAGTTTTACGGCAAGCTCTGGCATTTCTATGGCGGGGCTTTCAGCAAATGGAACGGTGAGTCTCAATTCCGGTACGGGTTCCACCACAATTACGGGTGCATTATCTACAACTAATAATGCTCTCTCTCTCACCGCAAGTGATTTGAGTTTGACGGGATCGATCAATGTGGGTACCAGCGCAACAACCATCAGCGTTTCAAACAGTGGAGCTCTTGGGTTGGGATTTACTTCTGGTTTTTCAGGGATGAATCTTAGCAATGCTGAGCTAGCCTTGATTACCGGTGATCTTAATTTGGTGAATAGTAGCATTACCGTTCAATCTGGGGCATCGGTGAACCTTACTGGTAAGCTGGTTGTCGGGCAAAGCGGTGGAAGTATTACCGGGCTGGGTGCTATGACTCTGGCTGCGTCCAATGGTCTGAATATTGACAGCAGCATCACCGCAGTAGGCAATCTGGCTCTGGATGGGGATTCAAATAACTCCAACGAAACAGGTGATGGATTAGCTCTGGCTTCAGGCGTATCGCTCACCTCTTCGGGCGGGACCATTACATTGGACGCGACAAATGGCGGTATTACGGCCCCCGGTGCAATAAATCTAGAGGCTGCTGGAGTAATAAACCTTAATGACAATTTTACAGCGGCAGGAGCTATTGTAATAAAATCGAATGGCCTGACGATTGGCGGAACTACATTAAGTAGCGGCACTGCATCTACAACGATTCAAACATCTGTAGCAGGAACGACTATTGGTTTATGTGGTGCCGTGTGCGCGGGAAGTTTTGGCTTCAGTCTGACTTCTACAGAATTCGCAAAAATTACCGCAGGTAGCCTCATTATTGGTGATAGTACAAATGGCAATATTACGGTCGAAGGGGTGACCACTACCATCTCCAATGTAACTTTAAACGCTACCAATTCGGCAGGCCGCTCCGTTACTTTTAATACGGGGACTTCCAACTTCCAAGGCTTGGCAGTGAATGCCAGTAACGGAATTATTTTGTCTTCAGGGGTGACCACTCAAGGTGCTACCAGTTTTAATTCAGATTCGGATGCGGAAACTAATATAGGTGGTGATTTCACGCTTGCTGCAAGCCAGACGTTGAGTACTACAAATAACACTTTATCTATAACCACAAATGATTTGGCTTTGGGTGCTGGTAGTTCGATCTCATCCGGTACTGCGGGCACAACCCTTCTAGCTGCCAAATCGGGTAGAACTATTGGGTTGGGTTCGGGCGCGGGCGATTTTTCAATTTCAAATACCGAACTTGGTTTAATAACTGCTGCCAGCTTGACGGTAGGTAATAGTTCTAATGGAACTATTACGATAGGGGGTGTGACCTCTTTTACTACTCCATTAACTTTAAATGCAACCAGCACAGGAAGCGCAGTCAATTTTGCGACTGCGGCTTCAACAGGATTGGGAGATCTAACAATAAACGCTGGAACAGGGGGGGGTGATTTTGGGGTGGATGTAGCAACAACAGGATCCTTGACCGTAAACTCGGATGCAGTAATCGCAGGGGCAGGTATATTAACGGTAACAGGTACGGCGAGCTTCAACACAACGGGGACCAGCAACGCAACAGTTGTCAGTAACAACGCATTTACACTGGGAACTTCGACAGTAGGAGGTGATCTCAATGTGACGGTAGGAGGGGATAATTCATTAAATGTTAATGGAGCCATTGAAGCGGGAGGAAACACTACCCTTCGGGCTGATGATGATATTATTTTTACAGCAGCGGGAGATATCACAACCACTTCTGGAAATATAATTGTGGCGGCGGATAACGACTCGGATAACAACGGCACGGGTGGCGCTATAACAATGAATGAAGGAACAACATTTGATGCGGGAACTGGGACTCTGGCTTTATCGGCAGATGAAGATATAACTCTCGGTTTACTCACAACATCAAGCTCTACAAATGCAGATGTTACTTTGACTTCCACAAGTGGTGGTGTTCGTGATGGAGACACTAGCTCCTTGGATATCAGCATCGGCGGGCGACTAGTGGCAGACGTTGAGACAGGATTTGGAACCTTGGAGAATGCGATTGAAACGAACCTTGCATCTGTTGACATTGATAACACCACATCAGGGGATGTAAATATTTTTGAATTGAATGCAATCGACATATTCAAAATCAACCATGCTGGGACCGGTGATATTCAGGTCTCTTTTATTGGGTCGGCCACTAATCGACAAAACGCAGTTGCTCTTTTAGGATCGGTAAAATTCATTCGACGCGATACGGGAAACTTACCCGTAGGGGATACAGGTAAAACATTAAAGACGCTGGCAGATGAAAGGACGATACAGTTCTTTACCATTTTTGAGAATATTGAACCTGCATTTTTACCTATTGACCGTGCACGTGATAATAACCCGGAGCTACCTCCTTTAGATATGTTCAGTGAGGCCAAAGTACTGCTGGAGATTGATGAAGAAACCGCAGTGTATTTTGATGGATTGGAAAATTATGAAAATGTTTGGGAGGGAACAGGGGTTGAGAATGTACAAATTGCGAAAAGAAAAAAATCATCAAGAAGAGTCCTTTCCAGACGACCTAAAACAACTTTTGAAAAAGAACAGGTTGCTGATATTTCTTTTAGAAAAGCACCGCAGAATTCATCTAACTATTTTGAGGATATTTCTGGAAGGAAGAAGGCTTCTTATCAATCTACACCCAAAAACTCCAAGCCGCCGAAACCTTTATTTAGCCTGAGTAAAGCGGACTTCTTCAATTTCTTTCCTTGATCATTTTTTTGAGAAGGCTTCGTGATTGTTTAGATAATCTGCATCAATGACTGAGATTTTTCCGTGTTCTGGAGTTTCTAGTTTGTTTTGATAGAGGCTTTCATATTGCTGCCCCGTTTCAGGAGAGCTGGTTAATTCCAAGAATCGGGTTTCCACCGGGTCACGTCTTAAAAGTTTCAAGGTAGCTTCTTCGAGTTTTAATTCTGGGGTCAGGGCTTCAAGTGCTGCCATTGGTTCTTCTCCTTCTGTCATTCGTTGTTTGATAGCTTCTTCAATGGCTTCTTTTCTTTCCATATGCCGTTTGTGTGGGAAATCGGCTTGTGAAAAAATCATGAAATCGAGATTCAACCAATAGTTATTAATGAAGTCGTCAAAATCAACCTCCACCGCATTGCTAAGATGAATGTCTCGCGACTGGTCGGGTTTTTCACGAATAAGGCTGTTGTAAACTTGAATAATGTTGTGTGCTGAATCGTATAAAACCGTCCAATGATAGCTGTTAGCCGTTTCATGAGTTCGAAACGAATCCATTGCTTTAACCAGAGTTACCAATGTGTAATGCAAGTCCTCCATTTTTAAAAATGCGGATGACCATGGAAACCTCTGTCGATACCATTGGTCTACATCGGATGGATATTCCTGGCGATTGCTATCTGCTGGCGGGCGATAATCGTTGTCGACATAGTTAAGCATGTCGTCAATCTCTTTGTAAGCTAAGTCCAACCCTGCTCTTATTACTGTGTATGGAAACAGTTTTCTTTGATATTCCATATAAAGCTTTAAATCTGGAAGTTTGTCTTCCAGTTCATGAATGTGGTCTCTTTGACCAATGTCTTTAGAGAAGATTAACACTTATTGCCTCGTTGATTAATGGTGTGACTTTTTTATTTTGTGGGATCAAAACGCTGGGAAAACATTTTCAAAATATTTTGTTTTTCCTCATCGTTCATGGATTCAATGGACTTGCGGATTTCCTGCATTTGCTCTGGGGTCATTTTTCCCATAGCTTCTTGGGCGGCTTCCTGAAATCCTTTTATATTGCCAGCAGCTCCTTTTACCCAGGAGAAATCATCTTTGGAGGAAGGGTCAGCGCTGGGTGGCTTGAAATCAATTTTTTCTCGAGATCGAAACTCAACGTGGTTGCCAATAATTTTCCCGAAAATTTGTTGCTCCTGTAAATTGTCCAATACATCTGACAAATTCGTCTCATGATTTTTGCAGGCGTCATAAACAGGTTTGAAGGGGAGCCTGACGATTTTCTCAGGGAATCCATTTTTTCGGATCGAATGTTTGATGCTCTCTTCTGCTTGATTTGGTTCAGTCATTTTTCAGTAAATCGGGAAAGTAATTTTTAATAATATTATTATCTGTCTCAGGTAATCGGGAATTATATCTATTGTAGTATAATCCTGAAAGCAAAATGCACATTTAATTATTCCAAGAATAAAATAAAAAATGCCTGTAAGTAAAAAGAAAACATCGAAGGTCTTGCGAATTGCCCTCGCCCAAATGAATTTGATTGTGGGCGATTTTAAATACAATACCGACAAGATACAAAAACAATTAAAGCTAGCTAAGAAAATAGGTGCCGATGTTGTTCTTTTTCCTGAATTGGCGGTTGCAGGTTATCCTCCAGAAGATTTGCTGCTCAAAGAAAGTTTCTTGGATCAAAGCCAAAAGGCTTTGGATAAAATTGTACCGTATTCCAAAGGCCTGACAGCCATTGTTGGATACGCAGAAAAAAAAGGGCGAGGGATTTATAATTCGGCTGCCTTACTTTGCAATGGCAAGCATGTGGGCACTTGTCGAAAAATGCTTCTTCCTAATTATGGAGTGTTTGATGAGAAAAGGTATTTCCATGAAGGAGACTCTCCTGTTCGATTCGCATTAAAGGGCGCAACTCTAGGTATTACAATTTGTGAAGATATATGGGAAGAGTCAGGGCCGGGTAAAATTCTATGTGGTCAGGGGGGGGTGGATTTGCTTTTAAATATTTCCTCTTCTCCTTTTCATAAAGGCAAGGGGAGCGCTCGAAGAAAGATGATTCAGCAACGTGCGCGTAGTTATCGTTCGCATATTGCCTATGTCAACCTTGTGGGTGGTCAAGATGAGTTGGTATTCGATGGGCAAAGCCTAATGGTAAAGCCCGATGGGAAAATCGTAGCGCAGGGGAACTCTTTTGCAGAAGAACTTATAGTTTCTGACATTGTTTTAACCCCGAAACCGAAGAAAAAAATATCTTCTAAATCTAATATTCGTTCTTATCGCTTGCCGGCGGACATATTTAAAAATAAAAAATATCCTTCATTAAAGACTCCTGTTTACACCGAAAAATCTGAGGTTGAAGAAATTTTCTCGGCGTTGGTTTTGGGCACTCGCGATTATATTTGTAAAAACGGATTTTCCAAAGTGGTGCTGGGTTTGAGCGGTGGCATCGATTCGGCGTTGACGGCAGTCATTGCCGCCAAAGCTTTGGGACCTCAAAACGTGGTGGGAGTTTTGATGCCATCGCCATATTCTTCTAAGGGTAGCGTCCAAGATTCCCTTAATTTGGCAAAGAATCTCGGTATTGAAACTTTAACTCTTCCTATCGAAAAAGCCATGAAAGCCTACGATCAAACTCTCGTCAACGTGTTTAAGGGAACCGACTCCGGATTAGCAGAAGAAAATCTGCAAGCTAGAATTAGAGGGAATCTTCTTATGGCGCTTTCTAATAAATTGGGGTGGATGGTTTTGGCGACGGGAAATAAAAGTGAGTTCAGTGTTGGCTATTGTACTCTTTATGGCGATATGGCAGGTGGGTTTGCTGTTATTAAAGATGTTCCAAAAATCTGGGTTTATAAAATTTCACGTTGGGTCAATGACAAAGAAGAAATTATTCCTGAATCCATTATTACAAAAGAGCCTTCTGCGGAATTGCGCCCCGATCAAAAAGATACGGACTCTTTGCCTCCCTATGATTTGCTTGATCCAGTTTTGTTGCAATACATTGAAGAAGATAAATCGGTAGAAGAAATAAAGGTTCCTGGTTTGTCGGTGGCCGATGTTAAAAGAGTGGCCAAATTGGTAAATGCCAGCGAATACAAACGTCGGCAAGGCCCACCGGGAGTGAAAATAACTCCAAAGGCTTTTGGCAAGGATAGACGCTTGCCTATAACTACTGGCCGCAAAAGCAAGTAAAGCGGTGCCTTTGCCGAAACCCATCAGCATTGCCTCCTCTTTCAGGGGGTGGTAGAATCGGCTGGAAAAATCAAATTAAAATCAATCCCCAATTTGGGTTCTTAGATTCAGAAGGGAAATAGCTATGAAAAAAATTGGTGTTGTTCTTTCAGGATGTGGCGTTTATGACGGGGCAGAGATTCATGAATCCGTTTTAACTCTTTTAGCTATTGATCGAGCAGGGGCTAAAGCCGTATGCATGGCCCCCGATATCGATCAGACGGATGTGATCAACCATCATAATGGGCAAGAAATGGTGGGAGAGAAACGCAACGTGCTGGTGGAATCGGCTCGCATTGCCCGAGGAGAGATAAGGGATATTAATGCGATTAAAGCGGATGACATTGATGCATTGGTATTTCCTGGTGGATTTGGTGCGGCAAAAAATCTTTCAAGTTTTGCGGAAAAAGGCGATGAATGCGATGTGCACCCTGATGTTATGCGATTGGTCAAAGAGTTTGCCGCAAAACAAAAACCACAAGCTGTTTTATGTATTGCCCCGGCAATGATGGCTAAAATTTATGAAAGCCAGGAGTCCAAACCCACTTTGACTATAGGTAACGATAAGGAGGGTATTAGTATGATTGAGGCAATGGGCAGTCAACATCAAGAATGCACGGCATCCGACTTTGTTTTGGACGAAAAGAATAAAATTGTATCCACTCCTGCCTATATGGTTGGGAAAAGTATTTCCGAAGTGGCGGAAGGCATCGAAAAAACCATCAATAAACTTGTCAGCATGATTTAAGATTTCCTTTCCTATCTGGAATCTATAAATTTTGCGATTGGGGCTGTTTTTACCCCTTTTCCTACACTTTCCACAGCCTCTTTCTTCTTATAATTAAAGGATTTCCCCGATTTTCCCGTAAAGAAAGATTGGACCCTTGATATAATGGTGGCGAGTCGCCACAGACAATGAGCCCAGATAAAGATGGACTGAAATTATCCATAGATAAGGGGCGAAAGTTCCAACTTGGGAAAGAAAATGAGCGAGTTTAAGAAAAAATTATTGATTACTGGCGGCGCAGGATTTATTGGCAGTAATTTCATCAATTATATTCACCGCTGTTACCCCGATTACAAAATTCTTCTTCTTGATGCGCTAACGTATGCAGGAAATCTGGATAATATTTCTTCTGCATTAAAATCCAACAGCCATTTTGAATTTTTCCACGGCAACATCACCCACCCCGATATTGTCGGTAAACTGGTTGCTGAGGCAGATATTGTTGTTCACTTTGCGGCAGAGTCTCACGTCACTCGTTCGATTTATGACAATGCAATATTTTTTGAAACAGATGTTATTGGCACACAGGTGGTTGCCAATGCTGCGGTAAATAATCCTGTAGAATTGTTTGTCCATATTTCATCCTCTGAAGTTTATGGGACAGCTTTAGCTGATCCAATGGATGAAGAGCACCCATTGAATCCGATGAGCCCTTACGCTGCGGCAAAGGCGGGTGCGGATAGATTGATTTATTCCTATATGAAAACGTACGATTTGCCAGCGGTTATTGTTCGCCCTTTTAATAATTACGGTCCCTGTCAGCATCTGGAAAAAGCCATTCCCAATTTTATAGTAAGCGCGTTACAGGATAAGCCTCTAACAATTCATGGCGGTGGCGATAGTTCTCGTGACTGGATGTATGTCGAGGATACTTGCAGGGCGCTGGATAAAATTTTGCATGTGGAAAGAGAAAAGGTATTGGGCCAGGTTATAAACCTTGGAACAGGCAGCGATACACGAGTTATTGATATTGGACGAAAAGTTTTAGAAAAGCTGGGGAAACCGGATAGCTTACTCAATTACACCGAAGATCGTCCAGGCCAGGTTTCGAGACATATTTCATCAGTTCAAAAATCCTATGAGTTGCTCGATTGGAAAACACAAGTAGGCTTGGATGAAGGATTAGAAAAAACGGTGGAGTTTTATAAAAACAATCGCCAATGGTGGGAACGGTTTATTTGGATGAAAGAGCTTTGGGGCTCGTGATTCAACCAACAGAGATTGAACCTATGCGCGTGACTATTCTTCAGCCTTCTTATTTGCCTTGGCTGGGATTTTTCGACCAGATGCACCGCTCGGATCAATTTGTTTTGTATGATGATGTGCAGTTTACGCGTCGCGATTGGAGGAATAGAAATCGAGTTCGAATTCGTGATGGTTCGGTTTGGTTGACGGTTCCCGTGATCCAAAAAAATAAATACGAACAAAGCCTCCTTGAAACAAAAATCGATAATTCGACATCATGGAAGCGCAAGCATTTAGAAACAATTCGATGTCATTACTCTAAAGCACCTTTTTTTGAGTTGTATTTTCCCTGGTGTGAGAAAATATTTAATAGCGAATGGGAGTATTTATTAGACCTTTCTATGGAAACCATAGAATATTTAAGGGAGCAATTAAAAATTGATACTCCTCTTCTCCGTTCGTCCGAGTTAGGTGGGGAAGGAAATAAAACGCAAAGGCTGATTTCAATTTGCAAACAGCTAGAGGCTACTCAATATTTAAGCGGAGAAGCTGCTAAAGACTATATTTCAGAAAAAGATTTTGCTGATCAAGGCATCAAACTGGAGTATCAGGAATACCAGCATCCCGAATATCAACAACGCTATACCGGGTTTGTTCCATTCTTGTCGACTTTGGATTTGTTGTTTAACTGCGGAGAAAAAAGTTTGGGCATATTAAAACAAACTGAATCCAGCTGTACCTAGGAAACTGGCGATTATGGATTTTAAAATTTTACAAAAAATTTTGCCGCGTCTATATTCTTTTCTGCCGTTTTATCTAATGCCAAAGAACTCCCTTCCTCCTATGCAGGCATTTTTTGAGGTGACCTATCGTTGCAACCTTCGTTGTGACATGTGCCACTATCTCGAAATTATTGACGATACGGAAACGAATAAGACTTATAAGAATGAACTTTCAGCTGATGAAGTAAAAAAGGCTATTTCAAAACTCCCCCGGTTTTCATTGATTACGTTTACCGGTGGCGAAGCGTTTATGAAAAGCGATTTCATGGAGATTCTTGAGTTTGCGGTTAAACGCCATAAAGTACATATTATCACTAATGGAACAACGTTAAGTGAAAAGGTGGTGGAAGACTTAATGCGTTTGAGACTCAAATCGGTTTGGGGCTGTGGATTGTTTTATATGGGAGTTTCTATTGAAGGTAACGAAGATCTTCATGATGCAATTACTACGATTCCTGGATCATTCAAAAAAACAACGCAAGGACTGGAAAGACTGGTTGCTCGAAAACGGGAGCTAAAATCTGAATTCCCTCTCATACATTTAACGTGTGTGATCAATCGGGGAAATGTAATGGACCTTGCGACCCTATACGAATATGCAAATAATCTTGAGGTGAATGTTTGCAATTTTGTGGTGAGCAGTCCGGCGACTTACTGGCATGGGAAGGATTATGATCAGGACCATCATTTAGACAAGCCAACGGTGCCAGTTGAAGAAATTGAACCAGATATATTGCGCGATCAATTAACACGAATAGAAAAAATGAGCGAAGGTTTTAAGACGAAGCTGAGATTTTCACCGAACTATATTACGGCTGAGGAAATTGTTCGTTATTATTCCAATAAGAGTTCTTATAAGGATTATCGTTGCTATATTCCATGGGCAAAGGTGGCTTTTTCTGCATATGGCGATGTGTTCAGTTGCCCTCACTATAGAGTGGGAAATTTAAATAATGGCAGTGGTCCAATTTCTTGGCATTCGGATCGTATAAAGGAATTCCGCAGTAAATTGAAGACGGAAGGAATTTTTCCCGGTTGCTTAGGTTGTTGTCAGTCGGAATATGTGGGCCACTCTCAAAAAGAGTCTAACTAGCCGGAAATTATGGACGATAGAGATAAACAAATAGAAATTTCAATTGTCACCCCAGTTTTTAACGAGGTGTCTCTTGTTGAGGAATTGTATTCCAGACTTAAGGTTGTTTGCGATGGGTTAAATCAAACTTATGAAATAGTGTTCGTTGATGATGGTAGTTCTGACGGGTCCTATGAAAAATTAAAACAACTCCAAGCAAATGATACAGCACTACGGATTGTAAAATTTACCAGAAACTTTGGACAGCAGGCAGCAGTGCTTGCTGGATTTAGGATTGCTAGAGGAAAGATCATTGTTCAATTGGATTCTGATTTACAGAATCCCCCAGAAGAAATTCCAAAGCTCCTTCATGCTATGACGGATGATATAGATATTGTAACTACTGTCCATCGTAAAAGGAGAGACGGTGCGCTTAGGATTTTTGGTTCTCGTGCCCTGCTCAAAATTGGGCAAATGCTTTTTGGGAATTCTGTGAAATTGAATTTAAGTTCCTTCCGTGCGATTCGTCGTAGCGTGGTAGAGAGAATTGAAACTTGCAAAGATCGATCTCGATATATGGCAGTTTTAATGAGTTGGATGGGATTGCCCACTGTCGAAATTGAAGTGGAGCATCATGAGAGAAAAAAAGGAAACACCAAGTACAGCCTCTTAAACTTATTAAAACTATCCTGGGACTTAGTGACAGGTTATTCCAGTTTCCCGTTACGCATGGTGACGTATATGGGGCTAATGGGTGCGTTGTTGGGTTTTTTGATGGTGGCTTTTTTGCTTTTTCAAAGAATAGTAAATGGAATTTTGATTGAAGGTTTTGTGGTTTTATCGGCGGTTTTTGCATTTTTTGTTGGTGTTCAATTATTGTCGATTGGTTTTTTGGGTGAATATCTGGGAAGGGTGCATCATCAGATTCAGGCGCGCCCGGATTACATTGTTGAAAAGGTAATCGAATAATGCGTGTTAAGCCTCTTACATCATTAATTATTGAACCGACTAATACCTGCAATTTGCGTTGTACCTTTTGTTTTGTGACAGAGGGGATGACTCGAAATGAAGGATTTATGGATTTAGGTTTGTTTAAAAAAGTTATAGATGACACCCCCGAGCTTGAGCATCTATGTATGCATAATTGGGGGGAACCTCTCTTGCACAAAGAAATTTTTGAGATGTTTGATTATGCCCATCAGGCAGGAGTCAAATATATCGTAATGAATACCAATGGAACTTTGTTGACGGAAAAAATAATCAACAAAATTATTGAAAGTCCTTTAAACATCATTCGGTTTTCTATTGATGGCTCGGCTGAGACTTTTAAAAAGGTTCGAGGTGTGGAGCTTGATAAGATTAAGGCGAATATACTTCGGCTGAAAGAAGCCAAAGATACGAGACGTCCTGAATTAAGTATGGGAGTTGTTTTTACCGTAGAAGAAGAAACTCAACAAGATGTCGATGAGTATATTGAGCATTGGGAATCCATTGTCGATCATGTCCGAATGCAACCCAAGCTTATTCAAAGCCCGCGCAAAGAACCTTGCCCGGAACCTTTTGGGAAAGATTACGGCAAGCTGGTTGTACTTTGGGACGGTACTGTAATTCCTTGTTGTGTCGACTATAATGCAACCCTTAAACTAGGCGATGCGAATAATGATCGTGTCAGCGATCTGTGGAAAAACTCTGAGATTCAGGCATTACGCGACCAGCATGAAGAAGGAGGTTTTCCGGCGGTATGCACAAATTGTAATGAATGTGAAACTTCGAAGACCGATAAACGTTTCTTTTTTGACGAATTTCAAGAAGTCATCTGAATTCATAGAAAATGACATCGACCCTCCTCAAGGAAAAAGTATTAGAAGAGAACCGGCGCGTTCATGCCCTTGAGAATCAGTTGTATCTTTCCCGTCACCCTGAACAAACAAATTTTTTTCAAAACTATATTGTTGAGAAAACTTTAGATCAAATTTGCCTTGATCTGGATCGAGATGCAAAAATCCTTGATCTTGGTTGTGGAACGGGATATTTGTTTTTGAGGTTTTTACGGAGAGGATTTGATGTGACGGGTCTGGACCTTTCTGCTGAGATGGTCGAGGTTTTAAAAAAATCTGTAGCTGAAAATGAAAAGAATCGCGCCCATCTCTCAGTGGGTGATGTGGAAGCGTTTATTGAGGAAAGCCAGGAGGAATTTGATCTGGTAGTATTTTCCGCAGTACTGCATCATCTTTTCGACTATCAGGCGGTATTAAAAAAATCCTGCGAAAAACTTAAGTCGGGAACAAAAATCCTGATATTTTTTGAGCCTTTGAAACAACAGGTCACCTCTTCACTGCGCTATGCTTTGCATCGTAGCCTTTCTTGGTTGGATGAGAAGTCGTATCACTTGGAAATGGGGATTAGAAACATTCCATTGCTCGAGGATGAATATCATCATTCAGATTATCAGCGGCAATTTGGTGGAATAGCCCCGGCAGAAGTTGAGAAAATTCTGAAAGATGAGAATTTTTCAATTGTAAAAGTGGATAAGTATTGCGCCCGCAGATATGGAATCAATGCGTGGTTGGCGAATAGAATTTTAGCTACTCAGAATACGTTTAATATTCTAGCAATTAAAAACTAATCAGGTTTTCTTTGATTAAACTGATCTAGCGGAATTCCCAGGTTTTGCGCCAGAGTTTTTGCGAATTCACTTTCCCCTGATCCATCTATCTCTAAAAAAGACACCCCAATATCGAAATGTGATTCGAATTTTTCCACTCTTGCTACTTGGGCTTTAACTGTGACTGGTTGCTTTTGATCTTTAATCGAAAGTAAGATTTGGACATGCTCTCCAATTTTTAAAGCGATTGGGCTTTCAAATAGGATTCCAGACGAACTGATATTAACAGCGGGGACATCAATCTTTTCGGACTTTGAACTCTGAGTTACAGATTTTACTTGGACTTCGCCGGCAAAGTCGATTCGGAGATAATGGCGTTTTTCAAAATCGTGTATGAAGATTTTATTTCGGCCACTTTCTTTTGCCTGATAAAGAGCTACATCTGCCGCATGAATAAGTTCTTGGACTTCTTTCCCATCTGCTGGATAAGAAGCAATTCCGCCACTTAATGTAACGCCGAAAGTGGTTCCTTCAAATTCAAGTACCTGTTCTTCAACTTTTTTTCTAATTCTTTCGGCAATTACCAAGGCATTTATTTTCTCAGTTTCGGGAAGGATAACGACCAGTTCTTCCCCGCCATATCGACAAGCGGTGTCTTCTGTTCGTTTCATGCTCTGAAGAATGTCAGCGACAACTTTCAAGGTTAGATCGCCTGCTTGATGGCCGTATGTATCGTTTAGTTTTTTGAAATGGTCGAGATCAATAAAGAATACGGAAAAAGAGCTGTTGTATCTTTGTGCTCGGTTCATTTCTCCCTGCATTGCCTCATCAAAATAGCGCCGATTGAAAAGCCCGGTTAATCCATCTGAATGTGATTGCTTTTTAGTTTCTTCTAGAATTTTTAATTCAATGATGGCGGGAGTGCTGATATTTTTTTCCACATCACTAAAATAATAACAAACAGCGGTCATCAAACTTATCGAATGACCCAGCTTGCCTTCCAATTCATTTTTGTGTTCAACGATGCGTTGCCAATTTTTCTTTGCGTCTTCAGGGCTGAAGTCCAGCTGGGTTAAAAGGTTGAGGAGGGTATCGTAAACATGTTCCCCTTCTTCTTTTGCCAGCGAAGTGATTGAACTCAAAAAATCAGAATTTCCATCTACGTTGGAACTTAAAGAATCTATTACCTTTTGCCTTATATCACTCATGCCTAAATCCAGTAAAGAGGGCCCATGAACCAGAAGGGTGGCTGATCATATCACTCATCAACAGAAAATCAATAGAGGGAAGATGTTGTTTTTTTTGCCTATTGATATTTACTGTCGATGTTGATCTTTAATGGTGGGATTTCAGAGAATTTCTTTTTTAAACAATTTCAAGAACTTTCATTCCAGTCAGCGCAGTGGATTTTTGTAATGCATCTTCCCCCCGAGGTGTGAGCTTATTTCCTGCTACGTTCAAGAGCTCCAGGCCGGAAAGGCTTTGCGAATTAGCAAGGTACATTGCACCTTCATCACCAATTGCGTTCAGGGCCAAGACCAGATTTTTTAGACTGCTGAGATTTTTCGATTCAGAAATTGCTTTGGCACCGGCTGCATGGATCCAGTTTTCATTTTCGATGGAAAGAGTTTCTAACTTCAGTAAAGTGGAAGAACTTGCCAGTGCTTGTGCGCCTTTGTCAGAAATATTATTATTGCTTAACCGTAAGAATTTTAGTGAGGAACAGTTTTTTGAATTTGCCAGTGCTGCAGCCCCTCCATGACCTAACTTGTTTTCCCCCAAATCCAGGTTCTCTAAAGCACTCATATTTGTGGAGTCGGCCAGAGCCTGTGCACCTTCTGCGCGTAGGTCATTGTTGTTTAGGTCAAGAGTATGAAGCTTGGTAATAGTTTTTGATTTTGAAAGAGAAATCGCACTGTCTGTTGTTAAACCATTATTGTGCATCACTAGCTTGATAAGATTAGAAAATAAAGGCGATTCGGACATAGCGTAAATGCCTTCATCTCCAACATGGTTATTATTTAATATTAATGTTTGAAGGTTAGGGAACACGTTCGAGTGACACAGTGTTTCCATGCCTATTTCAGTCAATCCATTGTCAGATAAATTTAATGTGATGAGCGACTCAAGAGGCGGCGCTTTTGCCATAAACTTCAAGCCTTCATCGCCGATGCCAGTATCCCGAAGATTTAATTCGGTGCATTGACGAAATAAAGAAGAGTCGACAAGTGATTTCAGGCCTAATCCTTCCAGGCGATTGTAGGATAAGTCGAGTCGCTTTAAACTTGGCAGGCCTGCCGTCATGGAAAGGACTTTTGCTCCAAGGGAACCCAGTTCATTGCTTGAAAGGTTGAGGCTTTCAATTTGGGTCAATGACGAACATTTTGACAGGAAAAAAATAGCCTCATCATCCAGATTATTATTTGCCAGAGAAAGAGTTTCGATATTTGTGAATGAGTCAGAAGCGGAAAGAGGTTGTAAGCCCGCCGAGCTGAGCCCGGTCTGATCCAAGCTAAGGTGTTTCAGGTTTTTAATGGGTTTAAAACCAGAGATGGCTTTAAAATCTTCTACTTTGAGTTTGAAGCCATTGAGTTCAAGGCTTTTTTTGTCAGTGCTTAACTTTTCTTGAATCAAAGTTCCTAAATCTGGGTTCTCCGTATATTTCTCAAAATACCGTAGAAAATCCAGACTGTCATCGATGTCTTTTGCTTCGGCCATGGGGTGTCCTTTTTAAGAAGCCCTGATTATATCATTATTGACCAATGCTTCTTGGAAAAGGCAGGCAATCTTTCGTGCGGATTATTTGGAGGGGATTTAATTAAAGTTAACGGAAACTGCTTTGGAGACGCCTTTTTCTTCCATGGTAATTCCATAGAGGGCGTTGGCAAAGGTCATGGTCTTTTGGTTGTGAGTGATGATAATGAATTGAGTGTTAACTGCCATCTCTTTCAGCATTTCTTGAAAACGGACTACATTGGCTTCATCGAGAGGGGCATCGACCTCATCCAGCAAACAGAAGGGACTGGGGCGAACCTTAAATACAGCAAACATCAGAGCGATAGCCGTCATAGTTTTTTCACCACCGGAAAGAAGTGATAAAGTTTGCAGGCTTTTCCCTATGGGGTTGGCGGTAATCTCTATTCCTGACTCCAGAGGGTTGGCTTCATCCATCAAGGATAACTCAGCTTTGCCGCCTTGGAATAGGCGGGAGAATACCTCTTTGAAGTTTTCTTTTACTTGGTCAAAAGTATCCAGAAACCGTTGCTGAGTGGTGCAATTGATTTTTTCAATGGTTGAGTGCAGTAACTCGATAGATTCTGCAAGATCGTCCTGCTGTTCTTTGAGGAATGTGTAACGCTCGTTGGTTTTTTCGAATTCAGAGAGTGCGGCTAAATTGACTTCGCCTAGTCGCGATAATTTTTCTTTGAGATCTTTTACAGATTCCTCCACTTCTTGCTCGATAATACTTTCGTCATGAGCGGCCAATAGTTCGTCGCGTGTAGCGTTAAAATCTTCATAAGCGCGTTCTTCAATGTGAACGCTTTGCAACTTGATTTCAGACCGTTTGATTTCTATCTGAGATAAAGTTTCAGTAATTTCCTGGAGTTTTCTCGACAACTCGCGGATGTCTTGATCCATTTGTTTTTGCGCATCTTCGTTTTGTCTCAGACTTTCTTCTTCCTGAACCGCATCTTCGCTGAGAATATCTTTTTCTCTGGATTGCTTCAATACGTTCTCTTCAAGCACAGAAACATCATTGTCTATTTCTATAATTCGGTTCTGATTAGAAACTCTGTCCGATTCCCGTTTTTCAATTTGTTGCTGTAGGTTTTGCTGCTGTAATTCGAGCCGTTTGATTTCTGTAAGAGTATTTTCGCGTCGGCCGATTAAGGAAGTGATTAAGACCTTCAATCCGCTTATTTCCACAGACTTTTCTTCCAATGCGTTTCTACTTTGTTCCAGCTTGGTGCGTTCTTGAGTTAGCAGTTCTTCTTCTGCATGGCTCCTTTGTTCCATTTCCTGCAACTGTTCCCTTAGAGTATGCTTTTCTTCTTCTAGTTGCTGAAGTTGTTCGGACAAAGATGTTGATTCGGAATTCAATGCTGAAGCGTGTTTCTCCAGCCTTTGCACATCTTGTCGCAATTGATCGAGGTCGCGAAGGCTATTGTTGTTGGCGAGTTCTTTTTGATGAACTTCATTGTTTTTCTCTTTGAGGTTAGACTCTAGTTCGACCAACGCCCTTTTCCCAGATTCAATCTTTGTTTGCGACTCTTCCAGTTCTTCTTTTAGCTGCGTCACGTTTGTGGAGAGGTTTTCTATCTCTCTATTTCTGGCCAATAGACGTGAAGACTCACTTTTAGCAGAGCCACCTGTGATAAATCCGTTTGCCTCGATCATTTCGCCGTTCAGGGTGACAACCGTTCCCTGAAACTCAGGACTTTGATGCAGGTGCAGGGCCACATCCATATCCTCTACAATGACAACGTTTCTTAGTAATAATTCAATTACAGGTCGATAATCTTCACCGCAGTTGATGAAATTGAGGGCTTTACCAATAATGCCTTGCGTCCCATTTAAATTTAGGGGAACACTGGGCGTGGATTTTGGATTCAAAGGAACAAATAGGCCCCTTCCTGATTCATTATTTTTTAGATAACCAATGGCTTCCATTGAATCAGAGTAGGTATTGACTATGACACTTTGCAGCTTGTCACCCAATGCCGTTTCTATTGCGGTTTCATATTCGGCCGGGGTTTGCAAAACGTCAACGAGTACTTCGCGAAGTCCAGGAATTCTTTCACCGTTTTGTTGGCTCATGAGAGATTTGATGCCTTCATGAAAACCTTCAAATTGTGTTCGTAGTTTTTCCAATGAACCCAGCAATGAGGATTTATTAAAATAAGCTTCTTTTCTTTCGCTGTGAGCATCAACTTGAGCGTGGGCTATGTTTGAGCTTTCGAGTACTCTTTGTGCCAGATTTTCTTGTTGCTCTTTGAGTTGTTGCAATTCACCCAAGCGAACTTGATGTTCTCTATCCCGTTCTTGCAGCAAGGATAGATTGTTCTGAATTTGGTTTTGAGTTTCTTCTTTTTCTTG
>JAJDAV010000065.1 GCA_029261695.1 Nitrospinaceae bacterium | reverse complement strand
TCCAGCAATATCATTTGAACGTCCTCAAAGCATGTTGTTAAAACCCCATAAAATCAGGGGATTTATTACGATTGTCCTTGCATTTTAGGGGGGAATTATGAAATGATCAACAAATCCCATACATCTTAAGCGGTTGCGGGAAATCCAAGTAAAGGTGGTACACGTTTTTTGGCAAAGCTCGACGATCTGCGCCAGCAGATTGATAAAATTGACGATCAGCTTTTAAAGCTGATAAACCGTCGTGGCCTTTTGGCCCAACAAATTGGTGAAGAGAAGTCCCGTCAAGGGAAGGTCACTCATTTTCATGTTCCCCAGCGTGAGCGAGCTATTCTCGAAAGGCTAAACGACCAGAGCAAAGGTCCGTTTCCAGCATCATCTATCAATTCTATTTTTCGCGAACTATTTTCCGCCACATTGGCTTTAGAAAAGCCTTTGAAGATTGCTTTTCTGGGTCCAGATACCACGTTCAGCCATCAGGTTGCCATTAAGCATTTCGGTCACTCCTGCAAATTCAATCCCTGCGCTAATATTGAATCCGTTTTCACCGATGTGGAACTCGGTAACTCAGATTATGGAGTGGTTCCTGTAGAAAATTCTATTGAGGGCGTTGTCAATCTGACGCTCGATTGTTTTGTAGACTCCCCCTTACATATTTGCGATGAGGCCCAACTGGCCATTTCTTTATTTCTGCTTGCGGGGAATACCGATCGAAAAAAAATCAAAAGGGTTTATTCCCATCCACAGCCTCTTGCACAAAGTCGAAACTGGTTGAACCACAACCTCCCTGACGCAGAACAGGTGCCGGCATCAAGTACGGCGCAAGCCGCAGAACTGGCTAAGAAAGAAAAGGGGTCGGCGGCCATTGCCGGGCAACTAGCCGCTGATGTTCATGGATTAAAGATAGTCGCAAAAAATATTCAGGACCGCGCTGAAAATCACACGCGTTTTTTGGTGATCAGTAAGGATCAAGCCAAAAGAGCAAAAAAGAACAAGACATCTATTATGTTTTCCATAGCCGATGAGGCGGGGTCATTACTGAAAACGCTGCAACTGTTCGCAAAAAATAATATCAGTCTTACCAAAATCCAATCACGGCCTTTGCGCAACCGTCCCTGGGAATATTTGTTCTATGTCGATTTTCTCGGGCATGTCGATGACAAAGCCGTTGAGCGCGTGCTAAAGACTCTTGGCAAGCGGACTTTGTTATTCAGGGTTCTAGGTTCTTATCCAGAACAGGGGCTGAAACAGGCATGAAGTTATTTGAAAAGATGACCATCATTGGTGTGGGGCTATTAGGAGCTTCATTGGCCAAAGCCTGTCGCAAATATAATCTTGTCGAAAACATTTCGGGGTTCGGTCGTAATCGCGAAAACCTTGAAAGAGCAAAATCTCTCGGAGTCATCGACCATTGCGCGGAAGACCTGAAAGATGCTGTGACAGATGCAGATCTGATTGTTCTATGCACCCCGGTTTCGCGAATTGTTCCAACGATCGAAAGCATATTACCTCATCTTAAAGCGGGTGCCGTGATTACGGATGTGGGTTCGGTGAAAGGACCTCTGGTACACGAATCGGACAATTTGATGCCGGAAGGAATTTTCTTTGTCGGGTCACACCCCATTGCAGGTGGTGAAAAATCAGGGTTAGAAGCATCGCGAGAAGATTTGTATCTAGATGCAAAATGTATCCTAACTCCAACGCCTAAAACGGATACAAATGCTTTGGAAAAAGTAGGTGCGCTTTGGGAATCGGTAGGCATGGACACACTCACTCTTGATGCAGACGAACATGATTTTGTTTTTGGCGCAGTGAGCCATTTGCCGCATATCGTCGCCTATGCCCTGATGAATACGCTGGGAACACTTCGTACTCAACAAGACCATGAAGTCACTGCGTATTCTGGCGCAGGATTGAAAGACATCACACGCATTGCATCGGGAGACCCAGTTATGTGGCGTGACATCTGCCTTTCGAATCAATCTCACTCGTTGGACTTGATAGACAGATTCCAAAAAACATTGAATGAAATTCGTGACGTGATTGCAAAAAAAGATGGGCAGGCTCTAGAAGAAGCCTTTGCCGCCGCCAACAAATACAGGATGAAGGTAATCTGACTCCATGATCATCGCCATTGATGGACCGGCAGGAAGCGGCAAAAGTACTATTGCAAAATTTATAGCGAAAAAACTGAACTACCGTTATATCGATACCGGCGCCATGTACAGGGCCGTTGCATGGTCAGCGAATAACAAGGGCATTGATTTGGATGATGAAAATACCGTTGGCGAGTGGGTTAAAGAGTTGAAAATTGAATTCATAACTCACCCTGAAGGGCAGCAAGTAAATGTCAACGGAGAAAATGCCACGGGGTTACTTAAAAATGAAGTTGTCGGGCGCGGTGCTGCAAAAGTTGCTGCACAAAAAACAGTTCGTCAGATCCTTGTCGCCAAGCAACAGGAAATCGGTCAAGCCGGAAACGTTGTGATGGATGGTCGCGATATCGGGACACAGGTTTTCCCGAATGCGGAATTGAAATTTTTCATGGATGCCGATGCCGAAGAACGCGGCAAAAGACGATATCTGGAATTAAAAGCTAGAAATCTTGATGTCGACTTGGAAAATATTATTGCCGAAATAAAACAAAGGGACCATGAAGACAGGACCCGGACTATCTCGCCACTTATCCCGGCGGATGATGCCATAAAAGTCGACACCACAAAATTTAGCATTGAAGAAGTCATAGATAAAGTAATGGAACAGATTAATTTAAAACAAAAAAGTTAATTTTATTTAAAAACCCTATAGAAAGTGAGAATCAGCAGGTCATGAAAATACCCAAAGAACTTTTAGACAAAATGAACGAGGACGACAAGGCCGAGTTGGATGACTTGACCCCCAATGAGATCGCCAGTTATGAAGAAATGGAGACCTATTTTAATGAGAGTCTGGGCCGGTTCAAAGCTTCCCAGATCATCATGGGAAAAGTTATCGCCATTTCCAAGGGACTCGTCACGGTTGATGTGGGTTTTAAATCGGAAGGAATGGTTTCACTTTCTGAATTCCCTGAAAGCGGGAAAAACCTGCAGATTGATGATGAAGTAGAAGTCTTTTTGGAAAAAGTCGAAGACAACGATGGCAATGTCGTGCTCTCCAAAGAGAAAGCCAATAAAATCAAAATCTGGGATGATCTGGTTAAAACTTATGAAGCCGATGAAATTATCCAGGGAACTGTCATAGCAAAAGCAAAAGGCGGACTCACTGTCGATATCGGACTCAAAGCATTTTTACCGGGATCTCAAATCGATCTTCGACCTATTCGCAATCTGGAAAAATTGATTAGCGAAAAGTTCGATATGAAAATCATCAAGATGAACAAAAAGCGCGGCAACATTGTTCTCTCCCGCCGAATTTTGTTAGAAGAGCAGCGTAAACAAATTCGTACCGGAACTCTTGAAAAAATGGGCGAAGGCAATCTCATTGAAGGTATTGTCAAAAACATCACCGAATATGGTGTGTTCATCGACCTGGGTGGAATCGACGGATTGCTCCATATCACTGATATGTCTTGGGGCCGAGTCAATCATCCCTCCGAAATGTTCTCAATCGGTGACAAGGTGACGGTAATGGTTCTTAAATACGATAAAGAAAAGGAACGCGTCTCACTGGGCCTCAAGCAAACCAGCCCCGACCCTTGGGTGGATGTGGATTCCAAGTTTCCAGTCGAAACAAAGATCAAAGGCAAAGTGGTCAGCATCACCGACTACGGAGTTTTTGTCGAATTGGAAAAAGGAATCGAAGGCCTCGTTCATATCTCCGAAATGAGTTGGAGCCGACATGTAAAACATCCGAGCAAAATGGTCGCCATCGGTGACGAAGTGGAAGCTCTTGTTTTAACACTTGATAAAGAAAAGAAACGCATCTCGCTAGGTATGAAACAGATCGAGCCTAACCCTTGGGATAAGATTGAAGATAAATATCCTATAGGAACCGAGGTCGAGGGTACGGTAAGAAACCTGACGGATTTTGGTGCGTTTGTCGAGTTGGAAGATGGAGTCGACGGTTTGATTCATATTTCTGACTTGAGCTGGAAAAAAATTAAACACCCCTCTGAAGTACTCAAAAAGAAAGACAAAATTGCTTCAGTAGTTCTCAGCATCGACAAGGAAAATTGCAGAATTTCCCTGGGTGTCAAACAATTGCAACCTGATCCATGGGATGAAATTGCAGGCAATTATCCAATTGGAACAGAAGTTTCAGGAAAAATTATAAAGGTCACAAGTTTTGGTGCCTTTGCTGAATTCGGTGATGGGCTTGAGGGATTGATTCATGTTTCTCAATTGAGTTCCGAACCCGTCACTGATCCTGAGGAAGCTGTTAAGATCGATGATGAAATTAAAGCTAAAGTGATCAAAGTTGATATCAATAATAAAAAGATCGCTTTAAGCATTAAAGCTCATCAAGAAAACCTGGATCTTTCTCAAATAGAAAAAGAACAGGTAGATATGGAAGTCTTCAAAGAAGAGTAGCTCTAAACCCGGCCTCGAAAGAGGCCGGGTTTTAACATTTATTTCTCTCCCAAACCCAAAAAGGTCATTTTGAAAACTCTATTTAAATGGACGCTTGGAATAATTGCATTCTTTTTTGCAGCCTCTGTTATGGGCGGCTTCATGCAGGACCGTATGAATACCTCTAACAGTGAAATCGCCCTGGTTCATGTTAACGGGATGCTGATGGACTCTTCAGAAATTGTCCGACAACTTTCTAAATACCGACGGGACGCAAAAATTAAAGCCATTATTGTCAGGATTGACTCTCCGGGTGGGACTGTTGGCCCCGCACAGGAAATCTATGATGAGATCAATAAAATTAAAGATGCCAAAAAAATCGTTTACGCGTCGTTGGGAAGCGTGGCGGCTTCGGGAGGTTACTACATCGCCTGCGCTGCCGATTACGTTCTCGCCAATCCTGGGACATTGACAGGTAGCATTGGCGCCATTATGGCTTTCAATAATGTAGAAGAACTGGCAAAAAAAATTGGTGTACGCCCTGCAGTAATAAAAAGTGGTGCATTTAAAGATTCAGGGTCTCCTCTCCGATCCATGGAAGCGAAAGAACGCAAGCTTTTACAAAATGTTGTCGACGATGTGCACCAGCAGTTCGTGCAAGCCGTTTCTTTAGGTAGAAACCTCTCCGAAGCAGAGGTAAAACAATTTGCCGATGGTAGAATAATGACAGGAAAACAAGCTCTTGAATTTAAATTGGTTGATGAGTTTGGTGGCTTAGAAAAAACCATAGAAATCGTTGGCAAAAAAATCGGTATCATAGGTCATCCAAGCGTGATTGAAGAAAAAGAAGATGTTCCTTTCATGGATTGGCTAATGAAAAGCGCAGTTTCCAAAAACCTCACACAATCCCTTTTACCTGTGTCTGCACCAAAATTGCAGTATCTTTGGTTTCCCTAATTGCAACAATGACTTACAGAGATTCCCTTAATCTTTAACTTTTTGCTCTTCCCTGCTCTCTAAAGCACTTATAGCGGCTAATTTTTGCCGGCCGGCCCCCGTTTTCTACTGACACAAATCCATCAAAAATCTACTTAACTCAATTAAAATAAAGGGGTTGACTTAATTGTTGCTAATGCTATACTTCCGAAAATCCGATTTTCAGTACCATTAAAATTGTTGATCCGTGGGGGGGAGACTTTTAGATGACCAAAGCAGAACTTGTAGAAAAAGTTGCCAACCAAATTAACCTGACCAAAAAACAGACAGAAGTTGTAGTTAATACAGTTTTTTCAAGTATTACCGACTCACTGGCTGAAGGAAAGAAAGTCGAGTTAAGAGGGTTCGGGAGTTTTCGTATCAGGCAGAGAAATGCCAGAGTTGGTCGAAACCCTAAATCTGGGCAAAAAGTTGATGTTCCTTCAAAAAAAGTTCCTTTTTTCAAAGCAGGAAAAGAATTGAGGGAATTGGTTGACGAACACGAAGCACGAGAGGCACAAGAAGCCCAAGAAAATCAGGGGTCTTGAAAAAGGCCTTCCGGCCCGATGCAAAACCCCCCTTGGCTTGCTAACTTCAAAGCCACCGTCCCCTTTTCTCAAATTTAAATCGTTTTAATTTTCAATAATTTAAGACTTGCACTCAGCTGCCAGTTTCCTCAAAAACCCAAAATTAATCCATTAATCAAAGCTTATGTCAGGCAGCTCTTTCGGAAAACTGTTTAAAATTACCACTTGGGGTGAATCTCACGGGCGAGGTCTGGGAGTAGTTATCGAAGGTTGCCCTGCAGGGCTCCCCATCAAAGAATCTGAGATTCAGCTGGAACTCAACCGACGTAGAACCGGACAAAGTAAAGTTACAACGACACGCAAAGAAGGCGATAAAATTCAAATCATGTCCGGGGTGTTCAACGGTAAAACTACAGGAACTCCAATTTCCCTTCTCGTTGAGAACGAAGATGCTGATTCCTCCAAATATGAATTGATTAAAGACTTATACCGACCGGGGCATGCCGATTATACCTATGACATGAAGTATGGGTTTCGCGATTATCGTGGAGGTGGAAGATCCAGCGCACGAGAAACCGTTGGTCGCGTTGCCGCTGGAGCAATCGCTAAAAAACTACTGGCTCGGGAAAAAATAAACATCATAGGCTTTACCCGACAGATAGGACGCCATTCCGCACAAACTATAGACTATAAGGAAATAGAAAATAATATTGTTCGGTGTCCCGATGCTAAAATAGCCGACAAAATGGTCAACGCCATAATGCGAGCTCGGAAAAAAGGCGACTCTTTAGGTGGAATTGTAGAAGTGATCGCGCAAGGAGTTCCTGCCGGATTGGGTGAACCGGTTTTTGACAGGCTGGATGCTGATCTCGCAAAAGCCGTAATGAGCATTCCCGCTGTTAAAGGGGTCGAGATAGGAGTTGGGTTTCAATCTGCCACAATGACAGGCTCAGAATGCAATGATGTTTTTGTTATGAAAAACAAAAAGGTCACTACAGCCACCAACAATGCCGGAGGCATTCTGGGGGGCATTTCAAACGGCATGGATATCATTGTAAAACTTGTCGTCAAGCCCACCTCTTCCATCAACAAGGTGCAGGACACGGTAACACAAAAAGGCAAAAAAGCAGAGATCAGGGTAGAAGGCAGACACGATCCCTGCGTTGCGCCTAGAGCTGTCCCCATTGCAGAGGCTATGGTGGCTGTAACCTTGATCGATCATTTATACAGAACCAAATTTTCTCGACTTTAAGAGTCGAACCGCCGCTGGTAAAATAGGCTTATGCTGGTCAAGCAAACAAGCATCAAAAAACTTTTTACTCTAGCTCAAAAAACCTCCCTCGGTAGAAGGAAGGGATAGTCTCGCCATGAAAGTCGGCTTTGTCCAAAATCATCCTGAATTTGGAAACGTTCAGGCCAACCTTGATCGAATCGAAGAAATGCTTGTTGGAAAAGCAGCCGATTTATTCGTTCTGCCTGAGCTTTTCTCCACCGGGTACCGATTCAAAAACATGGACGAAGCTCATCACTATGCAGAGATTGTTCCTGGAGGAGTAACTACAAGCTTTCTCACCCATCTCGCAAAAAGGATCAATACCCATTTTATTGCAGGGCTGGTCGAGATAGATGATGACCGAGTTTACAACTCATCTGTTATTGTGGGGCCTGAGGGTTTCATCGGTCGCTACAGAAAAATTCACCTGTTTGATTCTGAAAAGACTTGCTTTCAAACCGGTACGGAAGCACCTCCGGTCTTTGATTTAAACGAGGCAAAAGTGGGAGTTATGATCTGCTTCGACTGGCGATTTCCTGAAACTGCCCGTTCCCTTGCTTTAAAAGGCGCAGAAATCATCGCGCACCCTTCCAACCTTGTCCTGCCCCATTGTCCGCAGGCTATGATCACACGTTGCCTGGAAAACCGTGTCTACGCTATCACTGCAGATCGAGTCGGAGATGAAAGGCGGGTCCCGGGCGAACCTCTTCACTTTATCGGGCAAAGCCAGGTGGTTGATCCCGATGGAAATATTTTAGTGCGCGCCTCTGAAACAGAAGAGGAAGTTCATATTGTCGAAATCGATCTCGAAAAAGCCCGCGATAAATACCTAAACCCTAAGAATCACATCATCAATGACCGCCGCCTCAACCTTTATCAATAGTGCCAAGCCGTAAGCTTTGAAATAAGCACATCATAGGTTAAAATGGAGGTTCATTTAAAAAACCAATACATATCGGGTAGCTAATGCCCGATGTTTTTTTGAGAGGAAAGCATGGGCAACGAAAAATCACGATTTTTAAAAAGAGATAATGGAACGATATACGATTCGGTAACCAGCGTGACATGGATGGCCAATGACTCGTTTCTGGATTTAGAAAAAGAAGTTTCCTATTCTGAAGCCGAGGAATATGCAAAAAAATCCAACGAAGAAAAAGCGGGCGGCTACAGCGATTGGCGCATACCCACCATCCATGAAGCCTCCTCCATTTTTGACAAGGAAAAATTAAACAAAGACTCTAAAGGTGGCGATATATATTTGGATTCGGTGTTCCCAGCCGGAGCAGCCAACTGCACTTGGACTTCCTCAACGCGCGGTAAGGAAGCGCAGATAATGTTCTACGCCAACGGCTGTCCCTACTGGTACGAGAAAAACGATAAAACTATTTCCCATGCTGTGCGCCTCGTACGCCGCGACAACTAGCCACTGGGCGTGGGGCCTGTGATACTCTCCCCCAAGTTTCATGCCCCGAAGGGGTAAATGGGTCAATTCCCATAAAGCAGAAAGAGATTTTTTGTTTTCACGAAACTTCCTCCCCTGACAAGGGGAGGCAATAGGCTGGCATCCGTCAAGCAAGGCTTTTCAGTTGGGCTTTTAACTACTTTGTATCTCGAATCAGTTTTGGGTTATCCAGCATCAACCCAAATGCTGACACTTTTTCTTTTTGTACCGTCAATGTTCGATACATTTCCTGGAACGATTCCGTATCCAAAGTGTCGTCCATCAATCGGTTGAGTTGTTCCGGGCTAATAGCGCTCATGGAGTTTTCTGAAAACATGGAAGTCCCGACCCCAGCCCAATGCGATGAAACAAATCCCTGATGTACCAGATGCGTAGTGCCTAGAGAATACTTCCAGGCTTTTTTCATAAAATGCTGCGCCATATAGGCAGGAACGCAACGACCAATCGCCACTATCCGAGAAGGGTTTTCAGCAGGATAAATAAATAAACCTACTTTGGTATTTCCCATCTCCGCAAATTCCCGGCGAATGTTTCTATAGTCTTTTTCATATTTTTTTGAGACCCAGGCTTCTACCTTAACTGGCTTTTTACTAATAGACGGGCAGTCTTCCTTGGCATGCGCGACACCCATTGGCGAAAAAATAATGAAAGCGGCTAAAAATATAGTTACATTAAATATTCTCATTTTATGAACCTTTAGAAATCAACAGACCCGCTAAACTTTTAATGGCCCTCTTCTGGATGGGCCGTTTTTACGTTTGGAACTTGCAAACCGAAAAAGGGAGTCAGTTCATTGGGAACCGATAGTTTCCGGTAGAGCTTGTGAAATTCTTCGTTGGAAAGAGCAGGATCGAGCATTAGTTTAACCTGTTCCGCAGATACAAGCTGCTGGGAAGGCTCGTCAAAAATGGTGACCCCAACACCCATCCAGTGACCGTGGACAAATTGCTGCTGGACCAAGCTTTCAACGCCCGTGCTGTACTCCATGGCTTTTTTAATTACGTGTTGAGCAATATGCACAGGCACGCACTTTCCGATAGCGATCACTTTTGAAGTTTCGCCCATAGGATAAACTCTGAGAGCAGCCTTAGAGTTTCCCAATTCGGTAAATTCCTTAATAACTGCTTTTCGTTGCTTGCGGAATTTTTTCGAAATATAGCCTTCAATTTTAATTCGCTTTTTATCCAAAGGTTGGCATATTTCCTGCGCCTGGGCTGGCCCAGCTAAGAACAATCCCAACATTATCAAGCAAGGAATTACCCGTTTTATTAGAATTTCACTTAGAATCAAATTTTTAGTGTTTTTTTCAAGCATATTCAAGGTCCTGTTTCTCCGGTTTAAGTGAAATCCTTTGCTATAATAAGCCAAGGCTATTTATTAAACAGTTAATTTAGCTAGAACGGGTAGGTGCACCGGCTATTATTAATCCGTTTTTGTTTGATTTTTATCAATAAATTCTTCGGCACTTTTTTCACTTGAAAAATAATACTCTTTGCCGTTGATTGTTTTTTTAATTGCCTCTGTTTTGGGAATGTACACACCGTTATTGGGGTCCTGAACCATTTCTGTCGGATTCGGCTCTTTGGAACTCGATGAAGGAAAAATCAGGCGAGCAACAATGATGACGAAAATAACTGCAATTCCAAACAACGCTAATCGGGCCATATCTATATTGTAAAGATAAAGAGCCGCAGTTTCAACCTGCGATAAGGCAACAAGTTTAAGAGAAATCAGATTTTTATTCCATGGGCGATAAACCAGAAAAAGTAGAAAATAAAAAGGCTTCCCTTGTTCCCGCAGTGCGCCAAAAAGGTACACTGGCGCCACCTGATCCTTTTAATGCCTATATGCAAGAGGCAAAAAGGTATCCCTTGCTCACCGAAGAAGAAGAAAAGGAACTTGCAATTCGTTTGCAGGAAACAGGGGATGTTGATGCAGCGTACAAATTGACAACCGCCAATTTGATGCTGGTTGTTAAAATCGCTATGACTTTCAAGCGAGAATGGCAAAATGTTATGGATCTGGTACAGGAGGGCAATGTTGGTTTGATGAAAGCGGTGAAAAATTTCGACCCATTCAGAGGGGTGCGACTGTCAGCCTATGCCACATGGTGGATCAAATCATATATATTGAAGTATATTTTAGACAACTGGCGATTAGTACGAGTGGGGACCACAAACTCAAGACGCAAATTACTTTTTAATCTAAAAAAAGAAAAAGAACGTTTGGAAAGGGAGGGGTTCGATCCTTCCACCAAATTGCTGGCAGAACATTTTGGAGTCGATGAGGGTGAAATCATAGATGTAGAGGCCAGTATTGGCGCAGTTGATGTCTCAATGGACACACCTACCCGGCCAGACAGCCCTATGACCCCGGCGCAATCTTTAAGCGATGGCAAATCTCTTGAGAAAAGAGCCGAGATCGATCAGTTTCGGGAAATCCTTCAACAAAAAATTGAAACTTTCAAAACCGAATTAAACCCAGGTGAAATTGAAATATTAGAAAAAAGAGTACTTTCCGAATCGCCTCAATCCTTACAGGAAATCGGAGATCAAAGAGGCGTGACGCGGGAAGCGGTTCGACAAGCAGAACAACGATTACTAAAAAAATTCAAGATTTTCATTGTAGAAGAAATGCCGGAAGCGGCGGACTATTTTAATAATTGAGGAGGAGAAAAATGGAGACCCGGACGGAAACGGACAGCATGGGGGAAATAGAAGTTCCCTCAAATCGTTATTACGGTGCACAAACTGCGCGATCGCTGATCCACTTTGATATTGGCACAGAAACCATGCCCCGGGAACTGATTCGCGGAATGGGTATTCTTAAAAAGGCTTCTGCCATGGTAAATGCCGAACTTGGTTTGATGCCTGAAAACATCAAAGACTTGATCGCTCAAGCCGCCGACGAAGTTATCGAAGGAAAACTCGACGACCATTTTCCCTTACGAGTCTGGCAAACAGGGAGTGGCACACAATCAAACATGAACAGCAACGAAGTCATTGCCAACCGCGGCATTGAACTGGCTGGAGGAGTAATAGGCTCGAAGGACCCCGTTCACCCAAATGATCATGTGAACATGGGGCAATCCTCCAATGATACTTTTCCCACTGCGATGCACATCGCTGCGGTTGAACGAATCCGCGATGCCTTGATTCCATCTTTAACAACCCTCGCCGAGTCATTCAGAAAAAAGACAACCGAATTTAAAGACATAATTAAAATTGGACGCACTCACTTAATGGATGCAACACCTCTTACTCTGGGTCAGGAGTTCAGCGGTTATACCACTCAGCTAGAATATGCATTGGACCGCATCAATGGTTGCATGCCGCGCATGTACCAGATAGCACTTGGAGGTACCGCAGTAGGAACCGGGCTCAACTCCCACCGTGACTTCCCTGTAAAAGTTGCTAAACAAATTGCTGATATTACGGGCTGTCCGTTTGTAACGGCTCCCAATAAATTTGAATCGCTTGCAGCACACGATGCCATAGTCGAAACCAGCGGCATATTAAAAACCATTGCCTGCTCCCTGATGAAAATTGCCAACGACATCCGTTGGTTGGGTTCTGGGCCAAGATGCGGTATTGGCGAAATCACTTTACCCGCCAACGAGCCTGGCAGTTCGATAATGCCCGGCAAGGTAAACCCAACCCAGTCGGAAGCTATGACCATGGTTGCGGCTCAAGTAATTGGAAATGATACGGCGATCAATGTGGGAGGTTCCTCCGGCCACTTTGAGCTCAATGTATTTAAACCGGTCATGATTTACAATTTACTGCAATCCATTCGGCTACTTGCCGACTCATGTCGATCATTCAACGATCACTGCGTTGTCGGAATTGAGCCAAATAAAACTCAAATAGAAAAGCACCTCAATGGTTCTCTCATGTTAGTCACTGCACTTAACCCACACATTGGTTATGACAATGCTGCAAAGGTCGCAAAAAAAGCATACCAGGAGAACACGACACTAAAAGAAGCCGCAGTAGCCTTGAAGCTGTTAACAGCCGAGGAGTTTGACGAGAAAGTACGGCCTGAAAAAATGACTGGGCCAAAATAATGGCAGTTTAAAATAGTCAATAAACTAAGGAGGTCTAGATGTTTAGTTTTGAACACTTCATAGGAATGGTGGTCATGCTGGCAATAATACTCCCTATCATTTTTAAAAAAATGTATAAATAAAATGGAAAAAAAGTTCAACCCTTCACGGCGAAACTTCTTGAGAAGTTCCCTGGCTTTGGGAACCCTGATAGCTGCTGAATATATCCGACCCAATGTAGCTTTTTCAGCTTGTTCCCGAACACCTCGGGAAACGGCAGGTCCTTTCTATCCAGTAAAATACCCGATAGACAAAGATAATGATCTGACTTTTTTAAATAACCAAAGTGGAAAAGCTCAGGGAGAAATCTACATAATTAATGGTCGAGTGCAAAATGAAGGCTGCGAACCTGTCGAAGGTGCTCTGGTAGAAATCTGGCAAGCTTGCGCTACCGGAAAGTATAATCACCCTCGCGATTCAAACAAGGCTAAGCTTGATCCTAATTTCCAATACTGGGGCAAAGCGGTGACGAATGAAAAGGGAGAGTATGCCTTTAAAACCATTAAACCCGGTGCCTATCCTGCGAGTTGGTTTTGGACACGACCACCGCATATTCATTTCACTATTCAGTCGAAACAACATTCACCTCTTACAACACAAATGTATTTTGCTGGAGAGAGGTTCAATGAAAAAGACCGTCTACTACAAGAACATTCTAAGACAGAACAACAAAAATGTATCGTCGCGTTTCGAGATAT
>JAJDAV010000064.1 GCA_029261695.1 Nitrospinaceae bacterium | reverse complement strand
AAAAAGTCATTTCCTTCTTCCGCTGTCATGTTGAGGACATCTGCAACATTCTTTCCTTTATACAAAATTTCTAATGTCTCTCTATTGAAACGTTTCCCCTGGCAGACTTCGCAGGTCACGAATACATCGGGTAAAAAATGCATTTCAATTTTTATGACTCCATCACCCTGACAAGCCTCGCAACGTCCGCCTTTGACATTAAAACTGAAACGTCCCGGTTTGTAGCCTCTCGCGCGGGCTTCGGGAACTTGACTGAACAATTCGCGAATGAGAGTGAACACACCGGTGTATGTAGCGGGATTCGATCTTGGGGTACGACCGATAGGAGACTGGTCAATATCGATCACTTTATCGAGGTAATGTATGCCTTGAATTTTGTCAAAGGCTCCAGGTTTATCCACCGACCTGTAAAAATGTTGAGCCAGAGCTTTATATAAGATGTCGAGAGTCAGTGTGCTTTTACCCGAACCAGAAACTCCTGTAACGCAAACCAAACAACCTAATGGAAACTTTACATCTACTGTTTTCAAGTTGTTTTCTTTTGCGCCTAGAACCTCAAGAAACATTCCATTGCCTTTTCTTCTTTGGTCTGGAACGGCAATCGATTTTTTACCTGAGAGATATTGACCTGTAAGTGATTCTTTAGATTTGAGCAATCCTTTGGGTGTGCCTGAAAAACTTATTTCACCGCCATGAATTCCTGCGCCGGGTCCCAAGTCGACAACATGATCTGCTGCGCGTATGGTGGCTTCATCGTGTTCTACTACAATGACAGTGTTGCCTAAATCGCGTAAGCGGACCAAAGTTTCCAAGAGTCGGTCGTTGTCGCGTTGATGGAGTCCGATACTTGGCTCATCGAGGACGTAGAGAACACCCATCAGGCTGGAACCGATTTGTGTTGCCAGTCTTATCCGTTGGCTTTCTCCACCTGATAATGTAGCGGATGTTCGATCGAGCGACAGGTATTCCAGCCCTACATTGGTCAGAAAGCCCAGGCGTTCTTTTATTTCTTTTACAATTCTTCGAGCAATATTATTTTCTTGTTTCGAAAGTTTAAGGTCTTTGAAAAACTTGTAGGCTTTACCGATGGAGAAGGAGGTAAGCTCGACAATGTTCAAGTCTGCAACTTTTACAGAGATAGCTTCTTTTCTTAATCGGTTGCCTTCGCATTTTTGGCAGGGCAGGGGACGCATAAAACGCGCGATGTCTTCGCGCGACCAGGCGGAATCGGTTTCCAAATATCGTCTTTCAAGGTCTGGGATAACCCCATCAAAGGTGTCGGTGTATTGATGCTGTCGTCCTTCTTTTTCATAGGAATATTTGACCGGCTCATCCCCCGAACCATATAAAAGTATTTTTTGGATTTTTTGGGTTAGCTTTTCATAGGGGACGCTCAGCTTAAATTTAAAATGCTTGGATATGGTATCTAGCATCTGATGAAAATAAACGGAGTTGCGTTTTTCCCAGGGCTTGATGGCTCCGTCTCGAATTGAAAGGCTGGGATCAGGAATCACCAGGTCGGGATCGATCACCATTTTTATTCCCAACCCATCACACTTTGAGCAAGCTCCTTGTGGATTATTGAACGAGAAAAGCCGGGGTTCCAGTTCCGGGTAGCTGATGTTGCAATAACTGCATGCAAACTTTTCGCTGAACAATAACTCTTCTTCATCAATGATGGATACCACGATGCTACCTTCACCATTTTGGAGAGCGGTCTCTACCGAGTCAGCCAGTCGTTTTCCCATTTTTTCTTTGATGATCAGACGATCCACAACAATTTCAAGTGTGTGCTTGAATTTTTTGTTGAGGGAGATTTCTTCATCAAGCGATCGGACTTCGCCATCAATGCGGGCGCGGACAAATCCTTTACGCTTCATATCTAGGATTTCTTTTTTAAACTCGCCTTTTCTTTCCCTGGCAATGGGAGCGAGAATCATTATTTTTTTTCCGACGGGAATAGACTGGACTTGGTCCACAATATGCTGAACTGTTTGAGAAGAAATTTCTCTGCCACAGCCATAGCAATGTACATGACCGATACGTGCATAAAGAAGTCGCAGGTAATCATAGATCTCAGTCACTGTTCCTACTGTTGAACGAGGATTTCGACTTGAGGTTTTTTGCTCAATAGAAATTGCTGGCGATAGGCCATCTATTGAATCGACATCCGGTTTTTCCATCAACTCCAGGAATTGTCTGGCATATGAGGAAAGGGATTCTACATATCGGCGCTGACCTTCTGCGTAGATGGTGTCGAAGGCTAGAGAAGATTTCCCTGAACCACTTAATCCGGTAATGACTACCAGCTTTTCGCGAGGAAGGGTTAGGTGGAGATTTTTGAGGTTATGCTCTCTCGCTCCTTTAATGTTTATGTTATCTAAAGCCATCTTTATTCTTTAAACATCGAATCCCATTTGGAATCGACGTGAGTTTTAATTTCTTCGGACATCTCAATTTCTTCAGGCCATCGTTGTTGGTAACCTTCTTCTTTGAGTTTATTTGTTACATCAATAGAAAGTCTGCCATCGTCAAAGTAAAAATCGCGTTTTGGATCGAGATTATTAAAAAACTTCCACATAACAACAGAGTCATCATCCAGTTTTACATGGCCTTCCAACACGATAACTATATCGACTGAGGCAAATTCGGGTACATCAAAAAAACGTTCCGAAAACTCTCTGGCCTGATTGGGGAGTGTTTTATCCAATGCGGCATACATTACCACGCGTTTTGTATCCAATTCCAGAATTCTACAATCTTTTAACTCTTCAAACTGATTTAGTACATCCATTTTTGAAGGCGGTTTTGGACCGTGGAATGCGGGAGGTAAGGATTCCCCAAAGCCCGGTTCTCCTTCTACTTTGGCAGTGAGGTCAACGCCTAGTTTGGAACCATAGAGCATATTGTCTGATCCGTGGTTCAGCACATCGAGAACGCCTTCAGAGAAAAACAGGTCGCGTTCAAAATCGACGTTGTTTAAAACAAGTTTGATGACCTCGTCATAATTGTGAACATCCACCGTGGCATCGACCGCGATGATAGTCTTTACGAAACTCATTTGCCCTAGTCCCCAAAGTGCGCTCATTAAACGGCGTGACTGCATGGGGTAGCGTTTATCTATCGAAACGATGACACAGTTATGGAAAACACCTTCTACGGGCATATCCATATCGATGATTTCAGGTAGCTGAGTGCGTAACAGTGGCAGAAAGATACGCTCGGTTGCGCGACCCAGGTAGAAATCTTCTTGCGGTGGTTTTCCAACTATAGTTGTCAGGTAAATCGGGTCTTTACGATGGGTGATGGCTGTTATATGGAAGACGGGGTAATCATCATCCTGCGAATAATATCCGGTGTGATCTCCAAAAGGTCCTTCGAGGCGCATTTCAGATGGGTCTATATAGCCTTCCAGAACAATTTCCGCGCTGGCGGGAACTTCTAAATCCACCGTTTTGCATTTTACCAGAGGAACACTTTTTTTGCGGATAAAACCGGCCAAAAGAAATTCATCGATACCATAAGGCAGTGGGGCCGATGCGGAGTAACACGATGCTGGGTCGGCTCCAATAGCGACTGCTACCTCCATAACTTTATTTTGCTTTTGATATTCGTGAAAGAAGTGCGCTCCATCTTTATGGATGTGCCAGTGCATACCGGTGGTTTTCGAATCGTAGACCTGCATGCGGTAGAGTCCGACGTTCTTAACCTTTTGGTCGACACTGCGGTTGATGACAATGGGAAATGTAATGAAGCGTCCCGCATCTGAAGGCCAGCATTGTAAAATGGGAATTTGGTCTAAATTGACATCGTTATCTAGATGCACGACTTCCTGACAGGGAGCATTTGACCCGCCAATGAGCTTGGGAGGGAACTGCGCAGCCTGTAGAAGCATCGGTAAAAGTTTTGCTTTATCCAGTAGCGAAACAGGGGGTGGAATTTTTAAATAACGTTCGATTCTTTTTGCTATCTCTTCAACGTTGTGGACTCCGAGAGAAGCGTCCATTCTTTTTTGACTGCCAAAGGCATTGATCAGCACCGGCATCGAACTGCCTTCGACATTTTCAAAAAGCAGAGCTTTGCCGCCCCCGGGTTGTTTGGATACCCGATCGGTTATTTCGGCAATTTCAAGAATAGGGGATACCTGTTCTTTAATTCGAACGAGTTCGTTTTCGAGCTCGAGCCGACTGATAAATTCTCTTAAAGATGGATAGTTCATTTAGACTCTTTCAAGATAAAGACCGTCCATTATATAGCAGTAGATATCGAAAGACGGGGAAATTTATTAAATAATAATCCTCACTCTATTTCCCCCGAGTGTTTCCAAATGGTAAAATGCTGGCATGTTACGATTTTTCATCAGACGGTTGTTGTTGGGAATACCGGTTTTGCTTGCTGTTGCGACACTGACCTTTCTCATTATGCACATGGTTCCCGGAGGACCGTTTGATAGTGAAAAAATCCTTCCTCCTGAAATCATCGCCAATATCGAAGCCAAATATCATCTTGATGAACCCATAGGGATTCAGTACCTGCTCTATATGAAGCAATTGCTGCAAGGCGACTTGGGTCCTTCCTATAAATATATTGGTCGAGATGTTTCCGATATTTTGCGTGATACTTTTCCGGTTTCTTTAACGCTGGGTTTATGTGCGGTTTTAGTCGTTCTGGGGCTAGGTGTTCCTGCCGGAGTGATTTCTGCTTATTGGAAAAATTCTTTACTTGATAGATCGATTTTACTATTTGCGGCCATGGGAATTTCTGTTCCCAGTTTTGTTTTGGGGGCGGTTTCTGTCTGGATATTTTCGCATCAGTGGCATCTATTGCCGCCTGCGTTATGGGAAGGGCCGAAATATATGATCTTGCCAGCATTTGCTTTGGGTGCTGGGTTTGCTGGCTACATTGCCCGATTGACCCGTACCACCGTTTTGGACGTTTTAGCTTCTGATTATATTCGAACTGCTCGTGCCAAAGGACTGACTGAATTTAGAATCCTGATGAAACATGTTTTGAAAAACTCTATTTATCCTATTGTTTCTGTGATGGGGCCTCTTACTGCCGGCCTTGTAACGGGATCTTTTGTCATTGAGTTTATTTTTTCGATCCCTGGTATGGGCAGGTTTTTCATCACCGCTGTCACTAACCGGGACTACCCTTTAATCATGGGGGTGACATTGGTTTATGCCGTTTTGATCGTTTTCGCTAATATCATTGTTGATATGATTTATGGGTGGTTGGACCCTCGAGTGTCCATTAAATAGAATTATGAACACATCTTTTAAGTTAAGCAGCGGTTTCCTTTTTGCAGTCTTCCTGGCCTCGGTTCTGGCTCCTTGGGTAGCGCCATATTCTTATCAAGAGCAAGATGCTTTGAGTATTCTTGCTTATCCTGGGTCAGAACATTGGTTTGGAACGGACCGACTCGGGCGCGACCTTCTATCGCGAATGATTTATGGGGCGAGAGTTTCTTTGTTTGTAGGAGTCGTATCCACAATTCTTGCATTACTCATCGGTACGATATATGGAACCATTTCTGCTTATGTTGGCGGTAGGACCGATAATCTAATGATGCGTGTAGTAGATGTGGTTTTTGCTTTGCCTGACTTATTAATGATTATCTTGATCACTGTATTGATGGGGCGGGGAGTGACCGGGGTTTTCATTGCCTTAACTCTTGTGAGCTGGGTAACTATTGCTCGTTTGGTAAGAGGGGAGGTTTTGCGTATAAAGGAGTATCCCTATATTTTGGCTGCAAAGGCCTTGGGGGCGAGTCATTTTCGAATCATGCTGAAAGAGATTTTTCCAAATATTTTAGGAATTCTTGTAGTGACACTTAGTTTTCGTATTCCTGTAGCAATTCTTGCAGAGTCGACTTTAAGCTTTATTGGTTTGGGTATTGCACCCCCCGCTAGCAGTTGGGGGACTCTTGCCAGTGATGGATGGACTGCCATTAAATTTTATCCGCACCTGATTCTGTTCCCTTCTCTAGCCATATTTTTCACCATTTTATCGTTCAATTTTTTGGGGGAAGGATTAAGGGAATATCTGGATCCCCGGTCTCCGACGGGGCAAGGATAAAGGAAATTTGTGGGATGAGACGGAGGGGGAATTGGCCGCCAATTTTACCGCATCCTGATTCTCGTAAAGCACGCTTAAGTTATTGTTTTTAATGTGTATTTTAAATTAGGTAAATATCGCGTTGACAAGCTGGGGAATACATTATAGAGTGGCCTCTTTTTTAGGTTTGAGGCTTAACCCTACATACAATTTCGTGGTAAAATTTATAGTATGAGCCAGGTCAAGCAAGATTTGATTTGTGAAATCATACGGTTATCCCAGACTAATCTGCTGGATAAGAAATGCGCTAACGAAAGTTGTGAAACGCAAGAGCAGATGGCAGTTGATTGGGTCCGTAAAAATGCTGCTGATTACCGCACAGATTTCCAATCGCGTTTAGATATTTTTCCAGCCTCAAAGTTGGGAGAAATATTAAAAACCCTTTCCAATTCTGGGAAGGATTTAAGTGATATTTTGGAAGGGATAGAACCCTCCACCACTCGACGAAGTTAAAGATGGCAGAAACAGCTCCACCGACAGATGAGAAACAACTTTCTCCCGCAGAGAAGGCCAAGCTAGCGGCTGCTAAAAAAGCAGAAGCTGCCAAAAAGGCTGGGCCTGTAGGTGATCCGCTTGTAGATAATGAAGACGGCACCATCACAGACCCCAACTCTGGACTCACCTGGAAAAAAACCGATGCCTGGTTAGATAAAAAACAATTTTATACTTGGCAGGACCACCGTGAATATGTGGATTGGGTGAATAAAAATAAAGATCAATTCGGCGGTTATGATAATTGGCGAATTCCTACCAAGGCGGAGTCTATGACTCTCTTTGATAAAACTGGGGTCAAACAATTAATGGATAAAAATGGGACTTATTATCCTATCGATTCTATTTTTGCACCTGGTGGCGCGTCGAACACTTGGATTAGCGAATGTTCCGATGAAAAGATAATCCGAATGGATTTGAAAATTGGTCTGGATACACCCTATCCAACCAATGATGTCTGGTCTTCCATGCGTTTGGTGAGAAAAGAGGGCGAAGCTGCTGCAAAAACTGCAAGTGCTGCTCCTCAAGCGAAACCTGCCGAGGCATCAGCTGCTGATGCAGGAACTCAGGAGGCTGCACCTGCCTCAGCTAAAAAATCATCTGGAAACCATGTGCCAGGCCCCACTCCTCGAAAAGATTTTTCCTCTGAAGAGAAAGCTGCCATGCTGAAACGTGCTAGAGCGTATGCAGCAGAAGTAAAAGCCCGAAAGGGTTAATCGCAGCACCTGCAATTCCCCTATTTTTGACTTAACCAATATCGAAGCACGCGGCTGACAAGTTCCGGATCTTTTTTCATTTTTTCGGTTTCTTCTTTGCGGATTTG
>JAJDAV010000063.1 GCA_029261695.1 Nitrospinaceae bacterium | reverse complement strand
GTTCGAGGGGTTCTTGAAGTAATTTCTCCTATAAGCACACAATTAGCCAGCAATGGATCAATGCTAAACAAGGTCATTGGTATATCCGTTTTTGTTGTAATTCTAGTAGTCTTAATGGTTGCGGGTATTTCGTTTTTCCTTAAGGCTCAAAAGAAAACAGAAACCGAAACGGCAAAAATTGTTTCGATGATGGAAAATACGCCGAAGGGTACATTGTTTGCCGGAACCGACCTGATAGTTCAATACATGAATCCTGAGTCGATGAAAATTCTTAAGAGATTGGAGCAGTACCTTCCGATTAGAGCTAACGAAATTATCGGTCAATCCATTGATATTTTTCATAAAGACCCAAGTCATCAAAGAAAAATTGTTTCCAATCCTCAAAACCTACCTGTCAAAACTGATATTCAATTGGGACCAGAAACAGTTCAGTTGGATGTCAGTGCCGTGATGGACCAAGACCGCAATTACCTTGGGCCAATGCTTTCTTGGGAGATTATTACTGAGAGAGTGGTTGCCGAACAGGAAAAAGAGCAGGCAGCCAAAGAGCAGGAAACTCTTCGGATGGAGCAGGCTGAGCTTGAAAGAAAGTCTGTTGAGGAAAAAGCTGCAAGAGATAAAGAAATCTCTGAAAAGGAACAACAAGAAGCTAAAATATTGCAAGATAAAGTTAATTCCATGCTTGAGGTGGTAAACTCTGCGGCCGAGGGTGACTTGACTAAGCAAATCCCGGTTTCAGGTTCAGATGCAATCGGTCAAATGGGTGAAAGCCTGGCAAAGTTTCTTACCAGTTTGCGTAATGACATTGGTGAGATTGGCCAGAATGCTGAATCCGTTAGTGCTGCTGCTGAAGAGCTTACTGCTACCAGTACAACAATGTCTGCCAATGCTGAAGAGACTTCTGCGCAGGCAGGAGTGGTTGCAACAGCAAGTGATGAAGTCGGGACTAATGTGCAGACGGTGGCCACGGGTTCTGAAGAGATGGGAGCCAGTATCCGGGAAATTTCGGAGAACTCTTCACAAGCTGCAAAAATTTCAACGGAAGCTGTAGAGGTTGCAAGGCGCACAAATGAAACCATTAGCACCTTGGGTGAAAGTTCCAAGGAAATCGGTGAAGTGGTTAAAGTGATTACCTCCATCGCCGAACAAACCAACCTGTTGGCTTTGAATGCAACTATTGAAGCTGCCCGGGCAGGAGAAGCGGGGAAAGGTTTTGCGGTTGTGGCGAATGAAGTTAAAGAACTGGCAAATCAGACGGCAAAAGCAACCGAAGAGATCAGCAGTAAGGTGCAGACCATTCAGGCTGATACTGGAAATGCGGTTGATGCCATTGGTGAAATCAGTGAAATCATTAATAAAATTAATGATATTTCGAACACCATTGCCAGTGCTGTTGAAGAGCAAAGTGCAACAACCAGTGAGATGACACGTAATGTTTCAGAAGCCGCCAGGGGTGTCTCTGAAATTGCGCAAAACATCTCGGGTGTTTCATCAGCAGCTGAAGAAACAACACAAGGTTCCAGCCAGACACGGGATGCCGCGAACGAGCTTTCAAAACTCGCTTCAGATCTCCAGGGCCTTGTAGATAGGTTCAAAATTTAAAAAGACATTAGAAAGCCCTCTGTTCTTTTGAACAGGGGGTTTTTTGTTTTCTACCCCCTTTTTATTCAACTTGATATTTTTGGCTGCATCCCATAAATTACATTAAACCCCCAATTTCCTTTTATAATGTGAGATATAAAATCTGTCTCCAAAATAGGAAGATTTGGGGGTTCGTTTTTTTTTGATTTTTAATTGGTCCCAAAAATATTTAGGAATAATTTTTTCTCTGGAGTCATTTTAATTGAGCCACGGAATATTGATAGTTTTTGAAGGGATTGATGGTACAGGTAAAAGTACCCAGTGCAAAATGTTGGCCGAATTACTAAGTAAAAAAGGGATAGCCAATATCTCCCTGGCCGAACCTACTCGAGGGGAATGGGGGATGAAAATTCGCCGTCTTCTGACAGAGGGGAGAAATGGCGTCAGTCCAGAAGAAGAGTTGGCATGGTTTATTAATGACAGGAAACAAGATGTAGAGCTTAATATTAACCCTGCATTGAATGCTGGTAAAGTGGTGTTGATGGACCGTTATTATTTTTCGACAGCCGCCTATCAGGGGGCATTAGGGTTCGACCCAGAAAAAATAAGAAAAGATAATGAAAAGTTTGCTCCGCAACCCGATAGGGTTTTAATTTTTCATAACTCTCCTGAAAAAAGTCTGGAAAGGATTGAATCCTCCAGGGAGGGTAAAAGTGCTTTTGAAAAACAGGATTATTTAATGGATGTGCAAGGTATTTTTAAAAGCTTTGATGGCCCAAATATTCGGTTCATATCCAGTGATGCATCTTTAGAGAAAGTTCATGAACAAGTACTACGCGAAGTTCAGGACCTTTTTGAATTGAAATTATGAAACGTTTTGTTATCGCTATCACCGGTGCGAGTGGTGTTTGCTATGGAAAAAGATTATTCGATTGTTTGAAAACTCAATCCGAAGTCCATGTAATCGTTTCCGAGCGAGGGGCAGAGTTATTGAATATTGAATTAGGTTTAAAGCCCTCATATTTTAAGGGCGAAAATGTAATTCTCCATAAAACGACAAGGATCAACACTTCAATCGCTAGTGGCTCTTTTAGGGTTGATGGTATGGCCATCGTGCCTGCAAGCATGGGAACAATAGGAAGGATTTCGGCGGGTGTTTCCACCAACCTGATAGAGCGAGTGGCAGATGTCATGCTTAAAGAAAAGCGTAAATTGATAGTGGTCCCTAGAGAGGCTCCATTAAGTACTATTCATTTAAAAAATCTTCTTTCATTGGATCAAGCAGGTGCTCTTATTCTTCCTGCATCCCCGGGTTTTTATCAAGGTCAAAACTCAGTAGAAAGCTTGGTAGATTTTGTTGTGGCAAGAATAATGGATCAGTTGGGCGTCGAACAGAATTTGATGCCACCCTACGAGGTCTGAAAGGGGCACTTGCCATGATTTACCTGGATAATGCAGCTACCACCCCAATGGCCCCCCAAATCATTTCCTCCTTACAGAATCATATGCGCGATCAATTTGCGAATAGCGGGGCGGTCTATAGAATAGGATTGGATGCAAAAAAGAAAATTGAAGAAGCCACAGAAACGATAACTACTGCTTTAGGAATTCCAGCTTCTCATAATTTGATTTTTACAAGTGGTGGGACAGAATCTAACAATCTTTTTATCAAGGGCCTTTGTTTTCCTGATAAAAAAACGGCTTATCTTGGTTTAGAGCATCCAAGTGTTAGTGAAACCTTGCAATCATTTAAACCTTTTGGCAATGAACCGATTTCTTTGTTGAAATTTAATAATGAAGGACGACTTGATCTTTCTTGCCTTTCAATCCTTAAAGAAAAGCGAATCAGGCTTCTTTGCCTTTCCCATGTAAATAATGAACTTGGAACAATTAACGATCCGGTTGCCCTGATTTCTAGAATGAAAACAGAGGCTCCACAGACACGCTTGTTTCTTGATGGTGTGCAGGCTATTGGGAAAGTTAAACTCGATAAATTTATGTGGTCAGGTTTGGCGGGTTACTCATTGTCGGCACATAAGTTTAATGGACCCAAAGGTATTGGTTTGTTGATCTATGATTCGCGATTAAAATTGAATCCGCAATTGCATGGAGGGAAACAACAATATGGTGCCAGAGCAGGGACCCTTCCGGTTCCACTAATAATGGCATTAGCTGAGTCCATCAAATTAGCAATCGAACACCAAGAAGAAGCACAAAAAATAATTCAGCAACTTCAAAAATCTTTGGTTGATGGATTGAAAAAATTAGAGATACCCATCGTAATTAATTCGCCATTAAATGATCATCAATCTCCAGCTATTGTGAACTTTAGTTTTCCCCCAGTGGAAGGAGAGGTCATGTTGCACCATTTAGAAGGAGAAGAAATTTATGTGGGTATGGGAAGTGCTTGTAGCGCGCATTCTAAGGAACCTTCAAAAATACTTATTGGTATGGGTTTGACAGAAGAGCAAGCACGATGCAGCTTGAGAGTTTCTTTCTCACGGCATAACACAATGAATGAAGTCGAAAAGTTTCTACATGTTTTTAAAGAAGCGTATCAAAAACTTTTGCCTACCTTTATAAAAAGAAAAACAAATCAATGAGTGAAAAAAGAACCATATTGATTCGATACGATGAGATCGGATTAAAAGGGCGAAATAGAAAGTATTTCGAAAAAATTCTGCTAAAAAATATCAGACGTTCTTTGCCGAAGGATAAGGGGATTGAGTATCGAGTGCCAAGAGGGCGAATTTTAGTTGACCTTCCAGAGTCCGCAGTCGAAGAGTGCACGGAACATTTAAAACTTATTCCTGGTATCGCCTCCTTTAGTGTAGGGGTTTCGGTGGAGCCCGATTTTGACGGAATGGCAGCTTTGGGTGTTCAGTGGATCGAACCTTTGCTCACCTCAAGAGGTAAATTGAAGTTTTGTGTGAGAACGCGCCGTTCAGCAAAGACTTTCCCCCATACTTCCCCCGAAATTAATTTTGAGGTAGGTTCTCGCATAATGACTCAACTATGTCCCAAGGGGCTTGTTGTGAATATTAAGGAATCCGAGTTTACCCTGGAAATAGAAATAGGAAGTAAGGAGACAATTGTTTTTGATAACAGGCATCCAGGATTATGTGGCTTACCAGTAGGAAGTTCAGGAAATGTTTTGTGTTTGCTATCCGGTGGCATCGATAGCCCCGTTGCGGCCTATTTAATGGCGTGTCGTGGTTGTAGGGTGCATTTCGTCTTTTTTGATAATCAACCTTTTTTAGGTCGGGGGGGATACGAAAAAGTTTTAAAATTAGCAAAAAGTATTAATCGTTATCAAGGCAGGGCAAAGTTATTTGTTGTTCCTTTTCAAGATATTCAAGTTGCTATTAGAGACAAATGCAGGGAAGAGAATCGAGTTGTGCTTTATAGAAGAATGATGTATCGCATTGCGGATGCGATAGCTAATGAATTTGAAATGCCCGGGCTGGTTACCGGAGAATCGCTGGGGCAGGTCGCATCACAAACACTCGAAAATCTAGCTGCTGTTACTTGTGTAACCTCTATGAATATATTGCGTCCCTTAATAGCAATGAACAAGGAAGGAATTATTAGGCACGCAAAGGAAATTGAGACTTATGAAATTAGTATTGAGCCTCAGCCCGATTGTTGTTCGGTTTTTATGCCTGCCAGCCCGGTCACACGAGGAAAAATTCCGATCTTGGAAAATGATGAAGAAAGAATTGCGTTAAAAGAATTACAAGAGGAAGCATTAAAGAATATGGAAACTATAAATGTAGACTATTTATGAGGGCTGTATTTTTTTACTATAGGAAAATTAGGCTGTTCTTTTAGCAAGTCTGCGATCGTTTTATTTTTTAGTGGATGTATTGTTGCTCCAGCAATTTCACTGAGTGGCTCTAGCACAAAACGCCTTTGAGCCATTTCAGGGTGGGGCAGGGTGAGGGTGCTGGAATTAATTATTTGTCCCTCGTAATCCAAAATATCCAAGTCAATGATTCTAGGTCCCCATTTCTCTTTTCTGATCCTGCCTAATTGGTTCTCAATGTTTAGGAGATATTGCAGAAGTTCTTCTGGATTGAGGTTTGTTTGGATTTCTACCGCAGCGTTAACGAACCAGGGCTGATCGGGGTTTCCGATAGGCTCTGATTCGTATAGTGACGACTGCGAAGCAACTCTAACTTCCTTTGATTTGCTTAAAATTGAAATTGCTTTCAAACAATTCTCTGCTGGCAAGTCTAGATTAGATCCTATTCCAATTAAAGCCTTATGGATCATTAAATGCTACCTTCGAAATACTTTTTTCACTAAAATTCAAATTCAACTTTTGAAAGCCGGGATTTAATTTCGTTTACTATTCGTTTTTCTTCTTCTTCACCTTTTGCTGCAAAGGTTGCTGAAAAACGAATGTAATTTCCGACATTGTCCCAAGGCACAGTTGAAATTAACATTTCAGTAATTAAATATTGGGAGAACTCTTCACCATTTTCGAATTTCCTGCCACCTTTAATTCCTTTAGGAGCTCCAACGTATAGAAAGAAGGATCCGCCAGGCATTTTTGCGCTAAATCCAACACTGTTGAGAGCATCAACCAAAAGGCTCAAGCGACGCTTGTATTTTGCAACAGTTTTTGCTGTGATATTTGGATTTTCTAGAGCATAAATTCCAGCTTTTTGTATGCCGGCAAACTGGCCTGAGTCGATATTATCCTTTACAGAAGCGATGCCTTTTACAATCAATTCGTTTCCCACAACAAATGCGATTCGCCACCCAGTCATATTATAGGCTTTGGAAAGGGAGTGGAACTCTACTCCCACATCCATTGCTCCGGGAATGGATAGAAAACTTTCAGATTTTCCCTCATAAGTAAGAGCTGCATAGGCAGCATCTTGCATGACTGTGATTTTATGTTTTTTAGCTAATTGAATTACTTCTTCATAAAATTCACGTGTGGCCTTTGCGCCAGTAGGGTTGTTAGGGTAGTTTAAATATAATATTTTGGTGCGTTCAAGGATGCTGGGATCAATACTTTTCAGATCGGGGAGGAACCCATTTTCTTCTGTAAGTGGAAGATTGACTACTTCTCCCCCTAAGTATTGCGCATGCGTACCCATAACAGGATATCCTGGGACCGTCATTAAAATAACATCTCCCGGGTTTATAAATACTGCCGGAGTCATAGCAAGTCCTGGTTTTGAACCAATGAGATGGTTGACATGTTTGCTTGGGTCTAAACCTTCCACACCAAAAACATTTTTCATATAGCTGCAAGCAGCAGATTTAAATTCATCTATTCCATTATCTGTATATCCGCGATTTTCTGGTTTTGCTGCTTCTAGTTGTAATGCTTTAACCACACCAGGATCAGCCATCTCATCGGGTTCACCCACACCCAAATCAAATAATTCTTTGTCGGGATTGGCATCAAGGGCAGCACGCTTAGCCCTTTTTATTTTTTCAAATTTATAAATTTTAGTGTCCTTACCAAACTGGCTTCCACCTACACGTTCGGCAAATAGGGATTGAATATAACTTTCGTCTGACATGCTGAAACTCCGATATAAAAAGAGAGAATAAATAAGCGAAAAGAATCGCTCAATCTAGCCAAAATCACCTGCGCTGTCAAGAGCTTCTACTGGCTTGTTGTTTTATGGGGAATTAGTTTTTTGTTGATACTCCTGCACTTTTGAAAGTTGCCATCTCGTTATAAATTTTGACTGCAGATTCGATGAGATTGACTGCTAGTAATGCTCCTGTTCCTTCGCCCAATCTCATATTCAAATCTAAAAGGGGAGGGTGTCCTAGCATATCGAAAAATACTTGATGGCCTTTTTCGGTTGACCTATGTGATGTGAAAATATAATCACCTGCTGATGGATTCATTTTTAGAGCCAGAATGGCTCCAGCCCCTGAGATAAAACCATCTACAACAATTGGGATTTTATTTGCTGCAGCTCCAAGGATTAAACCTGTAATTCCTCCAATTTCGAAACCTCCAACTTTAGTAAGGATATCTATCGGATCTTCTGGGTCCGGTTGATGAAGTTCGAGGCCTTTTTCAATGGTGGAAATTTTTTTATCTAATGCTAAATCATCTATGCCAGTTCCGCGTCCTGTTACTTCTTCAACTGTCATTTTTCCAACGATGGAATAAATGGCTGAACTGGATGTTGTATTCCCAATTCCCATTTCTCCCGTTGTTAGAATGTCTACTCCCTGGGATGCCGAGTGATTGGCAATTTCAATTCCCGTCGTAATAGATAATTCAGCTTGTGAGCGGGTCATGCTTGGCTCTTTAGAAAAATTTTTAGTGCCCAAATTAATTTTTTTGTGCAAAAGGTCTGGGTGGTTTTGGAAATCAAAATTGACCCCAATGTCCACAATAGTGACATCTGCATTTGCATGTTTCGCCAGAACATTTACAGCGGCTCCCTTACTAATAAAATTCATTACCATTTGGGGGGTAACTTCTGATGGGTAGGCGCTGACACCTTCTTCTGTAACACCATGGTCTGCAGCAAAAACTACGGTCGAAATTTTTTCGAGTTTGGAGGTTTTACCATTACGAATAGCAATATACCTTTTTGCAAGTTCCTCTAGCTGACCGAGGCTTCCCTGGGGTTTGGTAAGCATGTCCAAGTGAGACTGTGCTTTCTCCAATAGATCTGTAGACACCGGTTGGATTTGCTCAAGTGTTTTGGATATAACTTCCTGCATATAGAATCTTTATTGAGGTAAGGGCTAGAATGAAATTAATAAAATACATTGAGGCCGAAGCATTTAACCTTCTTCCTCTTCTTCGGGCTCTAGTCCTGCTGCATTTTGCGAATAGCGAAGGTACTTTATAATTTCGGTAATCTCTTCTGTTGTTAGATTCTTTTTCTGTGGTGGCATTTTATTTGTGCCGTTCAAAATGGTTTCGCGGATATCATCATCAGTATAATTTGGAGCAAGAAACTCTTCGTCAATCAATTTAGGAGCTTGTGTTTGTTTTCCCATCCCATCTGATCCATGACAATTTGAGCATATTTTGTGAAACGCATTCTGCCCTTTTTTATAAGCTTCAGGAACTTCAAGCGTAGGTTTGGGGGCACAGGAGGTGATTGATAACAAGGCTGCGGTGGTAAGAAAAACCAGTGGATAAAATTTCATTATTTTTAATTAACCTTTCTTTTTCACAATATCAATGATTCCGTCATGATTGTTGTCGAGTTCAATTCGAATTAAATTTCCTAAGGGATCGTATTTTTCCCAACGATCTACCTTTCCATTAAAATTGGTATCAAATTCTGCTTTTTCAAGTTGGGTGGAGTGCTTGAAAAATTGCCATTGATCGGGGTTTCCATCATTATTAGTATCGAAGGAGGCAGATTCCAACTGTTCATTTTCTTTAAACGTTTCCCAACGATCGATTTTTCCGTTCCCTGAAGTGTCATATTCTACTTTTTGTAGTTTTCCTTTTTTGGAAAAGAACTGGAATACATCGAGTTTTCCATCTTTGTTCTCGTCTGTCTCAAGCCTGATGATTACTTTTCCCTCGAAATAAAATTCTCTCCAATCGATGAGTCCGGAATTTCTCGAATCTTTATCAGTGTGAGTAAGGTTGAACTCTTGATCGTAGTATTGTATTTGATCAAGCGTTCCATCTAAATTTCGGTCGAGTTCTACCTGAATTGGTTTTTCGTGGCCATTGTATTTATCAACCTGATCTACTTTTCCATCACCGTTTTTATCGTACTCGATTTTTAAAAGTTTTCCCTCTGGCGATTTGTGGTGCCATTGATCGAGTTTTCCATCTGCATCACTGTCAACTTGAAATACTTCCGCATTAAGAGGGGAGGTGAACAGGTAGAATAAAATAAAAGCAGTATTTATGGAGAAAAATATTAGCTTCATAGTTCAGTTAGTATAAATGAAATTGATGTGTGAAGCCTAATAGAATTGGCCTTTTGGTATTAGGTTTTTTGAGTCGAGATGAGTTCTTATTTTTGAAAAATTTATCAGATATTCATTAAAAGCTGATGCAGCCCGGCTAATAATGCAAGGGCTAAGCTGGCCGATGTGAACATGATTTTTTGAGAGTTTATAATATCATTTAGTTCGGTTTTGCGTATGGCTTCCCCCAATAGAGGTTTATTGTTTTGAATCCCCGAATAGTAACTTGTACCTCCGAGTTGAATTCCGAGCGCCCCGGCAATGGCAGCCTCGGAGATTCCTGCATTTGGGCTAGGGTGTTTGTTTCCATCCCGAAATGCTGTTTTCCATGCTTTTGATCCGCTAAAACCGCAAAGGGCAGCACCTGCTGATATGGTGGGTATTGCTAGTCGAGCGGGTAGCCAGTTAGCCAAATCATCAAGGCGTGCCGAGGCCCATCCGAAATCAATATATTTTTCATTTTTATATCCAAAAAGAGAGTCCATTGTACTCACGGCTTTATAAGCTAGTGCCAGGGGTGCGCCTCCTATAATTGCAAAAAACAATGGCGCTATAATGCCATCAACAGTGCTCTCTGCAATTGTTTCTACAGCAGCGCGGGCAATTTCTTCTTCGTTTAGGTTTTGTGTATCGCGCCCCACAATATTTGCGAGGCGTTTTCTGGCTTCTGGCAAATTATGTTCTTTCAGAAATTTATAAACTGGCAGACTTTCATCAATGAGACTGCGAATAGACAGGCTTGTATATATATAAAATATAGATACCAAAGTTCCCGCAAAAATATGGAGGGAATTCAATAGGGCGATTATCAAATAAACTGCACTGAAGGTAATTGTGACCACCAGAAATGTTGTAACCAATCCGGCCATTTTTTTATTACTTATCAAACTCCTACTGAGAGATTCCAGTTTATAGGCTAATCGCGCGATTATTTTTACCGGATGCGTGTACCCTCGAGGGTCTCCCAGTATCAAGTCAAATATAAAAGCTAAAAATACTTGTAAAGCCAGACTCATTATTTATTTTTAGTGCATCCCTTGAACTTTGCAAAAAACATCGAGCTATAAAATTAAATACCTATAATTTTAGAGATATTTTTCATGTTCACGGACTTTGTTAACAATTCGCTCAGTTTATCTAATTCATTCTGTTTGAACTGAGTGAAATCGAAGGATTGTGAGGGTACTTCAATCTTTCGCATTTCCCTCACATAGCATAGTAACGATTGGCGGAAAGAATTATTATCAAAAAAACCGTGGAGGTAAGTACCCAGAACAGTGCCATCTTGATTTGTAATGCCACTGCCCATAGAGTCTTTTCCCTCTTGTGTGAAAAGGGTAGGGTAAGAATTATTGAATGTGGTTTGTCCCATATGGATTTCATAACCTTGACAGGATAATCCTTCGGAAAATAATTTGCTTTTTCGAGTGGCCAAATCTGCTTGTCGGGTTATCTTTTCGGGGACCATAGTGGTTTCCAAATCAAATAGTCCTAACCCAATTGCTTCTTTATTGCGACTTTCCAAATTATCGGGATCTTTAATTGCTTTGCCAAGCATTTGAAATCCACCACAAATTCCCAGGATAAACGATCCATTTTCGTGGGCATTTGATATTTCTTTTAGCATTCCTTGTTCATTTAAATAAATCAGATCATCGATAGTATTTTTACTACCGGGAAGGATGATTATATCGGGGTTGCCCATTTGTGAAGGATGGTTGATATAGCGGATGGATATAGAGGGATCGTAAGCCAAGGGCGAGAGATCCGTAAAGTTTGATATCCTGGGTGTCCAAATCACAACAATATTTAAGACTCCTTTGGCATCCGGCTCAGAAGAGTAGGTCCATTGTGGGAGGGTGTCTTCTTCATCTACGACCAGATTTTTTGAATAGGGGATAACTCCCAGGACAGGTTTTTCAACCATATCTTCAAATTGTTTTACGCCGGGTTTTAAAAGATCGACATCGCCTCTGAACTTATTAATGATGAATCCTTTCACTCGGTTTTTTTCGCTCTGAGTTAATAGATCAAAAGTTCCCTTCATCCATGCAAAGACACCACCTCGATCAATATCACCTACAATTAAAACCGGAGAGTCAGATTCTTCGGCGATAAACATATTAACCAGATCAGTTTTTTTTAAATTTATTTCAGCGGGGCTACCTGCACCCTCGATAATAACTAGATCGTATTTTTCTCTTAATTGTTTTAATGCAGATAGAACTATTCCTTTGTGTTTTTCATGATGGGCGTAATAATTTTTAGCGTTGCGAGATTCACCCGGTTTTCCCATAAGAATAACTTGCGAATTATTATCGCCAGAGGGTTTTAACAAGATAGGATTCATTAGGACATCGGGTTTGATGCCGCATGCCTCTGCCTGAAAAGCCTGGGCACGTCCCATCTCATCTCCGGTTTCTGTAACGAATGAATTGAGAGCCATGTTTTGGGCTTTGAAGGGGGCTACTTTATACCCCGCCTTATGGAAATATCTGCATAGGGCGGCAGTCAAAATACTCTTGCCGACACCCGAACCCGTTCCTTGTATCATTAAGGTTTTAGCGGTCATTTAAATGGGCCTTTTTATTCTTTAAAAAAACTGCAAATTTCAGCAAGATTTTCAGTGTTCAATTCGTGTGGTTGTGAAGTTTCTTTGATTTGAACCTCATGACCTTTATTTTTCATTTCTTCCAGAGCGTAATCGGCGAGAAAAGAGGGAACCACTTCATCGTTAGTTCCAAAAATACCAAGAATCTGCTTGGAAGATGAACTCACAGATACTGATGGGGGTAACTCAGGAAGAAATCCACATACAGAAGCTATTTTAAAAACTTTATGTGAGCCTAAGAGCGCGTAAACCAGGGATGCTGCTCCTCCCTGTGAAAATCCCCAAAGGGAAACTTGGTGGATTGAAGAATTGGTGAAATGGTTTTGCGCAGATTGAATCATTTCATCCGTAAATGTTAAGAACGCTTCTACCGATTTTGGTTGTCCGGGCCCATCTTTCCACCAGCTCCAGAGTCCTTCACCTGCATCCACAGGACCCTCCGGGAAAATTAAAAGGGTATTGTCGAGTTTTAACCGATTGCCTTGCACCAGCATATTTTCTGCGGTTGAGCCTGCTCCATGAAAACCTATGAGCAATTTAACCGGTTTGCTTTTATCAATAGTGGGTTCGCCTATGATAACTTTTTTGTTGTTCCATAATGTGTTTTGATATTGAATCGTCATTTTTTATTCTTGTGATTTAAGGATTTTGGCGGCCAGTGACTTTGCTTCTTCAAAAGTTTTTATTTCTCCAAGAATCTGGGCACGTTGGATATTTTCAAGTACATTTGCTAATACAGGAGAGGGTGGAGTATTAAATATTGTCATTATGTCATTTCCATTTAACAAGGACTTTTCTTCTAAAGCGGGAAGGTAGCGCGTGAAATAAAAATCTAAAAGTTGTTCATAAGGCACAAGCTTTTCGTTTTCTATATTATCTGAGAACGGGAGAGTGCAAACCTGCAAAAGTATACCCGCAACCAATTGGTCGCCACCCTTTAAACATAAATCATATAATGATGATTCACTAAGGTTGGTTGTTATCGTTCGGGAAAATAAGTTTAAATTCTGAATGGATCGACAAATGTAGGCAATTTCACTATTGCTAGCCTTAAGGGTTTTTAAAGTTTCAAAGGTTTTGGGTGTGCCAAAATCTTTCCTTTTCTTATCCTCTATTGCCCCATTAATATCCATATTTTTTAATAGAAGCGAAAGTTTGATTAGAGAAAATTTCGAGGAAATAACTTCAGGAGCATATTTGGGGAAATACAAATGTGGATTTAAAAAAATATGCTCCAGTCGATTATAGTGCTTTGAAACTTCTTCCCAATCTGTAAAGGAGATTGATGTTAAGCAGGAGAATAATCCGGTCTCCTTCATCAATATTACAGGTCCCCCAGTATTATCTGCTCCAAAAAATAATAAGAGTTCTTTCCAGATTCTTTCGGCAGCTATTTTCGAAATCATTTCCTTGTCATTGAATATTTTTTTCAATGTGTGTGGTTCAATAGTGAAGCCCAAGGTAGCAGCAAAACGGAAAGCCCTTAGCATTCGTAAAGGATCGGCCACGAATACGGAGCCTGATATAGCTTGGATGGTTTTATTATCAAGATCCTCTCGTCCACCAAATAAATCAATTACTCCATTTTTACTTGCCAGAAAGTCAGGAAGTTCCTGTCCCATTGCATTCATTGTGAAATCTCTTTGCGACAGATCTTCCTCAATTCTTGATCCTTGCATATCTGTGCAGTCCAAATGCTTCTGTCGAGAGAGTATGATCCGCGTTGTCGACCGGCCGAGAGTTTTGTCTAGAGGAATACTGTTGAGGTTAAGTGATTTGGCGAATGCCGTTGCTATTTTGGCGATGTCTTTCCCCGTGAGATCAATGTCTGTAATTTTTTGCTGCAAATAATGGTCGCGCAATGTGCCGCCCACAACGAAAAGCTTAATATTTCTACGGGAAGAAAAATTGAGCAGCTCCAATAATATTGATTGGGTTTGAGTGTCTATCACGATAGCTTTTATGGAATGATTTTTTATTGCATTGTACTGGAAAAAAACTGTCCAACGAGGGGAAATTTAACGGGTATTTCGAAATATTGAGGAGGGAAGGGCTAGACTTCCCAGCCTGAGGATAGACGAACTTGTTTTGATACAAAAATTCTTCCATCTCGCTTAACAAACTGCAGGTCGGTGTTGGTGAGTGCCCCTATGATCTGCTGGAGATTCTCTGAAGGCTTACTTTGCGGATCTTTAATCAGGAACGGAATCATTTCATCTACGGAATCTCTAACTCGATCACTCTCAATGATATATCCAAGATAGGTGGCTTCTACTTCAAGGAATTTTTTTATAAGCTTTAACAGATTATCTCCGGTCATGAGATCTTTTTTGCTGCGAACTCGATTTACGACTAACCCCGGAGTGAAGTCTTTTATGATGTTATTTAACTGTTCCAGGTGATCAGGAAACTCTTCAACAAAACGATCTCTAAGAAGTCCTGTCGTATAAGTTTCGATATCCGCATGGGTGGGATTCGAGTGGTCTACCATTTTCTGGATTTCGGGAGTGTCCTGAAATGCCAAAGAAATTCTTCTGAACAAAGCAGAACGAATGAAACTGAAGGTTTTCATTACCGACGTCATTTCCGGGGTTGTGAGAACGACATTCTGTGTGCTGATGTTAAAAAAGTCGATGACGTTGTAATTGGTTCCAGGACCTAAATCCAAAAGTATGGTATCTGCTTCCAGGTTTTTGATGAACGAAATAACGGTGTTAATTTTATCGGAGTCGATATTTGCGCTTCCCGGGTTGTCCCCCGCACCGCTGACAAATTTTAAATTGCTGATACCTGTATCTATCAGCAGCGATTGTTTATTGGAGATGTCCTCGTTAAAAAAGTCCTGAAACCCATGTACTGGATTATTGATTCCCAATAATGCATGCAGATTGGATGCACCGAAATCAGTATCCATCAGAATAACTTTTTGACCACTAAGAGCCATTCCAATTGCCAGGTTGGTGCAGACAACACTTTTCCCTATGCCGCCTTTGCCGCCACCGACTGCAATAATGTTAACTTGTGATGTCATCGAATCTGAAAGTTTAATGGGTCGAACTCCAACTGCTTAATGTTTGTTTTGATCTTTTAAAAATATAAATGATTCCAGCGTTTCCATATATTTTTTGTTGTCTACAGGAACACTGGGCGACTTTGTTGGGAAACTTCTTTGCTCAACGAAACGATGCTCACCGGCCAAGTCCTTCGGCTTGGACGCTGGTAATGGATTCAATTCTCGTTTGTCTCCATGATGAAATCGTGAGTCCAGGTTTTCCTGAAAATATTTGAGTCGATTAATTAGACTGTCGGCTTCCCCGCTTGAAGAACCTTCATGAGAGTAATCCCTTTCTGGGATTGGCTGCAAGGGAGGCAATTCCTCAATTACAGGTTCAATGCTCTTCAAAGTTGGTTCAACCTCTTCGGTTAAATCCAGGGAATGAGTTTCGGGTTCGTTTATTTCTGAGAAAGCAGGTTCTTCGGTCTCTTCTTCTAAAACATATTCATCGTCAATGGTTGCTCCATCACCAATTTTGATGTCACCCAGATCCTTCATGGAAGAGGTGTTTTCTGGAGTGCTTTCCAACTGTTCGGTTAGTTTATTGATCGTCGATTCCATTTCATCTTGAAGTGCCTGAATGGCGCGATCTTGTTCGTCATCATCAAGTTCTGAATAGTGGGCAAAAGGATCGTCTGCGGAAAGCTCTCCGTCCAGTTCCAACAATTCGCCTTCTTTTTGCAGTTCTTGAATAGCCTGGTCATGCGATGATTCTTCTGTTTCTGCCGTATCACCGTCGAACTCAAACTCTTCAAACTCGCTCAAGTCTTTATTTTTATCTGGCTCAGCTAATTCAGAGCTAATGGGCTCAAGTTCGAACTCGTCATCGTCGCCCATAACTTTTTTTGTGTCGACGTGAAGTTCGTCTTCGTGTTCCTCTTCATCCAGCTTTTCCAAAATTTGCATGTATGGAGGAGGGTCCTCGTCTTCTTTGTTGAATAGGGGCTTGTCGCCTTCTTCCTCAATTTCGTAGTCATCTTTTGAAATTATTGTATTTTCTTCCTCTGGAGGTTCAGGGCGTCTTTGCCGCCGTGGATCGTCCTCGTCATAATCTTCCTCCTCCTCTTCCATTTCTTCCATGAGTTCATCAAGCTTGCGCTCTCGTTCACGGGCAATGCTTCTTACTTTATATAAACCATATGGAACCAGGAATAGAGCGGCAAAAGCAATTCCCATATAGGTGGGGTTATCTTGAAGCTGGAGCAAATAGGGTTGGATGAATTTAAAAGCTTCAGTTTCTTCCAATCCAAATTTGGAGTCTAGTTGAAACCAGATTTCTTTGACGAATTCAAGCGCTACTTGCAGGTATTGTTCAATCATATTTATTGGAATGGGTTATAGCGGTGTGAAGTGTAAAATAATCGCATCCTTAAAAACAAAAATGGGGTCATCCGTTTTCCATAAAAATGCTATGACACGATCTGAAAAACCAGTTGCCGGTTGAACGGTAAATGACCGGGGCACAGACGGTTTCATTTCGGCATTAATATTAGCATAAAAATCCAGAAAAGCAGTGAAATTAATTAGTTGGAGGAAATTGGAATGTTATAATCGGGTGGAAGTTCGGTGTGGAAATTAGGTCCGAAATGAGAAAAAGTTGCCCACCTTTGAAATATTCGAGTCCCACAGGAGGGACGGATATTTTTCGATTTAAAGAGCGCAAATGGAAAAACTCAGCGTAACCATTATCACAAAAAATGAAGAAAAGAATATCGGCCGTTGCCTCGAAAGCTTGAAATGGGTTGATGAAATTGTTGTGGTGGATACAGAAAGTAGCGATCGGACTTTAGAAATTTGCAAACAGTACACAGATCAGGTTTTTAGCGAGACCTGGCATGGTTACGGCAAACAAAAGAACATTTGCGCCTCCCACACCAAGAATCGATGGGTATTAAATATAGACTCGGATGAAGTGGTGACTCCTGAATCGGCTGAAGAAATCCAAAAGGTTTTAAGGGAAGGGCCTCAACATACGGTTTATCACCTTCCGCGAAAGAACTATTTCGGCGATTATTGGGTGCGATTTGGCGGATGGTATCCCGACCGAATTTTACGATTGTATGACAAGGAAAAGGTCGCTTTCAGTGAAACCCAGGTGCACGAAAGACTGACTCCAGACGAAAATGCAGGGGCATTGAAAAATGCTTTGGTGCATTACTCTTACCGGGATGAAAAAGATTATATTCAGCGTCAGGATCGCTATTCAACACTCTACGCCAAGGAAAAATCTGCCAATGGATTCCGCGCCAACTGGACGCATCTGCATCTCCGTCCGCCATTCACATTTTTTAAAAATTATATTTTAAAACAAGGGTTTAGGGATGGTTCTCTAGGTTTATTCTTAGCTAAAAATGCTGCGATTTATACCCGCCAAAAGTATGCAAAGACCCTATTAAAAGAAAGAAAATTGGAATGAACACCGACGGGTAATTGAAAGGGGTGAGTGAGTGATTTGCCCCCTCTTTGTGAAAGAGGGGGGTAAAGACAATCCACCAGCCCCCTCCCTTTTTAGAGGGGATTATTAATCTGTGTTTATCGGTGTCCATCTGTAGTCGAAATGGTATTTCATATGTGTTAAAGTGTTGTGAGTTTAGGATTTTACCTCGAAATCGGCCCTTCTTTTGTTTTACTCGGTAGCCTGATTTTCCCCCTGTTGATTATTGAAACCAAGAGGCATTCGGTTTGACCAAAACGCAATTAATGGTGTTGATGACTCCGGTCATTTTGTTCTCTTTGACGGTGCATGAATATTCGCATGGGAAGATGGCGCTTCTTCTCGGAGACGATACTGCGCAACGTTTGGGTCGGCTTTCATTCAATCCATTAAAACATCTCGATATTACCGGGATTTTATTTTTCTATTTTGTCGGTTTTGGCTGGGCCAAGCCGGTTCCGGTCAATGGGGAAAACTTTCAGAATCCACAGCGGGATATGATGTATGTGGCGATAGCAGGGCCGCTATCAAACATTGCTATGGCGGTGTTTTGCAGCTTTTTCATACGTTTGATATCACCTGAGTTTTCTTATTTGTTTGTTATTTTAGCCTATGGTATATGGATCAATGTCGCTTTGGCGATCTTCAATATGCTGCCGGTTTTCCCTCTGGATGGCTCCAGTGTACTGAAGGGCATGGTTCCTGAAAGTGTCGCGGAAAGGTTGACGAGTCTGGACAAGTTTGGAGCATTTCTGATTTTAGGTGTTTTTCTATTGGACCAATTTGCCGACACAGGTATTCTCGGAACTATTTTGATGTATCCCATTAACTACTCGGTACTATTCCTGAGTCAGGAAACGTTCCCAATGATCATTGAAGTATTGAAGGCGAGTTTCGCCGGATGAATTATTGCCCATGAAACGAATATTGAGCGGTATGCAGCCTTCGGGCAAGCTTCACCTTGGCAACTATTTTGGTGCGCTAAAAAACTGGGTGGACCTGCAAGAAGACTTTGAATGTTTTTTCTTTATTGCCGACTGGCACGCCCTCTCTTCACTTTATGAAGACCCTCATAAGATCAAAGATTTTTCGCATGAGGTGGCGGTGGACTGGTTGAGTGCCGGACTGGACCCTGAAAAAAGTACCTTGTTTCTACAATCTAGAATCCCTGAGCATGCGGAGCTTCACCTTATATTATCGATGATGGTTCCTGTTCCCTGGCTTGAGAGAAACCCGACTTATAAGGAAAAGCAGGACGAGGTTAAAAAAGTCGATATGAGTACTTATGGTTTTCTGGGATACCCTGTCTTGCAGACGGCGGATATTGTTTTGTATCGAGCGGATTATGTTCCTGTCGGAATTGATCAGGCGCCGCATTTGGAATTGTCTCGGGAAATTGTTCGACGATTCCATCATCTATATAAGAAAAATGTGTTCATTGAGCCGGGTGCAAAAATATCTGACATTCCTAAGCTGAACGGACTCGATGGTAGAAAAATGAGCAAGTCTTATGACAACGCGATTTTTCTTTCTGATAATGAAAAAGAGGTTACAAAAAAAGTAAAGCAGATGTTGACCGACCCTGCACGAGCCCGCAGGGATGATCCGGGGGATCCTGAGGTTTGTAACTTGTATCCTTTTCATAAAATATATTCCCCTCAATCGGTGCAGGATGAAGTGGCCGAGGGGTGTCGATCGGCTAAAATCGGTTGTGGCGATTGTAAAAACATGCTCACTCAAACCATGTTGGAAAGCATGCGGCCGATCATGGAAAAGCGTAATGAGATAGCCAAAAAGCCAAAAGATGTAGAAGAAATAATTTCCGAAGGGACGAAGAAGGCGCAACAGGTTGCAACTTCTACTCTCAGTAGGGTGAAACAAGCAATGAAACTTAATTAGAAAACTATGGAAACAAAAGACACACTTAATTTGCCGGTAACAGATTTTCCCATGAAAGCCAGTCTCACCAAACGTGAGCCGGAAATGCTTGAATGGTGGGCTAAGGAAAAAATTTACGAAGAAATTCGTCAGTTGTCCAAGGGGAAAGAAAAATTTGTCTTTCACGATGGTCCTCCATACGCCAATGGTCACATCCATATGGGGCATGCGCTCAATAAAATTCTTAAAGATTTTATTGTGAAAATTATGAGCATGAAGGGATTTGATTCCGGGTTCATCCCTGGATGGGATTGTCACGGTTTGCCCATTGAGCATCAGGTGGGAAAGAAAATCAAAGAAAAGAAGATGAGCCTCGAAAAGAGCGAGATAAGAAAGCAATGTCGCACTTATGCTCAAGATTTCGTGGATATTCAGCGTGAAGAATTCAAAAGATTAGGTGTGTTTGCGGATTGGGAAAATCCTTATCTGACTATGGACTATTCCTATGAAGCAACCATTGTTCGTGAGTTCGGAAAGTTTGTAGAAAAGGGGATGGTATATAAAGGTTTAAAACCTGTTCATTGGTGCACTTCTTGTCGTACTGCATTAGCGGAAGCCGAAGTCGAACACGCCGATCACACTTCTCCATCCATTTATGTGAAGTTTGCAATGAATTCCAAGCTGCCTGCAAGCTTGGGAGACAGTGGAAATGCTTACATGGTGATCTGGACAACCACTCCATGGACGTTACCGGCGAACCTGGCAATATGTTTACATCCTGAATTTCAATACGTGGCTGTTGCTATCGGTGATGAGGTTTTAGTGGTGGCGGAAGATCGCCTGTCTTCATTAATTCTGGAATGGGATGTTACGGACTATAAAGTTGTTGGTAGTTGTAAGGGGAAGGACTTGGAAAATCTGGTATGCCAACATCCTTTTATTGATCGTGAATCAAAAGTAATTTTAGGTGACCATGTCACTTTGGAGCAGGGTACTGGTTGTGTTCATACTGCTCCCGGTCATGGGCAGGATGACTATATCGTGGGTCTGAAATACGGTCTGGAACCTTATAATCCTGTGGATGATGGCGGTATCTTTAAACCTGACGTCGAACATTTCGCTGGAATGTTTGTACGAAAGGCCAACCCGGAAATTATTGAAAAATTAAAACAGGATGGATCGCTGATTCATCATGAAGATATAAAACATTCTTATCCGCATTGCTGGCGTTGTCATCAACCGGTAATTTTTCGTGCGACCAACCAGTGGTTTATCTCCATGGAGAAGAATGACCTGCGTAAGAATGCCTTGGCAGGAATAGAACGCACCCAATGGATTCCTGATTGGGGCAAGGGGCGGATTTATAGCATGATTGAAAATCGTCCCGACTGGTGTGTGTCACGGCAACGGGCTTGGGGTGTTCCCATTACACTATGTACTTGTGTTGAATGCGGTGAGTTTACCAATGCGAAAGAAGTTTTTGAACGTGTGGCTGAAGGCGTAGAAAAACAAGGAGCCGATTTTTGGTTTGAAACACCTATAGAAGAATTAATTCCAAAGGGAACCAAATGCGAAAAGTGCGGTGGTGAGGAATTTAAAAAAGAAAATGACATTTTAGATGTATGGTTTGATTCTGGTGTTAGTCATGTAGCTGTGTTGGAGGGGCGGCCTGATGAAAGCTGGCCTGCAGACTTATATTTAGAAGGAAGCGATCAACATCGGGGATGGTTTCACAGTTCTTTGTTGGAATCCATCGGAACGCGTGACAAGGAGCCTTATAAGTCAGTGCTCACTCATGGGTATGTGGTTGATGGTAAAGGCAAGAAAATGTCGAAGTCTGCGGGCAATGTAATCGCACCTCAAAAAATTATTGATCAACATGGTGCAGAAATTTTGCGCCTATGGGTGGCATCGGAGAATTATCGCGAAGACATTCGAGTTTCCAATGAAATATTGAAAAGGTTGACAGAATCTTACCGAAAGATTCGTAATACCTTTCGTTACCTATTAGGCAATCTACACGATTTTGACCCGGCAAATGATTCTGTTGACTTGGATTCTCTCCCCGAAATTGATCGCTATATTCTTAGCCGATTTAACATTTTAAGAGAGAAGATACTTACTGCTTTTGAGAATTATGAGTTCCATACTTTTTACCATTCTTTTTCGAATTTTTGTGTGGTCGAGCTCAGCGCATTTTATCTCGATATATTGAAGGATCGATTGTACACCTACCCTGAAAAATCTCAGGGGAGGAGGGCAGGGCAAACCACGCTTCATATCTTATTGATTGGAATGGTGCGTTTGATCGCACCTATATTAAGTTTTACAGCAGAGGAGATCTGGCGATACCTTCCCAAGGGAAGCTCCGATGTGAAAAGTGTTCACTTGTCTTCGTTTCCAGCTAATCAGGAAATCAGCTTTAGTTCTGAATTGACTGGCAACTGGGAATTATTGGTGCAGCTTAAGGGAGAGGTCAGTAAAGCTTCGGAAGCGAGCCGTAGAGATAAAGTTATCGGCCATTCTTTGGATTCCACTATTAAGCTGGAGCTACCTGATGAAATTAAAAAGATTGTTAGCCCTTATTTAGAAGAGCTTAAATTTATTTTTATTGTTTCTAAAGTGGAATTGGTAGACGATTTAAGTGATGATGAAAAGGTGTATGTCAGCGACTCATTGTCAGGTGTGAAGATATTCACTGAAAGGCATCCGGGGCAAAAATGTGAAAGGTGCTGGCATTATTTTGATGCCGAGTCAAAAACGGGTGATAGCTTGAATTGCCCTCGGTGTGAGGATCATTTGAAAGTTGTTGGAGAGTGAATTGAGAAATAAATATATATTATTATTTGTAGTCTCAAGTGCATTGATTGTAATTGATCAATACACTAAATTTATGGTCACCTTGCATATTCCATTAAACTATTCCATCAAGATTGTGGAAGGGTTTTTTAATTTAACGCATATTCGAAACTCAGGGGTAGCTTTTGGAATTTTTTCTGAGGAACAATCTGACTTAAAGCCCTATCTCTTAATACTGGTTTCGATAATAGCTATTATGGCTATCATGGTGATTTTTCACCAAACTGAAAAAGAAAAACGCTTAGCGCATGGTGGTTTGATTTTGATATTTAGTGGTGCAATAGGAAACTTAATCGATCGAATTCTTCACAAAGAAGTCATCGATTTTTTAGATTTTTTTATTGAAAACCAACACTGGCCTGCTTTCAATATTGCTGATTCTTGTATTACAATAGGCGTAATGTTAATGGCCGCAGATATGTTTGTTGGTCATACGCCATCCCACCCCCCTGATAAAGCAGTATAAAGGAGTTTTTGTGGATCAAAAATTAACGAAAAAACCTATAAAGATGGTTTTGGTCCGAAGAGGTGCGATAACTATTCCCAGTGTTCCTACACATAAGCTCCAGACATATATTCGAAAAAGAGCTTTGTTGGGGACGGATGAAATTTCTGGTGATGGGAATAGCTGGATTCGGGTTGATCGTCATTACCAGCTCCGCAAATTTTTTTCAAATGAAAGCCAAGAGACCACGGAAAAGAAAACAGGCTTGATAGACGACTCAGCGTTTTCTGAAAGCCCTCCCAATATTGAAAATAACTTGCAGCAAGTTGCTGACCTCTTAAAAGATATCAACGAATCGTAATCTATTGACCTGATAAATTGAGGTTATGTGCTACCTCATGATATTCTTTGAACTCCAATGGGTCTATAGCTGAGGGGTAAATAATGCTGACAAATCTCTCGGCTGCCTCGGATGAACGGTGGAGAGTTAATGCGACCTCGTCCTTAAAAATCATAGTATGGAGAAAGGCATAGGGATTCAATTTCTCCTGCTGTGCAATATAGTACAAAGTTCCCTCTTCACTTTCTTTCACGTATTCAACCAGATTTTTAATTGCCTGTTTGCATCTATCAATTGCTTGAGGGTGCACCTGATAACGTGCGGTCATTATTATCGGCATAAGTTACTCCGCTTTATGTAATATTGATGGTGAGAAAAAAACGGCAGGTGATACTACCAGATTGTAATGAAAGAAAGGATAAATACTATTTGGTGGTGACGTTAGCTGCTTGTGGACCTTTGGGACCCTCGCTGATTTCAAAATCAACTTCTTGTCCTTGTCCTAAAGTTTTAAATCCTTCGGTTTGTATTGCGGAGAAATGGACGAAGATATCTTCTCCTTCATCCGTCTGAATAAAACCGTAGCCTTTTTGATTGCTGAACCATTTCACTTTTCCATTAGCCATTGTGCGCCCCTTCTCTATAAATGGTAAGCAAGTGTTATTTTGCATAAGATTGAAAATCATGTCAAGGGTTATCACTTCTGCACTTTTTGTTTTATAGTTAAATTATCAGAATTTAAAATTATATTTTTAGTTGTCTGGAATTTTTTAAGTTATTGAGAAAAAGGCAATTATTATTATTTGTATAAGAAGTTGGAGGGTTTTATGAGTTCACGCCTTTTTCTGCTGGTGATTCCCCAGAACAAGTTTTCAGAACAACAATTGTTTGATTTAAAAGAGGTTTTGGAAAGGGATTCCGACCATTGTCGAATATTATCAAAATCTGGTAAGGAAGCTCGAGGTGAAGGAGGAATTTTGCATCAACCTGAGGGAATGGTGGTTGATTGGGATCGCTATTTACTGGGACGGAAAAAATATGATGCCGTCATTGTTATTGGAGGAAAAGGTTCTCGAAGGTCAATTTGGGAGGATCAGATTTTACCTCAAATTCTTACAGACCATTTTAGGGCCGGAAAAATTTTAGGTGCTTTTGGCCTATCGGTTGTAGCTTTGGCTCGTGCAGGGTTGCTTTCTCGATGTGAAGTTTCAGCACCCTTGGATGATGAGAGTTGTCTTGAAGAATTAGAAAAAGTGGGGGCTTTCCCTGAAGAAAAAAGTCTGGTCGTAGTTGATAAGATAATTACTTCAAATGACCCTGGATCTGGAAAACTGTTTGGAGAAAAAATTCTGGAGTTATTGCAGGATTGATTTTTCAGTTAGTGCCATCAAACTTAAATGGGTTGGCCTCTGTCAGCGATAATTACTAAAGGTCATGTCTATTTCGAAATCTTTTTGTTTGAGCTCGGCAATTACCGATTGTAAATCATCTTTATCTTTTCCTGTAACTCTTACCTGATCGTCCATAATCTGCGCTTGTAATTTTTTCAGCCCTAGAGTTTTAATGTGTTTTACAATTTCTTTTCCCTTTTCCTGAGGGATTCCCTGTTGGATTTTCACGTTTTGGCGAACAGTATCGCCCGATGCAGCCTCAACCTTTCCATAATCCAGAGCTTTAATGGAAACCTTTCTTTTAATTAGTTTCCCTTTGAGTACATCCAGCACTGCATTTAGTTTGTGGGTATCGTCCGAAAGGATTTTTATTTCCGCGGTTTTCATATCGATTTCAACCTGGCTTTTGCTACCTTTGAAGTCAAAACGTTGGCGAATTTCCAGCATCGTCTGATTGCAAGCATTTTGAACTTCTGCAAGGTCTGTGGCAGAAGTAATGTCAAAAGAACAACTTTTTGAGGCCATTGATACTTCCCTTTTTAAATTAAAGTTGGATCAAAAATTAAACCGCACCATACGCAACCATTGCATCAGCAACTTTTACAAACCCTGCTATATTAGCACCTTTGACATAGTCGACTTGTTTTTTCTCAGTTCCATAATTGACACATTGCTGGTGGATATCGCGCATTATATTTTTCAAACGTTCTTCCAATTCTTCACGGCTCCAGGCAAGTCGAATGCTATTTTGCGTCATTTCTAAACCGGAAACAGCAACCCCGCCTGCATTAGCTGCTTTCCCCGGCGCAAATGGAATATTGGCTTTTCTTATGGCTTCAATTGCCTCGTTTGTAGTGGGCATATTTGCTCCTTCTGCAATGGCAATAATGTCCCCCTTGACCAGATGATGGGCATCTTTAAGCTCAATTTCGTTTTGAGTTGCACATGGGAAAGCTAAATCGGCTTTGATTGTCCAAGGACGTTTCCCCTCATGGAAGGTACATTTGTATTTTTTTGCGTATTCTGAAATTCTTCCTCGCTTATTAGTTTTCAGATCAATAATGTAGTTGAGCTTTTCTTCATTTATACCTTTAGGGTCATAAATGAACCCAGATGAATCGGATAGGGTTAAAACTTTCCCTCCCAATTGTATTATTTTTTGGGCGGCGAATTGTGCAACGTTTCCTGATCCTGATACCAGACAATTCTTTCCTTCTATTGAATCGCCACGATGTTTCAACATTTCTTCCATGAAATACACTGCACCATAACCGGTGGCTTCTTTTCGGATAAGGCTTCCTCCAAACTCCAGTGCTTTACCTGTCATTGTCCCGGTGAATTCATTTTTCAACCTTTTATATTGTCCGAACATATAACTTATTTCTCTGGCTCCAACACCAATATCTCCTGCGGGGACGTCGATATTTTGTCCGATATGTTTTGATAATTCTGTCATGAAGGATTGGCAGAACCGCATGATCTCGCGTTCCGATTTCCCCTTTGGATTGAAATCAGCGCCGCCTTTTCCTGCTCCCATCGGAAGAGTGGTAAGGCTGTTTTTGAATGTCTGTTCAAATCCGAGAAATTTTAAAATGCTGAGGTTAACAGAATGATGAAACCGAAGGCCACCTTTGTAGGGGCCAATGGAATTATTGAATTGAACTCGATAACCTCTGTTTGTGCGTATCTTTCCAGTGTCATCTTCCCAACAAACACGAAAAATAATGGTGCGATCCGGTTCGGTCATGCGTTCCAGGATCTGGTTTTCGAGGTAAACGGGATTTTTATTGATGTGCGGAATAACCGTTGCGGCGACTTCTTCTACTGCCTGGTGAAACTCTGTTTCCCCAGGATTTCTTTTTACTAAACCAGCCATAAAATCTTCTAAATTCAGTTTTTCTGATTTTTTCATTTTGTTTGCTTTCATTTTTAGTTTTTACAATGAAATAGATAGCAATTTATCTGGTAATGTGTAACTGATGTGTTTGTTAAATTTTACCGGCTGATTTAAAAATCATTGCTAATTTGAACTATAAATTTTGGAAAATATAACATGAATTCAAAAGGAAACCCTATTTTAATTGAAATGGCGGGCCAATTGCCGCAATCCTCTAAACTATATCAATTAGTTATGAGTACCATTGATTACTCAGTAATTGTTAATCAGGCCAAAGAAGATTTTTATAATTTTGCGGATCTGGATAATGAAACCAATTTGGTTAATCTAAAAAATAATGGCTATGAAGACTGGCTTGTTGATATGGAGGAAGAGGATCGACTTAGAATGTGTGGGGTATTACAAATGTTATCTGACCTGTCACAAGAATTGGGCGAGGATTGATTTAACTTGCCTCATTCAGAAATGAAAAGAGGATATTAATGAATTACATTCTAACGACACTGGCATTTTTCATAGGCGTTTTGTTGCCGGTTCAAGTCGGTGTTAATGCAGAACTTGCAAAAAGTATTAATAGCTCCGTTTTAGCTGCGTTGGTTTCCTTTCTGGTGGGTGGGATATGCTTGATTGTGAGTTCTGTAGTATTTAAAGCTTCTCTGCCTACCTGGGGACAGGTCGTTTCTCTACCAATGTGGCTTTGGGGAGGGGGCGTGATAGGAGCCGCAGTGGTTTTAGGTTCTATTATTGCAGGACCTAAAATTGGCGCACTTGCTTTAGTGAGTTTGTTGCTGGCGGGACAACTGGTTGCTTCTATTCTGATTGACCACTATGGCTGGTTGGGTTTTAACATTCAGAGAATGGATTTTCAGCGAGTTCTAGGGGTTTTGTTGTTAGTTGGTGGATTTTTACTTATTCGCAAAAATTAAAAATTTGAAAGATAATTTAATGGATCACGCAACATTATTGGGTAGCTTCGCCGGATTCTTAACTACCGCTGCTTTTGTTCCACAAGTATGGAAAACCTGGAAGAGTAAGTCTGCAGCAGACCTTTCGTTGGCTATGTTTTCTGTATTTAGCTTGGGGGTTTTGTGTTGGCTAATTTACGGAATTATGATTGCTCAATTTCCAATCATCTTCTGGAATGTGATTACTTTAATATTATCGTCAGCATTGCTGGCTATGAAGTTGAAGTACGATTAAAAACTCCTGCCTCCCGCTTAGACTGGAGGGTAGGGGGGGGATCTTTTTTAGTTTTGGCTAGTTGGGGAAGATCCGTTCCACCACTTACCCCATTTGACCGAGGAAACGGAGGATTTGAAATTTTGGTGCGGTTGATAATAGACAGAGTAAGAACCTGCTTCTTTATCAATCTCTGTCCATTGTCCCGGCGCAAAAGCCGTAAAGTCCTCAATTTCTATCGCGGAGTCATCTTTTTTTATAATAATTAAATAACCCTGATTTTCTTTAAAGTCTTCTAAGCCATATAAGGTTACTGATGTTCCGGCAGGTCCGTTTAAATTTGCTGTGAAATACCCATCGCTAGCTGATAGGTCATAATGAATAAAATCAGCCCAATTTTTATTGTTCTTTATCGTAATTAAATCTGCGCAGTGTCCACAGGGACCATACAGAAACTCAGATCTTTTCCATAATTCCAACTGAGCATTTCCTGAGCCTATTGCAAGTGAAGGAAATGTAAGAATAAAAAACAATACCCCAAGTTTTTTTAAACCGTTCATTGTTTTGCCCCCTAAGAATTGAAATGGAAAAACAGTCAACTTTTAATTAGTCTTGTTTTTAGCTCTAACTTTACAGTAACAAATTTCTTGTTAGATATACTAAAAATAGTGTTTAAAAGTATTGGTCTATTTAACCCCGGCTTTGCTTCCAAGCGGATATGTCTGAAAATCGGGCCATTAAGTCCATCATGGCCACCCTCTTACTCTTAGAGTACTGGAGGAGAATTCCGTGAGGGAGGCCATGATGGGTAAGAATTAGAATCCAAATCGCAAATAGGTTCGCAGAGATTTCTCGTCTCCAGCAGTATTTGTGGTTCCTCCTACTTTTACATCACTGGTTCTGTATTCTACATTTAGTTTAACGTTTGGAACAAAGTGGTACTGAAGGGCTCCAACAATGGCGTATTCTTTGGCCTTACTGTCAAGAGTGTTATGCCAATCGTACCGAGCAAGGCCCAAAAGTTTTTCAGTAATTTTATATGTGCCTTCTACTGTTCCACTTACCGCTCTATAGTCCTTGGTTTTCGCATTCTCAGTGAAATCCAAATCATTCCCTCCCGTAAAATGGTATACATGGGCCGTCAAATCCCACTTGTCGCCGAATAATTGGAGTCCGCCCCCGACGGTGTATGATTTACCTGTGCTTGCTTTTGTTCCGCTTTCATCTGTTCGAAACATTAATGATAGTGCGTGTCCGCCCTCCCCAAAATCCTTCATAAAATAACCAAAAAATGATTTGAACAATTTTTCTTCTGTTTGTGTGGTAGACCCATCGCCCCCACCAAGAATATATCTAGTTCCCGAGGCTTCGAACTGACCATTGATCTCTATTCCCTGATTACTGAAAGTAACATTGTCGCCTCTATCGGCGGTTGTTTGAACCAGGTATGTGGAGAAGGTCAGTCTTCTAGGATGCGAAAGACCATAGTTGTCGACGTTATATTGTCCAACCTTAATATTTAATGCACTATCAGGAAGTATGTCATTGAATTGGAGAAGAGGGAGGTTGTCTGCTGTTAGTGCATCGATAAAGTATGAAATTCTCGGTGCAAGTGTTCCTCCACTGAAGAGTTCGAGTCCTTCAAATACAAATTCCTCAGAAGTAGCTCCAGTATTTCCGGTTCGGTTATCAGTTGCCTTCCATCCCATTCGCCCGATGCCCGCAATGGGCCAAACCTTTTCTTCCCATACAAATTTTCCTTTCTCCCCTTGTAGTCGATAGCCACGATTCTTAAATGCGATTCCAAATTTATTTAATTTAGGGAATTGTTGGTGGCATTGAGTGCAGGCAAAAGAATGTTTTCGGGCAAATGCGGGTATAGCTTCTGCGCCCTCGGGGGTTATTGTCATAAAAAATGACGCCAATAATACAACTGTTAATATCCTTCCAAATAGTCTTTCCATCTTGAATAGTTCTCCTCTCAAAATTATTTCAATCCAAAAAAAAACGCCCCGGCCAAAATTTACCTTTCGATAAACTTAGCCGGGGCGTCCATTGGATTGGCCTCCGTTAACTTGATGCTTGGGGTCTGTAATTTGGTTTTAAATCAATTGATTTCCTCTTCTCTTGTTATTTTTTTTATGATTCCCAGGTGAAAATGCAGGGTTAATTTCCCCGTAAACATGGATTTTATAAGGCTTTTAATACAGTTTATTACTTTTTCCATTTTCCTAAATTTATACAATAAAAATATAGAATAACTATTTTTAAAATGATTTTCATTATCAAAATTATTGGGTTACAATACTAACAACAGAATTAATTGTCAAAATTTTTTCTAATTCATTAACTTCCAGCAAACAAAAACTGGCCTTAAAGTGTTTAAATTAAACGTGTTTAAAATTATTTTTCCAATATTTCTATTTTTAATGTCATGTGGACCGGGAACTTTTGTCGGAACTTGGTCAAAAATTTTAACTCCAGGAACCTCATCAAATTTATCAAAAGAAATGAATCCAGACATTTTTGAAGATTCCGCGTCTATTTACTCTCCTAAAAGAGTAGAAAATAGAAACTATTTCAAGATTGTGGGTGTTCCAAATCGGGACCGAAATATCATTATGATGCAAGATACTGGCGGACAAATTGGGTTTTCAGTTAATTCAACTGATATAAATAATGATGGCTTCGACGATATTATTATGGGAGCACCAGATTCAGATGGAATTTTGAAAGAGACAACAACATCTGGGTGGGTTTATCTGGTTTTTGGAAAAAATAAATTCCCCCGAACACTGAATTTGCAGCGGGAAGTTAATGTGAGTTTCTGGGCAGGTAAGGGGGGAGGGAGAAACCGACTTGGTCATGCATTAACAAGTTCTGATTTGAATGGGGATGGAATTAAAGATCTCATTATAGGAGCACCTCACTTCAATGGAAAAAATAACAAACGTGTCCACTCCGGAGCAGTTTATGTGGTTTTTGGTAAATCAAAATTTAAAAAAATTAATAATTTAGCAGAAATGGCAGACCTGACGATTCTAGGTGCGAAAGAAGGTGCTCTTGCAGGGTTTTCAATAGCAACTGGGAACTTCAATGGTGATAAAGAAATGGATTTAATAATAGGTGCTCCAGGAAGCCGCAATAAAAATTCATCAGAAGCTGGGGCCGCTTATATCTTATTTGGAAGTAAAAATTTTCCAAAGGTAATTGATCTGTCAAAATACCATAATGGTTATTTTGCAGGTTCTGATGGGGCTGCGATAAAAATGTCTTTTTCAGGGAATAGAGCAGATCAGGCAGGTTATTCCGTTCTAACTGCAGATGTGAATTCAGATGGTTTGGACGATGCTTTAATTGGTGCACCTTTCGCAGATGGGTATCAAAACAAAGGAGAAGATTCTGGAGAAGTGTATATTGTTTTTGGGCGAACTAAGTTTCCCAAACGCTTGGAATTAAGCCGAGAAGCCAACTCCATAATCTACGGATCAAAAAACTTTGAGTACTCAGGAAAGAAACTTGCTTCAGGGGATTTGAATGGCGATGGGATTTTCGATATTTTGATCAGTTCTCCTGGGGCAAAAATTAAATCCCAAAATAATTATTCCACGGGAATTGTATTTGGAGTGCAAGGAAGAAAAAAATGGCCGAGAAAATTATACTCTAGACGAAAAGGTAATAAAGCTTTTGTGAGTCATTATAAAACTTATGGAGAAAACTATGAATCCAATATGTCTGGGGGAAATATTTTAGACTTTGGGACGAGTCTTGTCGCAATGGATTTAAATGGAGATAAATTGGATGACTTGGTTGTAGGTGTTCCCGGTGCTCCCAAGGGAAAATTTGATTTTGGTGCGGGTTCAATAAATTCTTTTATTGTCAGAAAAGATAATTACGAAAAAAAACCATCGTCAATCTTTCAACCAACTAAACTTGGGGCAAGCGAGTCTCTAGGGAAATCCATAGCCGTAGGAGATATTAACGGAGACGGAAATAAGGATTTATTGGTGGGGGCTCCCGGAATACTTCGGAGTAAAAAAAGGGGCGTGGGGGGAGGAGCCTATGTGTTACTTGGCTCCAGCTAATTGTAGAAAATTACTTTAAATAAATTTTTATTCTTAATGGAAGTAATGCCCACTCCTGATATTTTTCAGTTTGAAATAGGCTATAGATAGGGAGACACACTCCACCGTGAAATAGTCTCATATTAGTAAATCTTCTCCCCTCGGTTCTGAACCTCTTCTCTCTTCATCTGGGAGTTCATTTTTTAATTTCAATATGTCTGGTAGGATTTCATGGAATGCTTTCATAAGGTCTGGATCAAAACTGATACCGTTAACTCTATCCATTTCTTTCATGGCATCTTCAATTGACCATGCCTGTTTATAAGGTCTTTCGGAGGTTAAAGCATCGAAACAATCTGCTATTGATACAATACGAGCCTCTAAAGGAATTTTGCTTCCAGACAGCCCATTGGGGTATCCCGAACCATCCCATTTTTCATGATGGCAAAGAGCTATAGTTTTGGCCAATTTGGTTAACTTATGCTTACCTCTTGATAAAATTTGAGCTCCAATCGCCGAATGGGTTTTCATAATTTCCCATTCTTCAGCATTGAGTTTTCCAGGTTTGAGTAAAACGCGATCAGGTATGCCAATTTTTCCTACATCATGCATGGGACTGGCATGGAGAATTTGTTCGCACTGCTCATGGTTTAAACCAAACTTTTCTGCAAGCTTTTGCGAGAAACGACTCATACGAACAACATGCATCCCCGTATCATTATCACGAAATTCTGCTGCTCGCCCCAAACGATAAATAGTTTCCATTCTCGTTTCTTCTAATTCCAATGTTTTTTCTTGCAGCTCCAAAGTTCTTTTTTGTACCGCCTTCTCCAAGTTTAGATTGTTTTCGAGAACCTGTTTGTTCAAGTTTTTAATTTCCAGCATTTTTCTAATTCGAAGGTTTACCTCAATGAGGTCAAAAGGTTTGCTAAGGAAATCCTGGGCACCAGCTTCCAAGGCTTTTATTCGTACTTTTTGATCCGCCTGTGCTGTGAGAATCATTATGGATGCATATGAATCCTTCTCTACCTCCATAATTTGTTCCATAACTTGAAACCCATCCAAGTGAGGCATATTCAAATCCAATAAAACAAGGTCGGGTTTTGTATCTTTGTAAAGTCCCAAAACTTCTCTTGGGTCTGTCGAAGTATAAATATCATAATAGCCCATACTCCTTAGCAAAGAATTTAAAAGGCGTACGTTTTCTTGCAGATCATCCACAATTAGAATTTTCGAATCTAGATATTCTTTTCCTGGAAGCATATTTTTGTCCTAAATAAGAAACTTAAAAGATTAAATGTGCACGAGTTAGTTGCTCTATAAACTTGGCCTAAGTAATAATTTTATTAATTGAAGCTAGAAAATCATTCAAATTAATGGGCTTAGTAATGTAATCGTTAAACCCCATATCTAATGCTATCTTTATGTTCTTATCCATGGCATCAGCGGTGAGCGCGATAATGGGAATGTTTTTGGTTTCTTCAATCGATTTCAATTTGCTAAAAGCGGTTAGACCGTCCATATCAGGCATATGAATGTCCATCAAAATTAAATCAGGGATTTGAGATTTGGCTATTTCAATTCCTTCAAAAGCATTTAAAGCTGATGAAAATTCTATATTGGAATAATTCCCGAGAAATCTTTTTACTAAAATCAGGTTGGTAGAATTATCATCAATATATAGTATTGTTTTATTTTTGTTTTGATTTGATTTTATTGATATCGATGTATTTTCAATTGGAACAGGTGGATATTGGTAGTTAGATAAAGGGATATCTACATAAAAGAACGACCCCTCGCCAAGAGTGCTGGAGAACCCAATTGTGCCCTTCATCATTTCAATGAGTTTTTTAGAAATGGTAAGGCCAATACCAGTTCCTTCTATAGCTCCACCCTCTAATCCCAGGCGGTCAAAAGGCTTGAAGATATTTTCCATTTTTTCATTGGGAATTCCACTACCACTATCCCTAACACCCAAGCGTAGTTGGCCATTTTCAATCTTTTCGTATGAAATAACCACTGATCCATTGTGTTTGTTGTATTTAATAGCATTTGAAACCAAGTTTAGGACAACTTGTTTGAATCTAAGAGTGTCTGCCTCAATAAAAATTCTATTTTCTGATGTAACTTGATTGTTAATAGAGATTTTATTTTTGAAAGCCATTGGCTGGGTAATTGAAATAACATTGTCGATAATGACCATTAAATCTACTGGTTCGATTAACAAAACCATATTCCCAGACTCAATTCTGGAGAGATCCAAAACCTCATTAATAAGCTCTAAAAGGTGGTTTCCCGCTGAAGAAATACTGGAAAGGTTTTCCTGTTGGTAATCTTTCAAAGGATTTTTTATATCCATTTGTAAGAGTTGACTGAATCCAAGAATAGAGTTCATGGGTGTTCGAAGTTCATGGCTCATATTTGCTAGAAATTCACTTTTGGCGTAGTTAGATTTTTGTGCTTCCTCCTTGGCCTGTTTAAATTCAATGGTTCGTTCTTCTACACGTGCTTCCAGCTCATCATTTGCGTTTTGCAATGCGATATTTTTCTCTTCTATTTGGTTTAACATATCGTTAAATCGTTCGACCAAAAACCCAATTTCATCGTCAGAATCTTTTTGGGCTCTAAGTGAGTAGTTCTTTGTCAAGGAAACGCGGTCTACAGTTTCTGCGAGATTTAAGATAGGTTGCGAAACCCATTTTTCCAATCTTGATGACATAAGAAAGGCTGCCAGAATTGAGAGCAAAAGAACCGATATTAGGATGGCCCCATATTTCCATATGCGTGCAGTCATTTCATGTAGATCAGCTTGTATATATAAATGCCCTAATTTTCTTTTGTCCAGATATATGGGTTGGACTAAATTTAAAAAACCCTTTTGGAAAAAATTACCTTCAGGAGGAGCGCTTGGGGGTATTTGGTTGTCTGGGTTGTTTGCCCGAATGTAAGAGGAAAAAATTTGATTTTCCCTTGAGTAAATGACTGCTTTTACGATTTTAGGTTCTGCTTCTAATCCTTTAAGTGTTTCGTTACCAGCTTCTGCATCGTTAAATTCCAGAGGAGCGGTGCTGTTAGCGCCAATTATATTAGCCAGGCTTACCATTTCACGAGTAAGATTGGTTCTGAAGGAAATTAGCTCATAAACTACAAAAGCTGAACAGGCCAAAACTAAGGATAGTCCGGAGATCAACATAATTAACCGTCGAAGTTTTCTGCGGACTGAAATGTTTTTAAAAAGTTCCATTCTAAATATGCTGCTCTTCTCTTAGTGAAATTATTCTGAAGTAATATCTGCGAATCTTAATATTTTCGAACTGATTTTTAATCCTGCTTGGCGGGAGGTTTTCAAATTAACTTGCAGACGTACTTTCCCGTTAACTGTGACCAGACCAATATTTCCTCCCTTGTTGCAAAAGCCTTCTATGTCACTAATTGTGAGAATATTTTTTCCCTGTATGGATTTTAATATTTCTTTGAGACTGTCTTTTTTAGCGCGGGTAACGAAAAGGATTTGAATAGATTCAAAATTTTTGAAATGAGGTGAAGTCTTTACAATAATTTTTTTATTATTGATTAGTTTGCCTTCGATTTTTTGGAGATAAGGTTTGATGGGGCCATCCCCGATGACACCTATAGTGATAGGTTCAAGGGAGGGGTTTTTCCACTCGATGTATCTAATGAGTCTGTAAACGAAGGCTGATTTAACTTGGTGCTCTAAAGGGTCTGAAGGAGCAGAATATATGTTTACCGGGCTGAGTAGCGCCAGGGTCAGTAGTATGGTTGAAAATGACTTTAGCATATTGAAAATAGTATTTTTCTCTGACCCGTTAGTAGCTTAAAAATGAAATACGATGGTGATGCAAAAATATTTTTAAAATTTCACTACGACTTTCGCATACCCACTCCTCGGGACTTCTGTAGCTGTTATTCCTCCCTGATTTCCAAACTCAGGATGATTAGGGTCAAAGAGGTTTTGTGCAGTAAGACTTAATTCCACATTTTCTTTGGCCTGCCAGCCAATTCGCAAATCTACCCTGGTGAATGCATTGATGTCTTGGTTCGTGATATCCCCGACAAAATAGAAGGCTGTATCAAATTCAAAATTGTGCGGAAGAGTCAAATAGGACCGGACATTAAATTGGTATTCCGGGTTGTTTCCTTCCGCTCTTTCTGCAGTGGTGTTTGTGCTGGTTGGATCCAAGTGTAAATGAAATTTAAGCCATGTGAACCCTGCGCTTAAGCGCCAGGTCTCCGTGGTTTTCCAGTCTGCAGCAAGTTCAATTCCATAAGCTTCGCCGGTCATATTATTGTCAAGAATTGAGGGGACAATGGTATGAGTGGGAGCTGGCTCAGTGGCCGTAAAAGCTGTTCCGGTTTCGGTTGCGGATAAATTATCGTATTGATTTACAAAACCTGTCACATCAAAAAATAGTTTTTCATTCGGTTGAATGCGATACCCCAATTCAAAAGCCAAAAGTTCTTCAGATTTGAAATTCTCGCTCCCTCGACTTTGAAAAATCAGAGGGCCAGTGGACGCTGCAAAGTTTAGGCGGAAATCATGATCCGTACGGGAAGGAGTTCGAACAGCTCTTGAAACGGCTCCCCAAATAGACTGGTGTTTATTGGGGGTCCATAAAAATCTGGCACTTGGTTGAAGCTCTATATCTGTATATGAGTTCAGTTCAACCTTGGTTCCAACAGTAATTTTGAATTGGTTTTCTATTAAAGTGATTTCATTCTGTATAAAAGCACTGGTGATATAGTTGACCTCCGTTGCCGGATTCAAGGAAGTACTAAATGAATTTTTGAAATAATCTGAAATTACTCTTTGCCCGGCTCCCCAGATTATTTTCTGTTTGTTTCCAATGGCAAATCGATGTTGGAAATCCAAGTCAAATGTGTCCACCGTTTGCCCAAAGGAAAACTCTTCTCGACTAGCGCGGTCATAATAAAATTGTAGCTCTATATCTGAATTTTTTTCAAGTTCGCGTTTCCAACGGGCTAGAATATTGCCACCACTCACCAGAGAATTATCGTCTTTTGTCCCTGTAAAGGGGGATGCAGGGCTCAGTACTGCTGTAATTCTTTGGCCGGTTTCTCCGTAATAACCATCCCCTTGAACTGTTAAAGAACTCTTTTCAGAAATATCCCAATCAATTCGAAATCCTCCGCGGGTTGCGTCCCATTCGTCTGCCCCTTTATTCCCTGATGTCTCTGAGAATTCTTTTCGTTTGTCGTATTTTGCATACGCGCGGTAATATGCATTCTTTCCTAGCTTTTCACCATATCGCAAACTACCAAATCCAGGTTCCTCAGTTCCAGCTCCAGCGGTAAGGAGAGCCCCTTGTGTATCTCTGGCATTCTTTGTGATGATGTTGATGACTCCGTTAACCGCATTAGCACCCCAAAGAGTGCCCCCCGGGCCTCGGATTACTTCGATTCGCTCCACGTCTTCAAGAATCGTGTCTTGGACATCCCAATACACACCTGCAAATACAGAGGTATAGACACCGCGACCATCAATCATTACCAAAAGTTTGTCTGAAAAAAGGTCGTTAAAACCTCGGGAACTGATGGCCCACTTGTTAGAGTCAACACGCGCAACCTGTAATCCCGGAACCATTCGTAATAATTCTGGAATTACCGTAGCACCACTCCGCCTTATATCTTCCTGGGTAATAACATAAACCGCTGAAGATGCCTGAAAAAGACTTTCTTCTTTTTTAGAAACAGAAGTTACGGTAATTGTCATCAATTCTTCCAAGCTTAATTCCATTAAGTCTTCAGAATTAGATTTTTTCTCTTTGGCTGCCTCCACTTGGCATGCGATTAGTAAAAAAATACTAAAGCTAAGAATTTTAAATGTGGAGAAAAGGGGGTTTGAAGCGATGAAACTTTTCTGATTTTTCATAAATTTAAAGAAGAAAACTGATGTTTTTTGATGAACAAACAATATTTTTAGGATAAGGCTTACAATAATTTTAGCAACTCTTTTTTCAGGGGGGTGAATATCAAAAAAAGAAGAAATAAGAGTAATAGGGGAGGGTGTTTAGGGGGAGTACGGGCTGATGAGGAAATAAAAAAGGGTTTGGAAGCATTAAACTTCCAAACCCTTGTTTTATTTGGTAGCGGGGGCCAGATTTGAACTGACGACCTTTGGGTTATGAGCCCAACGAGCTACCAGGCTGCTCCACCCCGCATCGATATTGGTCTGATTGTTGTAAGAGTAATACTTGTAAAAGGTTACTTTGTCAAGTGGGGCA
>JAJDAV010000062.1 GCA_029261695.1 Nitrospinaceae bacterium | reverse complement strand
ACTGTCTACACTTTGTCTACAAGACTTCCCACAAAAAAGCGATTATCCAAGAAGGACTAACCGCTTAAAACTTTATAATATAGCCAGTTGTGGAAACCTTACCGTAGCAAGATTATTTATTATCCCGGCCTCTCACGCCGGAAACAGGGGTTCGATTCCCCTTGGGGCTACTTTAAATCAATAACTTACAGCCTAGTCATTTTATTGGCGATTTAAAAGGGATTCAAACATCGAACATCCCTACCGCTTTTCGCAACGCTTCCGGTTTTACCCGCGCATAAAAATCCATCGTTACCTTGATAGATGAATGCCCCAGTAATTCCGCAATGGTTGCCAACTCAACTCCTTGTTCAAGTAAATAACAAGCCGCAGTATGACGTAGTTTATGAAACGAAAACCACGGATACCCTGCTCTTGTAAATGCCCGACTAACTCCAATTGTTAAAGCCTTTTCGGATATGTCGGGAAACAAAAGTTTTTCTTCATCTATGGGCCAAGGAATTTGAGCGAATACTCCTGCCAGTTTGTTAGAAATAGGAACAAGCATTTCCTTGGCAGATTTATTCAAAATAAACCGGACTTCCTTTCTTCTCCGGTCAACATCTTTGGCCCGTAATCCAAGAACATTTCCCCTACGCATTCCCGTATAGAGAGCAACCTTGCAAGGTAAGCGATAAGGTTCAAACACTCGCCCATCCACCACATCAAGGATTTCTCCTATTTCAAGAATTTGACTTGCATGAAACTTTTTTCCGGGTTTTGCATACTTCAATTTAGGAAGCTTATAAGAAGGATCACCCAATTGAATGAGCCTTTGAAAAAGTAGAAGTTCTTTTTTAGCCGTTGATTTCACTTTTTCTCTGGCAACTTTTTCTACATATTCCTTTGAACATTCAACTGCATCCTTAAGGGTAAGTTTTCCGAATTTAGGTTTAATATGAATCCGAAAAATATATTCATCCCTTTCTGACAATCCTTCCATTTTTAGCTTCTTCAAAAGCGTTTCAATTTTTATATTTTTTCTATAGGCACCCCTTTCAAATTCAACCTTCAGTTCATCCAATAGCCACTTGGTACGGTTACTTGGCATTTGTATATCCTCCTTTGACCAAGTAACCCCTTCGGGCATGGATTCTATAACACTTTGGTTTTTATTTAAAATCTGCATTGCCTATTTCCTAAAACCGATATAAAATCGAAATACGAATAAAAAGCGAAAACTAGAAACATAAAAAAAAAGACGGATTAAAAAGTTTTTCTTATCCCCTCTTAGGTAATCAAAAAATTAAATTTTGCGTATAAGCATCCATATCGTATATAATTATTAAAATAATATAAACGTTTCGCAATCACCTGTCAACACAAAATAGGAATAAAATGAATACCATATCGGAAGTAATTGAAAAGATTAAAAAGATAAAGGGAATTAAAACAGAAGAAAAGGTGTATGAGTTGCTAGGTACGACTAGAAATTCTATCTTCAACAGGCAAAGACGGAACAAATTCCCCTACCAAGAAATAGTCACGTATTGTTTACGCGAGAATATAGATATAAACGAACTCCTAACAAACCAGTCCTCATCGGCACAACCAAAAATAAGGCCGATACGAAGCGGATCAATCCCTACTGAGCAAGAGCAATCTAGTGATCAAGAAGGGTATGTATTTGTCCCCAACTATGATGTCCAGGTTTCGGCGGGGCAAGGTTCGCTAATTCATAGCGAACAAATAGTGAGTCATTTAGCTTTTCAAGAAAATTGGATACGACAGGAATTAGGGCTAGACCCCAATCACATTGTGCTGATTCAAGCCGTTGGTGACTCTATGAATCCTACTTTTAATGCAGGCGCATTGCTTCTTGTGAATACAAAAGTAAATCAAATAAAAAACGATTCAATTTATGTAATCAATAGAGACGATGAACTAATAGTAAAACGAATTCAGGATTTATGGAATGGACAAATAAAAATCAAAAGTGATAACCCTAAATACGAACCACTGATAATACAGAAAACAGATACAATAAAAATAGTAGGAGAGGTTGTTTGGATCGGACAGAAAAATTAATTCAAGGAAAGAAAGTCACCCTCAATTTGTCCTTTTCCAAAATTATGAGAAGATTAAAAGTAGACCATGACCAACAAGAATTAAAAGGTATATCGGATGCCTTTAGAGCCAGAGGTAAATTCTTCTAAGAATTCGCTTACTAGTCTGAATAACGGGCTTGGCAAATAGTTTTCTTTTGTAAATGGATGGCTTCACATGACGCCTGGCGTCTTGATTTCCCGCTTTCTGTCAATTTATTTCCAGCTTTCAGCTTGTTCAGTTCTTCGCTGCAGACCGACAACTCTGTTTGGGCTGATTCCAGACACTCATCAAGGCTTACCGTTTGGGGACCAGAAAAGGATTCGAGTTTTTCAGGTTTTGCTTTTGGAGAATGAGATTGAGGGGATTCAGGAAAGTTTGCTACAATAATAAATGCCAGCGCAATGAATAAAGATAAAATAAAACCCTTTTCGAAAACTGGTTTGCGGTGAAGCCTCTCTATAAGAGTGTGAATAGTCCTATCTTTTTTCTTACTCTCTTCTTCATCGATTAACTGCTGCTCATATCTTTTTACACCGGTTTTTACAATTTCTTCCACACTTTCAATTTCTACAGGTTTATGCAGAAACCGAAAAACTTCTCCGCTGTTGACGGATTCTTCCATTATTTTAGGATCTCGAAAAGCGGTTATCATTACCCTTTGAGAATAGGGTGAAATTTCTTTTGCCATTTGAAGGAATGCATTGCCTTCAATTTTCGGCATTTTTTGATCAGAAATAATAACGGAAATCGGTTGGTTGCTTTTGAGTTTTTCCAGGCCATCAAGTCCATTTACCGCCGTAATAACGGAATAGCCCATGTCCAAGATAATTTCTTCCATCAAGTGAAGAAACTCGGCTTCGTCATCCACTACTAAAATTTTATGACGGGTTGACATCAATGGGCCTGTCCTAGGTAGGTGATTTGAGAAGAATCAATTACTTCTTGGTAAAGAAAGGGTAAATACAGTTCCCTTTCCATATTCACTGGTAACGGTTAAATCTCCTCCCAGCATGCGCGCGAAAAGGAGGCTGATAGTTAGCCCCAGTCCTGTCCCGCCGTAGTCCCGGGTTGTAGAGGAATCTGCTTGCGAGAATTCCTGGAAAACTTTGCTCATTTGTTCTTTTGTCATTCCTATCCCTGTGTCTTTTACATTAAAGATTATTTGGTCGCCGTTCTTCCCTGACTCGTAGTCCGCCTCCAGGGTTATGATTCCGTTTTTGGTAAACTTGCAGGCATTGCCAAGAAGGTTAATTAATATCTGTATGACTTTTGTTCTATCAGACGTTACGTTATGTATGTTTTTAGATATTTTAACTTTTACTACGTTACTGTTTTTCTTTGCCTGCGGTTCAATGATACTTTTGACTTCATCAATAACTAAAGGGATATCAAATTCTTCCCGATGAGCTTGCATTTTTCCAGCTTCAACCTTTGAAAAGTCGAGGATGTTATTGATCAAACCTAAAAGATAGGCTCCGGCGGAATGAATTTTTTCAAGATCGGGTACCATTACTTTATCAACCCCCTCATCTTCTGCCACTTCCTCGAGCAATTCGCTATAACCTATGATGGCATTTAAGGGAGTACGTAACTCATGGCTCATATTAGCGATAAATGTGCTTTTTGCTTTGGTAGCTTCCTCGGCTTTTTCTTTTGCTACCTGTAATGCTTCTTCCGTATTTTTCAACTCAGTTATATCTTCCTTAATAGCAATAAAATGTGTGGTCTCTCCTTCCGCATTTCTGATTGGAGAAATGGTTGCGCACTCCCAGTAGAGGTTGCCATCTTTATCCTTATTGTGAAACTGGCCTTGCCAATCCTGCCCAGACAATATAGTTGCCCATAAATTTTCATATCCTTTAACAGGCATTTCTCCAGATTGAAGTATGCGTGGATTTTTACCTTTGATCTCTTCCATTTTGTATCCCGTACGCTTCTCAAATTTCGGGTTCACATATTCAATGAGTCCATCTTTATTAGTAATTATTACCGAAGCTGGACTGCACTGAATGCCTCTAAATAGGCGGTGGATCAATCCGTCTTTTTCATCTTCTTTTGTAACGTTACCAACAAGTTCTTCGTAAATGTTCAGCGCCGATTGCACGATGCCAAGAATTTCATCAACGTCAATGGGCTTAGTAAGAAAGCGGAAAACTTCTGCTTCGTTGATAGAATCTTTCATCATTCCCGCTTCCTGATAAGCGGTAACCAATACTCTAGGAGTTAAGGGAGACAGCTTCTTTGCAATTTTTAAGAATTCCGTCCCTTCCATCTGCGGCATTTTGTGATCTGAAATAATAAGGGAAACGGGCCCATGTGTTTTTAATTGTTCTATGGCTTCTATCCCATTGGTAGCGGTAATTACCTGGCAGTCTATTTCGGACAATATCTCTTTCATCAATTCAAGAAATTCGAGCTCATCATCTACCACAAGAATTTTGTGTGTTGTTTTTTTCATAGGTTGAAAAATATTTATGAATTTTTATAGCTGGAAAAGTCTCTATAGACTATAAAATAGATCAGACTCTTCCAGTTGTATTATATTTCCATTAATATATACTTTTCATGTCAATTAATTGCAAACTCTAATTTGCTAAAAAAGCACAGGTTTTTATGTCCGATTCCCTTATATACTCAAAAATACTTGTAGTGGATGATGAGGTGGAGGTTGTTAATGCCTTGAAAGAGTTTTTGCTGGAGGAGCAGTTTGTCGCGGAGACCGCTTCGGATGGTGAGGAGGCATTGTCTAAAGTGGAGGACTTTCATCCTCATTGCGTATTGCTTGATGTTCGAATGCCTTACCTGAATGGCGTGGAAGCCTTAAAAATGATCAAGCTTCGCCAGCCAGAAGCAGAGGTCATTATGGTGACTGCAGTCGCAAACATAGCGATGGTGGAAGAATGTATGCAAAACGGCGCCTTCGGTTACATTACCAAACCTGTTGATCTGGATCGTTTGCTAAAGGAAATCCATCTGGCATTAGAGCACCGGGGAAAAAGTCTTGATGAGAAAAAAAAAGATATAAAAAGAGAAGCGGGACAGGAAAAATTAGAATCCAGGACCCACCTTCTAAATAAAGAACTTTTTCACGCCCTTAGGTTTCCCCTTCAACTGACCGAATATTTCAATCATGAGTTTGCTTGTCACAGTAAAAATGTTTCCTGGCTCTGTGAAAATATTGCAAGGGAACTAAAAATCAAGCCGCTGGAACCCTATAATTTGGCTGGACTGTACCATGACATCGGCAAACTTAG
>JAJDAV010000061.1 GCA_029261695.1 Nitrospinaceae bacterium | reverse complement strand
GCAGAAGTTACCGCCACCGTGCCAAAGTTATTAGCCGCATCATCCAACACAACATTGTTCGTACCCGCCACAATTGTGGTTGTGCCTGAAGCTACAATCGTTCCACTATCCGATATCGCTCCACCTGCGGTTATATTCAATGTAGTGACCGTGGTAGCACCAATATCAATCGCGCCCGCATCAACAAGTGTTGCGGTTCCCGCAGAAGTAATCGCTACCGTGCCAAAATTATTAGCCGCATCATCCAATACCGCATTGTTCGCACCCGCTACAATGGTTGTCGTACCCGAAGCTACAATCGTTCCACTATCCGATATCGCTCCACCTGCGGTTATATTTAATGTAGTGACCGTGGTAGCACCAATATCAATCGCGCCCGCATCAACAAGTGTTGCGGTTCCCGCAGAAGTTACCGCTACCGTGCCAAAATTATTAGCCGCATCATCCAACACAACATTGTTAGCACCCGCCACTAGGGTTGTCGTACCTGAAGCTACAATCGTGCCACTATCTGATATGTTTCCACCTGCCGTCACATTCAATGTAGTTACGCCAGAGGCTCCAAGATCAATCGCACCCACATCAACAAGTGTTGCGGTTCCCGCAGAAGTTACTGCCACCGTGCCAAAATTATTTGCCGCATCGTCCAGCACAACATTGTTCGTACCCGCCACAATGGTTGTAGTACCAGGAACTACAAGAGTGCCACTATCGGAAATAGCTCCGCCAGCTGTGACCGTCAAGTCGCCGGTCAGCGTCAACGCTGCTAAGTCAATCAATGTGCTGTCGTTGATTGTCACGTTAGCGAGCGTTCCACCTGATGCGAAAGAAACCGTACCGGTATAAGTACTCGCACTACCCAAATCCACACTCTGACCATTGGCTGCGGTGAAAGTTGAGTTGCCTGTAATAACCAGGACTCCGCTATCGGTAATATCTCCGCCCGCAGTGGCAGTCACAACCAGATTCCCTGAAACCGTTGAGGCTCCAAGGTCAATTGCATCTGCATCCACAAGAGTTACATCGTTACCTGTAGTGATCGCTACCGCACCGGTAAAGTTATTGGTGGCCGTGCTTAGTGTAATATTGTTAGCCGCTCCCGCAGCTAAAGTGGTTGTTCCAGTTATTGCTAAAGCACCGGTTTGGGTTATCGCTCCGGCTGACGTTACTGATAAATTTCCAGTCAAGGTCGTCGTACCCAAGCTGACCGTGCTATTAGAAACCAAATTTAAATTAGATTGAGTAAGACCATCTGTGGTAATTGCGCCTGATGTCAGAGTGGAAGAACTCGCTCCCGCACCGTCCGTTCCAGCCGTTGTGGCCTGACCAATGGTGATGACACCGGTTGTGGTGATTTGGTCGAGTTCAGCATCCGTTAACAAAGAACCCGCTGCAGAACCCAGAGCCAACGTTGTGCTTGAAACTGACTCAGCTATCGAAAAATTATTAGCACCACCGGAAATACTTCCCACAAAACCAAAATCAGCACCGATAAGCGTGACTGCCCCGCCTGCAGTAATGGTCTTGCCTGCAGCAATATTTATAGCTCCGGTCCCGTCTGCCGCTCCAGAACTGCTGTGAACAGAATCCGCTTCAAGATGAAGAGTGCCTGTTCCATCTAGAGTGAGGTTAGCGTTGACATTAATGCTTCCCCCAGTCTGCATGACAAGACCTATGTTGGAATTGCCCGTAGCTGTCGCTAAAACAAAATCGTTACTTATAGTTATGAAGTCTGTGGCTTGCAGAATGATGGTTCCAGATGTAATTCCATCAAAACTACCCCCTGCATCAGGGTTGAGTACAGTGGCGGCGGCTGAATCTTCCGCAAAAAGCTCTGCAATATTACTTCCTGCGGTAAAACCCGTAGAGTTGGAATCTACCCCCGAAAGAAGAGTGATACTTGCCGGATCCAGAAGAACCGTTCCACCTTGACCATTGGGCGCACCAACATCGATGCTACCCGCAAAATCGAGATATTTTTTTCCCGAAGTTTCTACAAAACCACCGTTACCGCTTTCCAATCCACCGGTAGCAGCAATGCCGCCATAAAAGTAGGTCGCATCATCTGCCCAAAGAATAACTTTACCGCCATCCCCAGAGCTCAATGCGTCAGCAGTTACAAACGCCGTAGAATGAAAATAGGTTTTTTCTGCGGTAGGGACTAATCCTTGCCCCTGATAATCGCCACCTATGAGAGCGGTACCGCCACCCAAGTCACCCGAAACATCGATGAACGCGTTTTCCAATAACGCCACCCACTCACCGAGCACTTGTACCTCACCACCGGTTTGGCCCGCTTCTTTACCCGAAGCATCAAGAGTACCGGTGACATTAACGAGGCCTTCATCGCCACCGTATAAAATTATTTCTCCGTTTTCCTGCACTGCAGATTTGGCTTCAATCAAGCCATCCATATTAATGACTTGATCAACAACATCTCTCGCAGCATTGACCTCAAGAAAAACCGTACCGCCGTTGGCAAAAATCGAGCCGCCATTTTTAATCAAAGATGATACAGGTTGACCGTCTGGCCCAATCACTTGATTGAGAATTTTACTATCTACTCCGAGGCTGACCAGTTTGTCGCCATACAAATCAAGTGTGAATGTTTTTCCTGAAGCGAGAGAAACTTGTCCGAGTTGTGCATTGATGATTCCTGAATTTTCAACACCGGGAGCCACAAAGGCCAGCAATCCGCCTTGAGCGACATTGATAATCCCTCTATTTATAACGGTACGATTGAGACTCGAAGGAATATTGAACTGGTAGTTGCCTGCCATGAAATCGCTGTTACTAATATTACTTGTGGTTGCAACCAGCCCGCCTACATCGATTTTGGAATTGGCCCCAAACAAAATCCCATTAGGATTTAGGAGCATTAAATTTCCA
>JAJDAV010000060.1 GCA_029261695.1 Nitrospinaceae bacterium | reverse complement strand
CCACTGGTAACAGTTACTCCGGTTATTAAGAAAAGGGTAATAAAAACTTTTGAACTGGTTGGGCGCACCGCCGCAATGAAGACGGTGAATCTAGTCCCTCGCGTTACAGGTTATCTGGAAAAACGAAATTTCAAAGAGGGTCAGGACATTAATAAAGGCGATCTTTTATTTGTCATTGAACAAGCACCTTATGAGATTGAAGTTAAATCTGCCGAAGCCAAAGTTGCTGAAGCCAAGGCAACTCTCGCAAATGCAGAGTCTTATTTAAAACGACTCAAATCAGTAAGAAAAGGGGCAGTATCACAATCTGATCTGGATAAATCTAAAAGTGATTTATTAAAAGCTCAAGCCGGTGTCTTGCAAGCCAATGCCGGCTTGGATCAGGCCAAGTTAAATTTAAGCTACACAGAAATATACTCGCCCATCGATGGCAGAATTGGTCGTGTTTCTATAAACGAAGGCAATTTGGTTTCCTCTAGCACAGGTACTTTAGCAACGCTCCTGCAAATGGATCCTATCTATGTATTGTTTACGGTGAGTGAAGCTGCCGTGCTTACAGAGTTTCAACATCAAGTGAAAAAAGGCAAGGCAAGAACCTTTATTCCCAAAATCCAGTTATCAAACGGAACCATTTACCCTTTCGAAGGTGTTGAAGATTTTGTCAGTCACGAGGTAGACCAAAAAACAGGATCTATTACCATTCGCGCCATATTCCCCAATCAAAGTAAAAGCATTCTACCGGGACAAAATGAACTATCTGGGAAACGCCATATTTTAATGCCCGGTCAATTTGTAAAGGTTTTGGTTCGAAGAAGTGACACCTCCCTGCAAAGGGTGGTACCTCAAATTGCTCTCCAGGAAGATCAAAAAGGGAAATTTGTTCTGGTAGTGGATGCCGACAAAAGAGTACAGAAACGATCTGTAAAAGTAGGTGACAAACAAGGGATCGACTGGGTCATCAAACAAGGTGTAGATGTTGGAGAATTAGTTATCACTCAAGGGCTGCAAAAAGTTCGCCCCGGACTAATGGTCCAAATCGGCCCTTCCCCTGCCAAGAGTAAAGGCAAATAATGTTCAGTCATTTCTTCATAGAAAGACCGCGCTTTGCATTTGTAATCTCTATTGTAATAGTCATTGCAGGGTTGGTCTCCATACCGCAGCTTCCCGTTTCTCTTTACCCTCAAATATCACCGCCAACGGTTCAGGTCACCGCTTCTTACCCTGGAGCCAGTGCAATGGTTCTGGAGAGCACAGTTGCAGCCCCCATTGAAGAACAAGTCAATGGAGTAGAAGGCATGATCTACATGTCCTCCAAAAGTACGGACAGTGGATCTTATACTCTGGATATTACCTTTGAAATTGGCACCGACCCTGACATGGCTGCAGTAAATGTTCAGAACCGTATCTCTCTAGCAACCCCTAAACTGCCTGAAGAAGTGACCCGGTCGGGAGTATCCGTAAAAAAACTATCACCTGAATTTTTGCAGATCATTTCTTTCTCTTCACCTAACGGAACGTACGATCAATTATTTTTGAGTAATTTTATCTCAATTAATATTAAAGATGTACTATCCCGAGTTCCCGGAGTGAGTAGTGTTGTCATATTTGGCGCACTCAACTATTCCATTCGAATTTGGTTAGATCCAGATCGAATGGTCAATCTTGGCATCACCACCAACGAAGTAGCTCAAGCCATTCGTGATCAGAACCTGCAAGCCGCCGCGGGAAAAGTCGGACAAGCTCCCAGCCTTCCAGACCAACAATTTCAGTACACGATTCAAGCAAAGGGCCGTCTCAGCGATGTTTCCGAATTCGAGGAAATTATTATTCTCGCTAATCCAGACGGATCGGTGGTGAAAATGCGAGATATCGCACGCATAGAACTTAGTTCGCAAACATTTGAAACTTTTTCACGGTTGAACGGATCTCCTACCGTCAATTTTGCAATTTACCAGCTTCCCGATGCAAATGCTTTGGAGGTAACTAAAAAAATCACGGAAACCATGGCAGGTTTGGCAAAACAGTTTCCAGATGACGTCAAGTATGGAGTTCCCTACGATTCCACTCGATTTATAAATAACTCTTTAAAAGAACTCATTGAAACACTTTTCATTGCGTTAGCCCTGGTTATTCTGGTCGTCTATGTTTTCATTCAGGATTGGCGCGCTACGTTAATACCCGCTTTAGCCATTCCTGTATCCTTAATAGGGACCTTTGCGATCTTGATGGCAATTGGATACTCCATCAATACTTTATCTCTTTTCGCATTGGTATTGGCGATAGGCATTGTTGTGGACGATGCAATTGTAGTGGTGGAAAATGCTCAACGTCATGTAGATGAAGGATTGTCTTCTAAGGAAGCAGCTAAAAAAGCAATGACAGAGGTTTTTGGTCCCATCATCGCCACCACATTGGTTCTGTTAGCCGTGTTTGTCCCGGTTGCTTTCATGGCTGGCATTTCTGGTCAGCTGTATCGACAGTTCGCCGTTACCCTTTCCATTGCGGTTACTTTATCCTCAATCAATGCATTAACTCTCAGCCCCGCCTTATGCTCTATATTTTTACGAAAAAGTAATAGTGCTCCCTGGTTCGCTCTTCGCTGGTTCGAAGCCCTGTTCAATTTGGTTTCCAAAATCTATCTGTTTTTTGTAAAACACATGGTCAAAATGTTTACGGTTACCGTACTGCTTATTCTTCTTATCGGTGGTGGTGGATATTGGGTATTTAACAATTCTGCTACTGGATTTATCCCTCAGGAGGATCAAGGAGTAATATTCATTGATCTACAACTTCCCGATGGTGCCTCTTTAAATCGAACCGACGTAGTAGCCCGGCAAGTCGAAAACATGATGAAAGAACTTCCAGGAGTAGAAAGCGTAATAACTTTAATTGGAAACGGATTAATAAGCGGCGTTAAACCCAACTCCGCAACTGTTATTAATGTTTTAAAACCCTGGGAAGAACGGACCACTCCAGATCTTTCAAGCGACGCTTTAGTCGGTAGAATATGGGGGATGATGAGTCAGGTCCCAAGCGCCAGAGCCATAGCATTTACCCCGCCTCCTATTCGCAGTCTGGGAAATTCCAGCGGATTTGAGTTACAACTTCAGGATATGCGAGGGGGTGAACCGAAAGAACTTTCTTCTGCAATGCGCGGTTTTATATTCGAAGCCAACCAAACCAAAGAATTAAAAAACGTTTTCAGCACTTTTAGCGCTGAAGTGCCACAAATCGCTTTAGAAATTGACAGACTTCAAGCAAAAGCACTGGGGATTCCAATTAGTGAAATTTTTTCTTCTCTGCAAACACAATTGGGTTCCCTTTATGTAAATGACTTCAATAAATTCGGCAGAGTGTATCGAGTCATCCTGCAAGCAGAAAAGGATTATCGGAATGACCCGGATGACATTGGACGTATTTATGTAAAAAGTTCCAATGGAACGATGGTTCCATTACGAACTCTTGTAAAAACTTCTTCCATCTTGGGGGCAGAATCTTTAACCCGTTACAATGTTTATCGATCGGCCAAGGTAAATGGTAGTCCAGCTCCCGGCCTCAGCACGGGACAGGCTATTGAAGCCGTAGAAAAACTTGCTCAACGGGTCTTGCCCAATGGAATGACCTTCGAATGGTCAGGCATGTCTTACCAGGAAATTAAGGCCGGATCACAGGGAGCCATTATTTTTATTCTCGCCCTCACTTTTGTTTATCTTTTTCTGGTGGCGCAATACGAAAGCTGGTCGATTCCTTGGGCGGTTATCTTAACGATACCTATTGCGTTGGCGGGTGCTTTGATGACTACTAAATACTCCGGACACACTCTAGATATCTATGCACAGATCGGGCTCATCATGCTCGTCGGTATGGCCTCAAAAAACGCGATCCTGATTGTCGAATTTGCCAAAGCACAGAGGGAAGAAGGACTGAGTATTTTTGACGCTGCAATCAAAGCTGCACGGCTGCGTTTTCGGGCGGTGATGATGACGGCAATCTCTTTTATTCTTGGTGTGCTTCCCCTGGTAGTAGCTACAGGAGCGGGCGCCAACAGTCGCCAATCTTTAGGAATCATCATTCTGGGGGGAATGCTCGCATCTGCAGTAGTGGGAACTTTATTGGCCCCATCTTTTTATTCATTGGTGCAAACCATCAAAGAAAAACTACGTGGAGAAGGCACCAAAACTCAATCCGCTGAAATCCCCAACTAACACATTTCCTCAAAAGTCAACTAGGGTATAATCACATCTTTTACTTCAAAGGAGATCCTTATGGCGGATGAGCAAAGAGATCCTGATGGCGATCTATTATTAAGAACTCTAGCCATGCCAGCGGACACCAATTCCAACGGAGATATTTTTGGGGGTTGGATCATGTCGCAGATGGATATTGGTGGCGGTATTCTTGCAAAAGAAATTGCCAAAGGTCGCGTGGTCACCGTTAAAGTTGACGGCATTACTTTTTACAAACCGGTAAATGTTGGGCATGTGGTTTGCTGCTATGGCAAGTGCACAAAAATCGGCAACTCCTCCATTGTTTTAAAACTTGAAGTCTGGGTCAAACCTGTACTTCATGAAAAAGCCGCAGAACGTTATTGTGTAACAGAAGCCGTATTCACTTATGTCGCTATTGATGAGAATGGTAAATCAAGAAGAATTGAAAAATGAGTCGCTAGAACTATCAGCATGCACTACATTCTTCCCAAACATTCGTTCACCGAAGGATTAACACTGCACTCAAAAGGCGTGAGTCCATAAATCGAAACATGATCAACCCGCATATAACTCATGAATAAATTTAAAAAACGCATCAATAAATTAAAAAAAATAGAGCTTCTAGTGAAAAGAAAGTTATATCCTTTTTTTCATAGCACCCATCCCCTATTCCGGAAAAAAGATTATTTTTTAAATTTATTTACAGAAAAGGCGTTGGGATACAACCTCGACGCACTCAACTTTGATGAAGGTGTTGTAATGGGTTCATTCCAGGGTAAGGACTATTTGATGAACTGTCAGCCAGGGGATTTAGTAGAAACTACAATCTATCTGGAAAAAGCCTGGGAAGAACATCTCGCAAAAATAATGAGCCTTTATTTAGATGGTTCAAATGGAATCATGATAGATGTAGGCGCAAATATAGGCGCCAACACCATACCGCTAGCCGCCAAACACCCGCAAATTAAATTCCATTGCTACGAACCACATCCCGAAGTTTTTGCTCGGCTAAAAAGCAATATCCAATTAAATAATCTGAAAAATGTCGAACCCATAAATTCTGCGGTTTCAAATTCCACAGAAAAGACACTTAAATTTTATGCGCAAAAAGGAGCCCAGAATATGGGCCGGTCGAGCCTAAAGCTAAATTCCGATATCAAGGAACATGATGAAATCACAGTTCCAGCAATTAGTATCGATGATAATTTTGCGAACAGTAACGCCCCCATCCTCCTTATCAAAGTGGACACCCAAGGTACGGAACTGGAAGTATTAGAGTCAGCCTCAAAGACTATAGAAAAGTTTCGACCCGTTATAATCTTTGAACTGGAAGACCGTTACTTCACTGATGGCGATAGAGGTCCGGCAAAGAAAAGGTTAAAAGATTATTTTGAGGAGTTGGGTTATTCACTGTTCAATGTGAGTAAAGGATTGGATTTTTATCCCGTTGTCGACATCACAAAAAACTATCACGGCGATATTCTCGCATTACCAAAATAAATAAGGCCTTTAATAACTTAGTAGGTCGAAACAAAAAAAAACGGGAGCGGCCTGACCACCGCTCCCGTTCGGGTCGGAGCACTTAACCTGTATGGGGGTTTAGCACTCGTAATTTTAATTTGGGGTGAAAATCCCTCTACCATTTGAGAATTGGGAGGGGGAGGTAGTGGTAGAAGGACTTTCATCCATCTTCATTTTGCCCGCACAGTATTGAAATTTCGTTTCGTTTTTGTCTCAAAATTGTTACGAATTCCAACCACTTGAGGTCTCTTAGTTCTTACTCAAACAAGCAGCACACTGGCAGAGTTGTCGCAGTAATTCGTGAGTGTAAAGTCCCGTATCATGACCATCATTCCAATAAAACTGGATAGCATAAAGCCCCACCGCTTTTAAATTCTGCGGGCGAATGGATTCTGGTATTGAACCAGGTTCAATCAATTTTTTTCCACTCCACTCATCAATACAGTTTGCACAAGGGCAATGTTCTCGTAATATTTTGACAGGGTACTCAGACTCATGTCCGTCATTCCAGGAAATACCCAGTGTGGTTTCATTAATCTGTTTTATACTTTTAGGTGCTGGAGCTGCCATAATCACTTATCCAATTTCTAGAGTTCTCATTAGGCTGGATTCTTATAATCCCTACCTGTTAGCCTGATGATCAGCTTTTCCAAGCAAGTTCAAAAGATGAGTCTACTGTATCGTCTTTAGACTGATTGATACTCAACTGGGCCGCCACCTGCCCTGCCAACTCTTTATAAGCCAGACTGGCCGGAGAATTTGCATCACTCATCACAATGGGCACACCTGAGTCTCCACCTTCAACAACGGCTGAGATTATAGGAACTTTACCGAGTAAAGGTATTTCAAAAGTATCCGCAAGCTTTTGCCCACCACCCTCTTTAAATATTGTGTGCTTTTTATCGCATCCATCACAAACGAAATAGCTCATATTCTCGACAATGCCCAACAATGGAACTTTTACCTGTTGAAACATTTTGACACCTTTGTCCGCGTCTATAAGGCTGACTTCCTGAGGGGTAGTTACCACTACCGCGCCTGACAAGGGAGCTTTCTGCGTTAAAGTCAATTGGACGTCGCCGGTTCCTGGAGGTAAATCGATAACTAAATAATCCAGTTCGCCCCATTCTACATTCTGTAGAAACTGCTGAATGATTCCACCCAACATCGGACCACGAAGCATCAATGGTTGTCCTTGCTTGGTTAAAAATGCTGCCGAAACTACTTTCAAGCCATATTTTTCGTGCGGAAAAAACTTATTTTCTTCTCCAACTTTTGGGGAACTGATCGGAATTCCCATCATCTGGGGAATACTGGGGCCATAGATATCTGCATCCATTAAACCCACCTTGGCGCCAGTCATCGACAGAGCAATTGCAAGGTTGGTACTGACAGTTGATTTACCGACTCCCCCTTTTCCACTGGCTACCGCAATTATATTTTTAACCCCCGTCAAAACGGGTTGGCTGTGTTGAGTAGAACGAACCACTGCTGTCATATTGACATCAACACTATCCACTCCTTCAATAGCCTGGACCTTTGTTTCGCATTCTGACTTTAGTTGTTCTTTTACAGGACAGGCAGGCGTTGTAAGTTCGACATCAAATTTAACCTTACCGCCATCCAGTTCCATATTTTTAACAAACCCAAGACTGACAATATCTTTATGTAGGTCAGGATCTTGAACTGTTTTTAGCGCATCAATTATTTTTTCCTGCAACTTGGGGTCAGACATAATTACTCCTAAATGTAAAAAAAAACACCGAAAATGATAATGCATTTCCGGAGATATTCAATAAATATGGGTATTCACCATTTGAAAACCAGATTGTCTATCTGGCTCTTCTAGGATGGCTCTTCACCCAAAAGGATTTCAAAGCTCAATGTGCAAATTTAGTAGTGATTGTCACAATACCACTTTAATCATTGAATTTGCTTGCTTTGCAATACTTCATATTGTATATATTTGACTTGGTCATACAATATATTGTAATTCTTAAATTAAGTATTATTTTAACTCGAATGGAAAATTTGAATTAAACCTTTGATTTATAAAGCCTTAATAAGACTTTATAATTTTAATAAGCAGGAAGCTTTTAAGTACCTCCGTTACTAGGAAACTAATAAGATCGCCATCCTGAAACGTCAAGTCGAAAAATCACCTTTTCGCTTTTCTACACAAATAACCTTTTAGATTTAACTGAAAAATGAGGCCCGAAAAAATATCAGACCTGCAGGAAGAACTTGAAAATAGGTTTCTGACTTATGCCCTTTCAACAATAGTTTCCCGTTCTCTTCCAGATGTTCGTGATGGACTCAAACCCATCCACCGCAGAATTTTGTATGCAATGGAAAGCATGGGAATGAATGCGGCCAGTAAGCATGTAAAATCTGCCAAAATTATTGGTGAAGTTTTGGGTAAGTACCATCCACATGGAGACTCTTCCACTTACGAATCGATGGTCAGAATGGCCCAGGATTTTTCCATGCGTTACCCTCTTGTTGATGGCAAGGGGAACTTTGGATCAATGGATGGTGATTCACCCGCTGCTTACCGTTATACAGAAGGCCGGTTAACACCTATCACGGCTTTTCTGCTCAGCGACATCAAAAAAGACACGGTCGACTTTCGCCCCAACTACGATAATACCCTTAAAGAACCGGCGGTGTTGCCGTCGCGTATTCCAAATCTGCTGATCAATGGTTCGTCAGGAATAGCAGTGGGAATGGCTTGCTCTTTCCCCAGCCATAATTTACACGAAGTTTTTTCTGCGTTGATCTCACTAGTAGACGAGCCGAAACAAACCGTCGCCTCATTGATGAAACATATCAAAGGACCGGACTTCCCCACTCAAGGCATCATCTTAAATAGCAAAGCGGAGTTACGAAAAGCTTATGAGACGGGATCGGGAGCAGTAAAGATTCGTGGTGAATGGAAAATCGAAAATCTTCCACGTGGAAAGAAGCAAATAATTATCACATCTATTCCATACGCAATCAACAAATCACGACTGATTGAAAAAATTGCTGAGATCATTATTGCTAAAAAACTGGCACCTCTCACGGACATCCGCGATGAAAGTGATGAAAAAGTTCGAGTTGTTCTGGAAATAAAAAACACCGCCGACCCAGATAAGCTAATGAGCTATCTATTCAAACACACTGATCTAGAATCAAACTTTCAAATAAATTTCACCTGTCTAAAACCTAATGGTGAACCGGCACGATTATCATTGATCGATATTTGTCAGGAGTTTTTAAAATTTCGTAAGCAGGTTGTCACACGCCGCCTTGAGTATGAGCTTGCTCTTCTTGAGAAACGACTGCATATTCTTGCTGCGTTTGCCGTAGTTTTTGCTGATCTTGATCAAGCTTTAAAACTTATCCGCTCTTCAAAATCGAGAAAAGAAGCTCACGAGAAAATCCAAAAGCACTTCAAACTCGATGATGAACAAACCAGTGCTATCCTCGAATTCCCCCTCTATCGTTTGGTAGCTATGGAGATGGATAAAATACTGGAAGAGCAACGAGAAAAAGAAAAGGAAAAAAAGAGAATCCAATCCATTCTTAATTCGCCGAAAAAGATTTCAGACGAAGTTCGAAAAGAGCTTGAGGAAATTGATAAAAAATACGGTGACAAAAGAAAATCCAAATTTGGTTCTAGTGATAATATTGAGTTCAATGCCGAAGATTTTATTGAACACGAAGATGTAAATATTGTGCTTAGTCAAAATGGGTGGATACGTAAATTAAAAACGCTGAATGATCCATCAACCCTGAAATTCAAAGAAAATGACCAGTTTCTAAGTACAATTTCCTGCAACACAAAAGACCTATTGGGGATATTTACTTCTTTTGGGGTTGCTTATGTCGCCAAAGCATATAGCCTTCCCTATACTAGAAGTGGCTTTGGTGAACCTATACAAAGTCTTTTCAAGTTTGCGGATGGAGAAAAAGTAATTGGCATGATCCGTTTACCAGCAACTCCTGAAGTAGGAAAACAAAAATCCAGCCAAGGTTCTCTAGGTTTCGATGATGGAGAAGAGTATATGGTTGTCAGTGCCAATGGGTTTGGTTTTCGCTTCCCGATCTCTAACCTGGGTGAGACCACACGGTCAGGTAGAAAGATCATGAGTCTGAAAAATGAGGATCGAATGGTCGGGTTTGCTCCTGTCACCCAGAAGTATGTATTTCTTGTCACCGCAATTGGGAAGGCCGTTGTTATTGCAACCGAACAAGTTACTCAATTAACCGGGTCTGGAAAAGGCGTTATATTAATGAAACCTGGAGAGAGCCAATTGGTTGGCTTGAAGTTTGTTAAACTTAAGGACAAGATCAATCTTGCTTTCGACTCAGGTAAAGATAAAGAAATCACAGTTAAAAGTGTCCGTCTTTGCAAACGAGGCAGTCAAGGTGTCATTGTTTCTAAACGCAAAACAATTATAAAAATTACTTAATCCAAATGACGAATTATAGTTCAAAAGACATTCAAGTCCTGGAAGGATTGGACCCAGTACGCAAAAGGCCGGGGATGTACATTGGTTCAACTTCATCCACCGGACTGCACCACCTTCTTTGGGAAATCCTCGATAACAGCGTTGACGAAGCTCTCAATGGCCATTGCGATAATATTGAGATCACCTTGGACTCTGACCAAGGAGTCACCATTAAAGATAATGGTCGAGGAGTTCCAGTAGACCTCTATAGAAATACAAAGAAAAGCGCAATGGAGATTCTATTCACAACTCTTCATTCCGGTGGAAAATTTGGCCAAGGGAATTACAAAGTATCCGGTGGATTGCATGGAGTTGGCATGGCGGTTGTATGTGCCCTTTCAGAAACTATGACAGCCACTTCCCGGCGAGATGGATTCGAATGGACTCAATCTTATGCACAGGGGAAACCTCTATCAAAACTTAAAAAAGGGAAGTCCACAAGACTTTATGGAACTACTGTTTATTTCAAGGCAGACCCCGCAATATTCCCTAAAATCGAATTCAATCCAAAATTGATTATGGAACGGGCCGAATCAAAAGCCTTCCTCAATAAAGGTTTAAAAATAACCTTCACTGAGAATAAAAATGTCCATACCTATCATTACCCTGAAGGTATCCGAGACTATATAAAAAAAATCGTAGGGCAAAAGTCTACTTTGATGGAAACCCCTATTTATGTTGAAAAAGAAGACAACTTGTTAAAATTGGAAACCGCGTTCTTATGGACTCCAAATACGGACACTCAGGTACTTTCATTTGCAAACTCCATCCGTACTGTCGATGGCGGAACTCATGAAAATGGTTTTCGAAATGGCACAACGAAAGCCATGCGTGCCTACATCGAAAGAAGAAAGCTTCTTCCTAAAGAAATTTCTTCTATCACCAGCGATGATGTCCGTGAGGGGTTGGTCGCGATAATCAACGTTTACCTGCAAGGCGAAGTCGAGTTTCAAGGGCAGACAAAAGGCCGGCTAAATTCTGAAATTACATCTCAAGTTGAGGTCGTTGTCAAACATTCTCTAGAGCATTTTCTCAATGAAAATCAGACACTAGGAGATGCTTTGGCCAATCGCATAATTTTATCTGCACAAGCGCGGATAGCCTCTCGACAAGCCAAAGAAGCGGTTCAGCGAAAAACAAACATTTCACATCGTCTGAACCTTCCAGGAAAACTGTCTGACTGCGCCACAACGGATAAGGATCTGGCGGAACTGTTTATTTGTGAAGGAGATTCAGCAGGAGGATCTAGCAAACAAGCCAGGGATAGAAAAACTCAGGCCATCCTTCCGATTCGGGGAAAAATTCTCAATGTGGAGACAGCAACTCTGGCGAAAATTCTCGCTAACACAGAAATACAAAACCTGGTTTCCGCCTGTGGCACAGGAATACAAAATAAATTTGATTACAATAAATTACGATACGGCAAAGTTATTATTATGACGGATGCAGATGTAGATGGAGCGCATATTTGTACTCTTCTTTTAACCTTCTTCTATCGCTACATGCCTGAGTTAATTAATAACGGTCATCTATTCATAGCACAGCCCCCCCTTTACAGAATAGATGTAGGGAAAAAGCTTTATTACGCCGTTACCGAAGAGGAAAAAGATGAAATAGTTAAAGATCTAAATGGAAGCCAATATGAAATAGGCCGTTTTAAAGGCTTAGGAGAGATGCCGGCTTCTGACTTGAGAGAAACAACTATGAATAAAAAATCTCGTTCCTTAATCCGAGTTGAGTTGAAAGACAAAGAAAAAACCAGTGAAACATTTTCCCAATTGATGGGGAAAAATGCCGAAACCCGATATAAATTCATTAAAGAAAAAGCAGAATTTGCAAAAGACCTGGATGTCTAACCCCTCCCCTTCACCTTTCCCAACAATCAACACCCCTTTCGAAACCCAATACAATCACCGCATCAGGCTAATTATAATATTTTCAATGGCTTCGTAAAGTAGCGACCCTTTAAATCAGCTTGAGTTTTAGCATTCAGGGTAGTAGGATTGAAGATGGGTTTATACAATATTTTTTAATATATAAAACAATAAATGGGACTGTTTTCTAAAAACAAGAATTCTGAATTGTCGCCAGGCAACGGAAATGACTCTACATCTGATCTGGATAGCGCTTCATTAAATATTGAGGCTGCGGAACCTATTGAAGATTCCATTCCAGAGATAAAGAGAAGAACTGCAGATAAAGTTCCTATAGAAACTGACGCACGTGGAAGAAGAACCAGCGATCGATCCAGACCCGTTATAAACAAAATTGTTTCTGGGGAAAGCATGGGGCAGATACTTTTCTCGTTAACAGAAGAACTGAAAGAACTGTTTGATTGCCAGGCTGTTACTGTTTTTGCTGTTGATAGAGAAAAAAGGCAGATTTTTTCAAGAAATTTTCAAAGCGATAAATTTGAAGAAATCCGACTCGATATATCCTCAAAGAGTCTTGCGGGTTTTGTGGCCGCAACAGGAAAAACCCTAAACATCGGAAATGCATATGACCAGGAAGAACTAAAAAAATATCACGCTGACTTACAACTTGATAAATCCTGGGACGAAAAATTTGAATTCCAAACTCGATCCGCTCTTGTGGTAGCGTTACCTTATAACAAAAGGTTGATGGGAGTTATTGAGTGTATCAATCACGAATCAGGAAATGGTTTCAGTGAGGGATACATTCGACAAGCAAAAGATCTCTCCTCCACTTTGGGTCACGCCCTGGTAAAACTGGAAGTAGAAGATCTTGAGAACAAAATTCAGGACACGGCTCATGCCATCCATTCTGCTGGAACCATTGATGAGATACTATTAGAATTACAACTCCCCATTCTACAGCTTTTTGACGCAGGCCTGATTACCATTTACGCAATCGATGAAATTCGCAATGAAATATATTCCAAATCTAAATCTGGAACTCAGGTCAATGAAATTCGTGTCCCAATTTCAGAGAAAAGCATATCTGGTTGCGTCGCACAAATTAAAAAACCCTTCAACATCCACGATGTCTACGATGAAAATGAATTAAAAATATTTCATCCCGACTTAAAGTTCGATAGCTCGTGGGATAAAAAAACAGGACTTCGAACAAAATCCATGCTTGTCTACCCCTTGCTTCAAGGGGAGGAGTTAATGGGTGTACTTCAATTGGTAAACAAAAAACATGGCGACAAATTTACGAGTTTTGATGAACGTAATGCGAAGATCATTGCTCAAACCTTAGCCCTCGCATTTTTTAACCAACAAAAAATCAATCGACAAAAACGCACAAAATTTGGTTACTTGGTGGAAAGTGGAATAATTTCACAAGAGGAATTAAACAATGCCACCTCCAAAGCTAGAAAAAACCAATTGGAAATTGAAACGGTTTTACTCGGCGACCTAAAATTAAAGCGTAAAGATCTAGGTAAAGCTTTGGAACTTTATTACAGCATTCCTTATCAAGGGTTCAATGACTCTATAGTGTTACCCCAGTCAAACTTTACGGGCTTAAATAAAAACTATTTGGCAAAAAACCATTGGGTTCCCTTGCAAAATGATGCAAGCAGCACGCTTATTCTAACCGACGACCCGACCAACAAGGACAGAATCCAGAACATTCAAATGATCTTTCCTAAAAAAAGGTTGGAACTCAAGGTAGCGTTAAAAGTAGATATACGTGAATACTTACTCTCTGCAATGACCGAGGACGAGGCAAAATCGAATACTGTAGAAGAATTAAAAACCGAAGAAATGTCCAGCTTGCTCGACGCGTTAGAAGATGAAAGTTCTGCTGAGGTAGTCGACTCCAGTCAAGAAGATAGTGAGGTCAATGCTATCAGCGAAACCGACAGTACGATTGTCAGACTGGTAAATAAAGTTTTGACAGATGCGTACGATCAAGGAGTCTCAGATATCCACCTTGAGCCAGGAACCGGAAAAAAGCCTGTTAAAGTTCGATTCCGCAAAGACGGGGCTTGCCGTATTTACCAAGAAATCCCTTATCTGTACAAGCAAGCGATTATATCTCGTATCAAAATCATGTCCAAACTGGATATTGCTGAGCGACGAATGCCACAGGATGGCAAAATAAAAATGAAATACGGTCGCAAAGACATAGAGTATCGTGTTGCGACATGCCCTACCGTTGGTGGAAATGAGGATGCCGTACTTCGAATTCTGGCAGCCAGCAAACCCATTCCACTTGAAGGCATGAATTTTTCGGATAGAAACCTTACTTTAATCCAAGAAAAGTCCACCAAGCCTTACGGTCTCATTTTAGTGGTGGGCCCCACTGGCTCAGGAAAAACAACAACACTACATTCCTGTCTTGGCTATATCAACAAACCAGAAACCAAAATATGGACAGCTGAAGATCCTGTCGAAATCACTCAAGATGGATTGAGACAAGTACAGATGTTAAATAAAATTGGCTTAGACTTTGCACGTGCGATGAAATCATTTTTACGTGGTGATCCTGATGTGATCATGGTTGGTGAAATGCGCGATGCTGAAACGTGTTCCATTGGTCTCGAAGCATCTTTAACAGGCCATCTTGTTTTCAGCACGCTTCATACCAACTCAGCCCCAGAAACCATTACTCGTCTTATAGACATGGGAATGAATCCACTAAACTTTGCGGATGCATTACTTCTTATTGTTGCACAAAGGTTAGTCCGAACTTTGTGTAAACAATGTAAAGAGGATTACCATCCAGATCGAGAGGAATTCGACGAGCTGGTAAACCAGTATGGCCCAGAAGATTTTAAAAAATTGAATATCGAGTATACAGACGATCTCCGTCTTAAGAAACCCGTAGGCTGTGCGTCCTGTAACGAAACAGGTTATGCAGGTAGAACAGGCATTCACGAATTACTGGATGGCACTGATGACATGAAACGTTTGATAATGAAAAATGAACTGGTAGAAAATTTACGCGCGCAGGCTATAACAGATGGAATGGCGACTCTAAAGCAAGATGGCATCTACAAAATTTTTAAAGGCGACTGCGATTTAAAACAAGTCCTTGCGGTATGCATTGTTTAGTTTCAGACAAACCCTTTAACTATTGACCTCAACTTATGCCCCTATCCCAGGAAACATTACAAACCGAAACACCTGCAAATGGTATCAAAACCAAATCGATGCTGGCACGAATTCAATCTGCCGAAAATATTGCTGAAGCTATTCCTCTTTTAATAAAAGAGCTAAAGGGGTTATGGGACTGTGAAGCAATTACACTTTTTGCTTTGGATCGAGAAAAACGCCAACTATTTTCACGTAATAAAATAATAGACTCCCAGCCTGAAGTTCGAGTCGATATTTCTACCAGTAGCCTGGCGGGGTACGTAGCGGCAGTGGGAAAAGCCGTAAATATTGCCGATTCTTATTTACAAGAAGACCTGTCCCAATTCCATCCAAAACTTTCACAGGGTTCCACTTTAGACAGCATATTAAGCATACGCACCCGATCTCTCATGGTACTCCCCATACCTCACAACAAGAAACTTGTTGGTGTTATGGAAGTCATACATAAAAGAAACGGAGAAGCTTTCTCTGAGCAGGAATTCAAATTAGCTAGAGAAATATCTCCCGCCATAGGACAAATCCTGGTTCGACTGGAAGAACAGTTTGGAATAGAACCGATTCCGACGCCCCCCCCTCTCACACCAGAAGAAGGTCTTCATCGAATTTCCCAAGCCATTCATTCCGCTAAAAATATTGATGAGATTCTTTTAGAACTTAAAGATTCAATACTAAAATTATTTGAGTCACAGGCCATCACCATTTATGCAGTGGATCATCACACCAATGAAATATTTTCAAAAGTAAAGTCTGGGGAACAGATAAATGAAATACGCTTACCCATATCACCTATTAGCATTGCCGGTTGGGTCGCTATGGAACAAAAAAGTGTAAACATAAGTGATGTCTACAATGAAAAAGAACTAAAAGATTATCACCCTGACCTTAGATTTGACAGTTCCTGGGATAAAAAATCAGGCAACATAACAAAATCGGTTTTGGGTTACCCCATGTTTTATTCAGAAAAACTTATGGGTGTTGTCCAGGTAGTCAACAAACTAAATGGAAATAAGTTTACTGCTCAGGATGAAAAAGCAGCTTCAATTATCGCTGAGACCCTAGCCTTGGCATTCCACAATCAAGCCAAATACATAGAACCTAAACCCACTAAATTTAGTTACCTTACTCACCATGGGATAATAACCGAAGAAGAACTCACTCAAGCAACGGCTAAAGCTAGAAAAGGACAGATGGATTTGGAATCTGTTCTAATGATTGACCTGAAAATTCAAAGAAAAGACTTGGGTAAGTCATTAGAAAGTTTTTATCAACTTCCCTATTTCGGTTATAGCGATACCATATTAATCCCTGCAGAAAATTTAACAGGATTGAATCGGAACTTCTTAACGAAAAACTTTTGGATCCCCATTCAAAAAGATAAAGACAAAATAACTATCCTCATCAATGACCCCATAAATCCCGACAAGGTTCAAAACATCCATCAAATTTTCCCAAAAAGCGAAATTGAATTCAAAGTTGGATTAAAAGTAGACATCATAGACTTTCTGAATTCTTCACTGGGTGTTGATGCCGAAGCTGATACGGGGCCTGAGGAGACTTTGACCGAAGAAATGTCGAGCCTGTTGAGCGCCTTAAAAGATGAGCAGGGAGAGGTTGATATTGACACAGTTGAAGATGATGATGGCTCCAACGCTATCAGTGAAACTGACAGCACAATCGTCAGGCTGGTTAATAAGGTTTTAATCGATGCCTATGAGCGTGGTGTTTCAGACATTCACATTGAACCAGGAGTGGGAAAGGAAAATGTTTTAGTACGATATCGAAAAGACGGAACTTGTACCATATATGAGGAAATCCCATCCATATATAAACAGGCCTTAATTTCCAGAATAAAAATTATGGCCAAACTCGACATTGCAGAAAGGCGAATGCCGCAGGATGGAAAAATAAAAATGAAATATGGGAAAAAGGAAATTGAGTATCGCGTGGCAACCTGCCCAACGGTTGGTGGAAATGAAGATGCGGTACTACGAATTCTTGCAGCAAGCAAACCCATCCCCTTAGAAGGTATGAATTTCAGCGATCACAATTTAAATTTGATTCAAAGTTCTGCATCAAAACCTTATGGTTTGATCCTTGTGGTAGGCCCAACAGGATCAGGAAAAACCACTACCCTGCATTCAACACTTGGTTATATAAATAAACCGGAGCGAAAAATTTGGACCGCTGAGGACCCTGTTGAGATAACCCAAAAAGGCCTCAGGCAAGTTCAGATGCTTAATAAAATTGGATTGGACTTTGCTCGCGCGATGAAATCGTTTCTTCGTGGGGATCCTGATGTCATCATGGTAGGTGAAATGCGAGATGCAGAAACCTGTTCCATTGGGCTTGAAGCTTCCTTAACAGGTCATTTGGTTTTCAGTACGTTGCATACAAACTCCGCACCTGAAACAATCACTCGCCTGATAGATATGGGAATGAATCCTCTTAATTTTGCTGATGCATTATTGCTCATCGTTGCGCAAAGGTTGGTTCGTACTCTTTGCAAAAAATGTAAAGAAGACTACCACCCAACGCGTGAGGAATTTGATTCTCTTGTGAAAGAATACGGTGAAATAGATTTCAAAAATCTAAATATTGAATATACAGATGATCTTATGCTTAAAAAGCCTGTGGGTTGTGATTCCTGCACAGATACAGGGTATGCAGGGAGGACGGGTATACATGAATGCCTCGAAGGCACCGACGAAATCAAAAGAATGATCATGAAACAAAGCCTTGTCGAGGAACTACGTGAACAAGCACTAAAGGATGGAATGACGACCTTGAAGCAAGATGGGATTTACAAAGTATTCAAGGGAGATACCGACTTAAAACAAGTAATGGCAGTTTGTATCGTTTAATCAAGCCGCCGAGCCGATGGAATCTTTCAACCCTTCCCGCCATTTTTTGATTTGCTCAAGTGCATTTAAAGCTATCTTTTGGTTTCTTTCCTTTTTATCACGTATCTTCATTTCCTTAACCCAGAACAAGCCAAAATTAATATTCATGGGCTGAAAGTTTTTCTTACTTGAAGTCGTTAAATAATTAATCAATGCACCAAGGGCTGTATCGCGAGGAGGAGGAGAATAATTCTTACCCATAATTTTTGCCACCGCACTCAAGCTTGCCAGCAAACCCATACTGGCTGATTCGACATAACCCTCCACACCTGTAATTTGACCTGCAAAATATACTCCGGGTCGGGTTTTTAGTTCTAACTCGTTATTCAAAATTTCGGGTGTATTAATAAAGGTGTTTCGATGAATTGCACCAAAGCGAAAAAACTCGGCCTGTTCAAGTCCGGGAATCAATCTCACAATTCTTTTTTGTTCTGGGTAAGTTAATTTTGTCTGAAAACCCACCAGATTGTATGCAGAGCTTTCCTTATTTTCTTTACGCAATTGCACTACTGCAAATGCTATTTTCCCAGTACGCGGATCCGGTAGTCCAACCGGTTTGAGAGGCCCAAATGCAAGTGTCTTTGGACCACGCTCAGCAAGAACTTCAATTGGCATACAGCCTTCAAAATAAACGGGCTTTTCAAAGGTAGCCATAGGAACTTTTTCGGCAGCATTAAGTTCCCGAATAAAATCATAATACTGTTTTTCATCCATTGGGCAATTTAGATAATCCGCCCCACCCTTTCCATAACGAGAAGCAAAAAATGCAATATCATAATCAATAGAGTTAGCATCAACAATCGGAGAGAGGGCATCGTAAAAATAGAGGTACTCTTGCCCAATCAAACGGGAAATTTCTTCTGACAGTTTTGGGGATGTCAATGGACCCGTTGCAATAATTACAGGTCCCTCTTCAGGAATTTCTACTATCTCCTCCCTCTTCAAAGTGATGAGCGGATGAGACGAAATTTTTTCGGTAATTTCTTTTGCAAATAAATCCCGGTCAACAGCAAGTGCTGAGCCAGCAGGAACAGAGTTGTTATCTCCAGATGAAATTACGATTGAATTAAATTTTCGTAGTTCTTCTTTAAGAATAAAGGGAGCGGAATGCGGTAGATTGTTACCTAAAGAGTTGCTACAGACCAACTCGGCGCAGTTGTTCGTTTTGTGAGCGGCGGTGCGAGAGACAGACCTCATTTCATGCAAAACTACCGGGATGCCTCTCTCCGCAGCTTGCCATGCAGCCTCTGATCCGGCCAAACCGGCACCAATAATGGTTAAAAAATCATTCACGAAATATTTTCAGGCTGCAGCGTTCGTGCTTTTAAATCCACATTCAGGACAAAGAATGGAAGGATCTTCATTTTTCTTCCATTTCTCAACCATAAAGGGATGCTTACATTCGGGGCATGGCTCGGCTTTTGGTTTATCCCAAGATGTGAATTTACAATCAGGATATTTGGTGCAGCCATAAAATGTTCGACCTTTTTTTGTTCGCCTTGGAGCAATCTCCCCTTTACATCCATCCTCTGGACATGAAATCCCCAAGCCTATAGGCTTGGTAAACTTACAATCAGGATAGGTAGAGCAGGCAATAAATTTCCCAAATCTTCCTCGCTTAATTATCAAAGGAGAATTACATTTATCACATTCGCCTTCAACTTCATCAGGAGTTTCTGGTTCACCTTCGCTGCCTGGTTTTTTAATGTCTTTTGCATTTTTACAATCTGGATATGCTGAACAAGCCATGAACTTACCAAATCGTCCCCATTTAATAATCATGGGTTTTTCGCATTTTTCGCAGACCTCATCCGTTTCTTCGACTTCGGCCTTGAAGTCCTTCATCTTTTTCTCAGCTTCCTCGAGGTCTTTTTTAAAAGGTGTGTAGAAAGAATGAAGAACATTCTTCCATTCCATTTTTCCATCTTCAACCTCATCAAGCTGTTCTTCCATTTTCGCAGTAAAAGCGGTGGTCATAATATCTGGAAAATTTTCTACAAGTAGGTCATTGATCATGAATCCCAATTCCACGGGTTTCAATCGACGCTCTTCATTTTGGATATAGTCCCTATCCTTAATCACACTTATAATGGAAGCATAGGTACTTGGCCTTCCAACACCTTTATCTTCGAGTTCTTTAACCAGCATCGCTTCCGTAAAACGGGCGGGCGGTTGAGTAAAATGTTGCTCCGGTGAAATCTCAAGTAGTTTCAAGTTTTCACCTTTACTCAAGGCTGGCAAAATTCGGTCGCTATCCTTCGTATCTGCTTTTTCGCTGCTTTCGTCATCTTGGCTCTCTACATAAACCTTCATAAAACCAGCAAACTTCAAAATAGAACCGTTGCTGCGGAATAGGTAATTGCCTGATTTGATATCAAATTGAGTAGTATCTAAAACCGCTGGAACCATTTGACAGGAAACAAAACGAGACCAGATCAATTGATAAAGGCGAAATAAATCTTTCTCTAAATGATCTTTTAAAAAATTTGGATCCAGAGTTACATCAGTAGGTCGGATAGCTTCATGCGCCTCTTGTGCTGATTTTTTACTTTTATAGGTATTTGGCTTCGCAGGCAGGTACTCCTTACCATATCGCTCGGGAATATAGCCTCTAACTTCTTCAAGGGCCTGATCGGACAGTCTCACCGAATCGGTTCTCATGTATGTAATCAAACCTACCGTACCCTTTTTTTCCAGCTTAATTCCCTCATATAATTTTTGCGCCAGCATCATTGTTTTCTTGGGCGAAAAATTTAACTTTCGAGAGGCTTCCTGCTGTAGGGAACTTGTAATAAATGGAGCGCTCGGATTCCTTTTTCTTTCCTTTTTTGTAATTGCATCAAGGATCAACGAAGAACCTTCAAGGTCCTTTAAAATTTTATCCGCTTCTTCCTTGTTATTGATTTCAGCTTTGTCGTCATTTATCTTAAAAAGCTTGGCTTGAAAGTTTGGCTTGCAGCTTCCTTCCAGGTCTAGAGTTATCGACCAGTACTCTTTAGATTTGAACGCTAGAATCTCTCGTTCTCTTTCGCATACTATTCGCAAAGCTACAGATTGAACTCTCCCTGCACTCAAGCCTCTATGAACTTTCTTCCACAAAATGGGACTGATTTTATAACCCACCAAGCGATCAAGAATACGCCGAGCCTGTTGAGCGTTAACTCTATCCAGATTCAATTCCGTCGGATTCGCCAAGGCCTCTTTGACGGCCTTTTTGGTAATTTCATTAAACATTACCCGGTAAATTTTACCTTTGGTAAACCGGGCAACTTCGTTTCCAATATGATGAGCAATGGCTTCACCTTCGCGATCCGGATCGGGAGCCAGATAGATCGTATCGACTTTTTTCGCGGCAGTTTTCAACTCTTGCAGAATCTTGCCTTTCCCTCGAATTGTGATGTACTCGGGTTCGAAATCATTTTCGACATCCACACCCAGTTTTTTCTTAGGAAGATCTTTAAGGTGGCCTACCGACGCTTTAATAATAAAATCTTTGCCTACAATTTTCTTAAGCGTGTTTACTTTGGTAGGTGACTCAACGATCAATAACGATTTACCCATATTTCCTCACTCAATTTATTTCGTATCACAATTAGAAACGTATATTTTACCGCTTAGCTGACGAACCAGCCCTCGTAATTCAAGTTGTAACAGTGTAGCCGAAACTTGCGCTGGAGACAAATCACTGTTTTCAATTAAATTATCGATGTGGCGTCCTTCAAGAGATAAAAGGGAAAAAACTTGTCTCTCTACCTCGTTATCTAGTTTTATTTCTGGTTTGTCCAATTTTTCTCGCAAAACTGGAAGCAACTCTTCAATAACAGAATCAGGGCTATCCACTAATTTTGCGCCAGCCTTAATCAAATCATTTGTTCCTTTGCTTTTAGGAGACGTGATATTTCCAGGAACTGCAAAAACTTCCCTACCCTGCTCAAGAGCAAAATCTGCTGTGATAAGCGCACCACTTTTCACGGCCGCCTCAACCACCACCGTACCAAGAGATAATCCGCTCAAAACACGGTTTCGTGCCGGGAAATTGTTTCTTTCAGGCCGCATGAGTACTGGAAACTCCGAAATTATTGCCCCCTGCTGCACAATTTCATTTCTCAGCTTCCTGTTCTCAGGAGGATAGGTATGCCCCAAACCACAACCAAAAACTGCAATTGTGTCTGCACCTGCCTCCAAAGCTGCCCGATGAGCCAGAGTATCTATCCCTCTGGCCAAACCACTTACCAAATTAAAACCAGCAGATGCTAATTTGAGGCATAATCGGTGGGCAATGACCTTGCCATATTCAGAGGGGTTTCGTGTTCCCACAACTGCCAAAGGAAAAGAAATCGAATTTAAAGGCTTTCCTTTTACGTATAAAACTGGGGGGGGATCATAAATGGCTTTCAATAATTCAGGATACTCATCGCTAACCAGAGTCAAAATGCGAATATCCTCTTTCTCTGCAAGCCCAATCTCACGATCGGTCGCCTGATCCACATCAAAACCCGAAATAGCAGTAGCCACTTTGTCACCCACTCCATGAACCTGCCGTAAATCTGCAGTTCTTGCAGAAAAAACATTCTCAGGAGAACCAAAGACTTTTACCAAGCGGTGGAAAATTGTCCTTCCCACACCCACTACCATATTTAGGGCCAACCAGTATTTTAAAGCATCCCTATTCATGAATTTTTATCGCGAACCAGTTTAGCTACTGATAGGTTAAAGTTGTAAACTGAGTCATAGTAACCAGTCAAAACCCGAGTATAGATTATCAATGCTTGAAAAAGATCACCGGGGTCCCCTATACCAAAATCATAATTGGCCACTTCACTTACCAATAAAGCTCGGGTCATTTTTCTATTCTTCTTGGCCAAATACATTTTTTGTCTGGCCTCGTTTACTTTCAGAAATGCTTTTTTTAATAAAAACTCATTATGATTATCCCCAGCCTGTCCAATCCAGGTCTCATAATCTTCGAATTCAAACTCGATAGGGGAAATATCGGGCTCCTTCAATTCAGCCTCGGGCAGAAAACTATTGTGAAGACTATCAGATAGCGACAAACGCGATATTTGCAGGTCTGTGTCTGTTTCATAAATATCATTTAAGGTACCCGCTAAACCCAATTTTAATTTTGTAATGTCAGATTGGCTGATGCCCTCTTCCCCTTCGTCATATTTCTCTTCAGCTTTACTGATGGACTTTTCAAAATGCCCCTTCACCTCTTTCAGTATTTCCAACTTTTGAGTTTGATACTGAATTTGGTAATAAAGCTGTTTAATTAAAAGTTCCTTATCCTGAAGACTCGTTGAGTTATTTTTTGCGGAAAAAGAAGCACGTGCCTCATCCAAAATCTTATTTAGGGAAGGAATAGGTTTAATTCCCCCAGCGTAAGATGAAGATATAGTTAATAAGGAGACAACCAATAGCATTCCGAGTAAAACTAGAATTCGCTGCATAAATTCCTCGAAAAGTGAGTTTTTGTGATTAGGAAACTATATTAATTCAAAAACAAGAAGAAGATAATATTTTTAAAGGAAAGAAATATTGAGAAGGAAGTAAAGAAGGGGTACTAAACTTCTAAAAAGAAAACTTGATGGCAACCAAGATTATTCTTTTCTTTATAAAAATACCTGATTAAGGTAAGAAGATTAGCACCCCTAGAGAGTAAAAATGTATCATATGAACCTCCCTCTGTCAATTTCATTCTAAGCTAAAACCCTAAGGACATTATTTTTTTTGACAAAATTTAACCTTAAAAACAACAAGTTAGGTAAATACCGTCAAATATTAAAACATATCCGCTTAATAAAAAAAACGAACTTTTCATTTTCGGCCCCACTCTTAAAACGGCTAATTTTAACGAAATCCCGTTATTCTGATGCGGGTTTTATAGGTATCCCCTTAATAATCAAATAGCTATAAATCAGATTTCAGAAAATGGGATAGGGATAAAGGTCAGTATAAAAATTACACCTGAAATGGCACCAAGAGCTTTTTGCAGAGGATCCAAGTTCTCAACATCCTCGGTCAATGGAGCTGTTTTGAACCCCATTAAAGCTATCATAACAGCCCAAAAAAACCAGCCCGGCCAATAATAACCTAAAGGAAATAATGCTACGAAAAATAACTTGCCAAATAAACCATGCTTTTCTGGAAATAATGCATAGATTATATGCCCTCCATCCAACTGCCCCACAGGCATTAAATTTAAAGCCGTTACAAGCATACCAATCCAACCGGCAAATGCGATTGGATGGAGATGGATATTTACATAGGGAGAACTTGGGTCAACCCCAAGAATAACTTTGGAACATAGATTTAAAATAATTGAACTGCCAAAGTTTATTCCTCCCATTCCTGTCAAGGGTGTCACTGCAGAAAGATATAAGCCCAGAATCAACATAGGCAATGCCACCACGAACCCGGCAATAGGTCCTGCAGCACCAATTTCCATCAATACCTTTCGATTAGGAATCCGCTGTTTGATTTGAATGAAAGCGCCGAAGGTTCCAGCAATAAAAATAGGAGGAGCGGGAATAAAATAGGGAAGCGTGGTTTGAACTCCGTTTTTCTTACTTGCCCAATAATGACCGAATTCGTGAGCACCCAGTATAAGCAATAAACTAATAGAGAATAAAAACCCGCCTGCTAAAAATGTTGTTACCAGGGTAGCTAATAATAAAGTACTAAATAGCCACCAATTATTTTTTACGGGTTCTGTAGGGCCTTCAAACTGGGTAGGTAATTCCTGAGGAAAATCGGAGTCGAAATTGCTTTGGCTATTCTGCACGTCAGAAAATCAGACCGGCTTATGGGTAAATGAACGTGCATTCTCACCCGAATAATCGCTTACAATCTGACCATTCCCATAAACTCTATACTTGTAGATGACCAAACCTTCTAAGCCTACAGGGCCTCTTGCATGAGTTTTATTAGTACTTATTCCTATCTCCGCACCCAGCCCATAGCGAAAACCATCGGCAAAACGGGTTGACGCATTGCACATCACGCTGGCAGAGTTCACTCCGTCCATAAATTTCTCAGCTGTTTCAGAATTCTCGGTAATTATAGTATCTGTGTGACCCGAACCATGACAATTTATGAAAGAAATAGCCTCATCAATGTCTTCAACTATTTTTACAGACAATTTTAAATCGTTATATTCTTCATCCCATTCACTTTCTGAAGCAATAGGTAGGTTTGCTGCGATTTCACGAGTTTTTTCGCACCCTAAAAGGGAAACGCCCTTTTCTTCGAACTTTTGAATCAATTGCGGAATGATTTTAGAAGCAATTTCCTGGTGAACCAGAAGATTTTCCATTGCATTGCATGCCGCCGGATATTGCAACTTTGAATCCAAGGCAATTCGTAGAGCTTTTTCGATATCCGCTTCATTATCAATATAGTTGTGACAAATACCCTCAGAATGCCCAAGGACGGGGATCTTGGTATTATCCTGTATGTATTTTACAAACTCATTACTACCTCTCGGTACAATGAGGTTTATATTTTTTTCCTCTTTAAGCATGTCTTGAACTTCTTCTCTTGTTTCGATCATTTGAACTGCAGTCTCGGGGACCCCATTCACTTTTTTAATGCCCTCTTGCAATAAATTTACTATCACTTTATTTGAGTTCTGAGCCTCACGTCCCCCTTTTAAAATCACTGCATTTCCTGATTTCAAACAAAGTGAAGAAATCTGCGGAACCGCATCGGGTCGAGATTCGAAAATTGCACCAATCACCCCTATCGGGCAGCTCACCTGATATAAGGTCAGGTCTTTATCCAGTTCCATAGCACTTTTCCGAACTCCCGAAGGGTCGGGTAAAGCCACTACGCTGCGAATCCCCTGCGCCATCCCTCGAATTTTATCTTCATTTAAAGTTAAACGAGCGATAAGAGGTTTTGCTATTCCTTCTTTATTTGCAAACTCCAAATCCTTTTGGTTGGCCGCAAGAATGGCACTGCAATTCGCTTCCAGCGCGTTTGCCATTTCATTGAGTGCTTGATTCTTTAACTCTGTTGAAAGATGGGCAAGAATCAAAGCTGCAGAATTAGCCTCTTTCGCAATTTCTGATACAGTCATAAAAATACCAATTTAATAATTGAGGATCAAAGCCAGATTGACTATAAGTTCGTCGGTGGGATTATATCATTGCCGTTTAAAAATAGG
>JAJDAV010000059.1 GCA_029261695.1 Nitrospinaceae bacterium | reverse complement strand
GGTAGTTTGAAGTTTAAAGGGGGCAATAGCATTATTACCCTTAATAAGTTCAAAAACTGGATTGGGTGTAGGATTTAGAGCCAGGCATTGTTCAAACATTTTTGCAGCTTTTGCAAAATATCCAAGACGAAAATAGATATAGCCCAACCCCTTGCGCGCTTCTGATCGGTTAGGTTGAATTTCTAGTGACGTTTTGAACATAGTCATAGCCTTACTATCTTCACCATTGTGATGGTATGTCCAACCCAGAGAATTATATACCTGCCAGCCAAAACGTTCTTTTGAGAGTAGTTCAATAAAATTTGGCGTCAATGCAAAATCTGGATCAAGAGAAATAGCTTTCAGGAAATATTCTATTGCGAGGTCTGGTTGTCGCGATTTGTAGTAAACCCAACCCAAGGCCATATAAGGCGAAGCCAATAGTGGATGTTCCTGTAATATTTTTTTAAAGTATTTCTCTGCTTCATGCGGCGGTTCGCTTTGCAGAATGGCCCAGTCCAATTTATAGGCGAGCTCTTTATTTCCTGGGTCGTGCCGTAGAGCCGTTTCCAAATAAGGGATTGCATCTTGAAATTGATTTATCGCATATAAAGATAAACCAAGTCCCTTTGATGAGTCGACCTCATAGTCTTCATGTTGTACGGATTTTATAAATTTTTCGATCGCGTAGTTATATTGCTTTTTCTGAAACTGGCTCCAACCCAAACCATTATAGGCGTGAGCCGTATGGAATTTTTCTGAAGGCCAATCGTCATCATCCTGTACGTAATCGTAATAAATTAACGCTGCAGCTTTGTAGTCCCCTTGTTTTAAAGCTTGATCGGCTTTATACAAGTGCTTGTCCAAGGCCTTTAAAATTTCTTCGAGACCTTTCATTGCAATGGGGTTTTTGGGTTCTTTTTCCAGCGCTTCCAGGAAATAGTCTTTTGCCAATTTATATTCTTTTCTGGCTAATGATATTTTCCCATGCTGGTTGTATGGATGAGCCCAGTTTTTATATCGGAAAAGGAGTTCATCCAGCTTCTCCATTGCAAGTCGATGTTTACCAAGATCTAAATAGTATTGGACGTATACCGCTTGCCTTTTTTTAATTTCCTTTATTTCACTTATTCCATTATTGGCGCCAATGAATTGGGGATAAAGTTCTAGAATTTCGTGGAAGACTTCTTCAGATTTATTAATCTGTTTTGCTTTCATTAAGCTCCATGCCAGGCCGTTAATTGCATCCAAGGAAGGATTATTTTTGACTGCAAGGTCTTCAAAAATATTTTTGGCTTTTATAAACTTTCCCTGGTGATAAGCTTTCCATGCAAGATCTAAATCAGGTTCATCGTTGCTTAATGGCAATCCCCAAAGGGCACTTCTGTAGCGTGGGTGTTCAACAGGCAATGTGAAAATGGATGTTGAAGCACCACTGGAAGGAACAATTTCCCATACAGAATCCGGATTTTCTTTGGTCCATTGATCCCACATGTGAAAAATATTTTCAACTTTTTCGGGGTTGAAAATTTGGCTCAATTCTTGTTTTGCCAAGTCTTCACGTTTTTGTTCCAGATAAATAAACGCACGCCCTTTGTGCACTTCATATGACCCTGGCAACAACCTTTCAACTCGATCGAAATTTTCTAGAGCTTTTTCATAATGTTTAAGGCTGAAATAACACCAGCCCATTCCCATAATTGGAATGGGATTTTTTTTGTTAAAAGTATGGGCCTGTCCAAATGCCATTAGTGCTTTGTCGAAACGTTTTTGAAAAAAATAGGTCCAGGGGAGAAGGTTAAGCGCTCGTAAGTCTGAAGGGCGATTTGCCAAACTCTTTTTCAAATAAAATTCGGATACTGAATATTCTCGACGATTGAATTGATGCTGAGCGAAAAGAAAATCCTGATCTTTATCATTTCTTGTTATGGGTGATTTTTGAGCAATAGAAAGGATGCTATTTTTAGTACCCTGGAAGGTTTTTTTTACGGTGGTGCAACTCACCCCTAAAAATACAGCGAGAGCGCAAAGGCTGATACTAGTAAAGCGTACTTTTAAAATTTCCATTAAAGACATAGTTCCCCAGAACAAGTTATATCCATTATTTATCGGTATTTGGCGAAAAACTTTTAGAGAAATATAGAGATTTGGGCAGGTTCCATTAGATTATCTGTGTTTATGGTGCAAAAAGGGGGTTTTGAGGCATTTTTTTTTGTAAAATTGGGTTAAAATGTTATCATTCAACCCTTTTACAAACCCTATGAAAACAATGCGTTTTTTTAAATTTATCACTCTATTGGTCCTGATTTGCTTTTTAAATGCCTGTTCTGATGAATCGGCTGAAAAAGCAAAGGATGGTTTGCACCCCAGCCTCTCTGAATTACCTGAGATGGAGGAGGAGTCTGCTCAATCCTCTGAAAAAAGGGTGACTCCTATCAAAATCAGCCCTGAAGATCAGGAAAAAGCAAACAATGCTCCAGAAGGGATGGTTTTTATTAAAGGCGGATGTTTTGTTATGGGCAACGATTACACCCAGGAAGACGAAAAGCCAGAGCACGAGGTTTGTGTGAATGATTTCTATATGGATAAATTTGAAGTCACTCAAGCGCGCTGGGAAAAGGTGATGGGAAATAATCCATCCAAATTTATAGGTGCCGACCTACCTGTTGAACAGGTCAATCACCAGGATGTTCAAAGGTTCATTAAAAAATCAGATGGGGGTTGCCGGTTACCCACTGAAGCAGAATGGGAATACGCTGCCCGAGGAGGGGCAACAACCCGCTACTTCTGGGGAAATATGGTAAATGAAGAATATACATGGTATGAAGAGAATTCTAATGAAACCACCCATCCTGTAGGCAGTAAAGAACCAAATCAGTACGGTCTTTACGATACGATGGGGAATGTTTGGGAGTGGGTCGACGACTGGTATGAGCCTTATTATAAAATTCGAACCAAGGACAATCCCAAGGGGCCTGAATCCGGAGAATCCAAAGTAGTCCGTGGTGGGTCTTTCGACTCTTCTGCTGGAGCTTTAAGAATAACCAATCGAGTTTGGCTTCATCCCAAAAACAAAGTCTTTCCGAAGGTAACCACCTATGGCCAGATTATGAATGAAGTTTATAATTACATTGGCTTCCGCTGCGCAAAATCTATTTCATAGAAATAGGTCAAACAAAATCTAATATATTTTTTTCCTGGAGTTTTCCCGCTAGCTTTAATCTTGGGTTGGTGAGTTGGTAGGGGCTATGGCATTGCGCCAAAGCAAAGCCAGTGGGGTGTTTATCATAGACCTCAATAACCATTGAGGTTCAACAGCTCGGAGAACGTGTCCAAAACGTTGGAGACTTAAATAAAATCTGCGATTGGCTTTTTGTCTTAAACCCGCCAGTTCTTTTTCACCTACCTTACTAGCATTACTTGAAGTCGCGTCAAATGTGTAATCAGAGAAATCTTCAAAATTTCTTTCTCTTGATTCAATAAATGTTTGCCTTAAGTCGGTTCCTGGATAGGGAGTAGCCAGCGAAAAATTAGCGGTCGTTAAACCGAGTTTGCAGGCAAAATCTATAGTCTGTTCCATTTCCTTTCGCGTTTCTCCTGGAAAACCCAACATAAAAAAACCATGTACGCTTATTCGCGCACGTGTGAGTTTTTCTACAACATTCTCCAAAATATTTATATCCAGGTCTTTTTGTATCATGTCGTGAATTCGTTGAGAACCCGATTCTATGCCTATTGCCAAGCGGTACACGCCAGCTTTTTGCATAACATCAATCAGTTCATCATCAAAGAAATCGGCGCGTAACCCATTGGGAAAAGATATATGAATATTCAGGTTTCGCTTGATAATAGCCTTCATTACAAGCTTTGCTCGTTTCATATTTAGGTTAAATATATCATCTACAATATGAAACTCTCGAACTCCAAATGTATTGAGAAGATATTCCATCTCATCAACCACCACTTCCAGTGAGCGGTATTGGATAGATTTGCCAAAGATATCATGGCAGTAGGTGCACTTGAACGGGCAGCCTCTTGAGGTTGTTAGAGGAATAAATCTCTTGTTGCGAAAGACGGGGAAAAAATCCATTGAGGATTGGAAATTGAAATACCTTTCCAAATCAATCAAATCATATTCCTGATTGTAGTTGTCCAAATCCGTTATTACAGGACGATCTGCTGTTCGGATATAAGTTCCGTTATTTTTATAAGCGATACCTGGGATATTAGATATGTCGGTTTTTTCTTCAAGAGCTTGGATTAATTCCACAATGGTAATATCGCCTTCGCCACTAACCATTAAATCTACGTTGGGGTCATTTAGGATAAATCTTGGTTCATGTGAACAATGAGGGCCCCC
>JAJDAV010000058.1 GCA_029261695.1 Nitrospinaceae bacterium | reverse complement strand
AATAAATCGCCTTTCAATATTCCAGCCCTTTTGGCGTTGGTGTTTTCCATCACTTCCATTACCGTCACGCCTTCTTTTTTCTGAGCCAACCTAACTCCTAAACGTACATTTTCGGGGACTTTGTATTCCACCTTCCAAGCGTAGTCTGCGGCGTAAAGCGGGATCGACACTTTCTCCACTTCCATTTCCCGGTCTTTCAGCTTTTCTGGAATATGGGTCACGGTGGGTTGGATTATGGAATAGGCGTGTGGCACTCTGCGGTAGGCTCGCTTGGGGATGCCGAAGCCATATTGCACATGGAATCCACCGGCTAGAACTACCAGTTTAGAATCCTTATATTTTGGATTGGTTAAAAACTGAGAAACGGTTTGCGCCATTGTTTCTTCCCAGAGGAGCAACATGCGGTAAGGTTTTTCCAAAGCTTTTTCTGTTCCACGATGACCTCCGAATGCGGCCATGGAAAAAGCTCGGTGGTACGGGTCCTGGTCATCAAGTTCCGGATAAAACGTCCCGTCAGGAGCAGGGTCGCCAGATCGGAAACTGTTTTCAACATTACGCGATGACTTTAATCCGATTAAAGGTACAGTGTTGCTACGGGCAAAATCAAAAATCGGTTGATACAATTTGAAACCTGTTCCCCAGTTAGTGTGAAAAAGGTTTTTAAATTCTTTTAGCGAAAGCTCACCTGTATTCCACTCATCCAGTTTTTCCTGAGCTGACCGGCGAAACATTTCTAATCCGATCGCCACTGGAAAATTCTCAGACAGCTTTTTTATGATTTGCAGTTGTACTTTATGAGCCTCGATATTGTCGTGAGTTTCACCGATATAAATCACCTTTGAGGCGGATACGGAATTCATCATTTGGTCGAAGTTGACGGGCAAACCGGTTGGCAGATGCAAGATTTGCCCAGTTTCCATTCCCCCTAAATTTTGGTAGGGAGAACCTGAGTTTGGGACTGCAAATTCTTCCGTTTGGCCTTCCTGGACAAAAAGCAGTAACCAGCATAAAAACAGTGTTGTAAGAACAATTCGCAGGGTTTGAGTGGTAGAGTTTGAGGTCATCATTTTCAGCTATTGACTTTATGGGTATTTTTGTTGATAATTCCTAGCTTCATGCCAAAACGGGATGCAGACAGATGTCTGTTTTTTTGTGGGGAAGCATTAGTTGATAAGTATTTCCCTCATATACGGAATTTGCTTCATTCCTTTAACTAGGAGGTAAAAGTTTTTGGAAGTAACAGTTTACCAAAATCAGGTTGAAAAAGCGTTAAAAGTCCTTAAAAGACAAATGACCAAAGAAGGGTTGCTAAAAGAGTTGAAACGCCGTCGTTTTTACGAAAAGCCCTCCGTTAAGAAGAAGCGCAAGCAGAAGGAAGCTAAGAAGAAAAGAAAAGCCGCTATGCGTCGAATGCGATCTTATAATCGAATCTAAGGATTCGACAATCCCCTATAGGATCCAAGGCGCGTTCTAATCTTTTGAATTTTTTTGTCGCAATGTCTCGTAAAACAGCACTGCGGCTGCCGCTGATGCATTTAGGGAACCCAAGGCACCTTCCATGGGTATTTTTAGGGTAACGTCGCAGGATTTTTTTAGTAAAGGTCGAATGCCTTTTTCTTCTCCTCCTATTACCAAAACCATTGGTGTATCAAATTTGAATTGATGGCATTGGGTATCGCCGTCTGGAAGTACTCCGGCAATCCAAAACCCAGCTTCTTTGAGTTCCTCTATTCCACGGGTTAGATTAGTCACCCAGGAAATAGGAAGATGTTCGATCGCACCCGATGAACATTTTGCTACCGTTTCGTTCAGAGGCGAGCTTCGATTTTTAGGAAGGATCATTCCTTGTATCCCTAGCGTTTCTGCTGAGCGAATTATTGCTCCCAAGTTTTGCGGATCTTGAATGCTATCCAAGGCTACCAAAATTGGCAAACGAGTTTTTTGGAAAGATTGCTCGATTAATTCCTTCAGCTCTAGAGTTGGTATGACTGCAAAAACCCCTACCACCCCCTGATGATTATTGGCCCGGTATTTTTTTTGAAATGCAGTTTTATGAATTGTTTCAATAGGGACTTTGCTTTCACGAGCTAATTCGATCAATGGGTTCAATCGCGGTTGTGATTTTCCCTGTTCAATAATGAGTTTGTAACAACGACGCTTTTGAGCTTTAAGAGCTTCGAAAACAGGGTTTAGTCCAAAAACGGTAGAGCTGTCGAAAGAATTCATATGTGTGTGATATGTAGGGTCTATATTAGAAGATCGTTAGTGAGTTGGAATTATATGGACGCAGGACTTCAAATGATCTATAACTTTATGAAAACAATGGGTTTATCTGGCTTAAAGTAGCCGATGGTCCCAATTGTGATTTTTAACTTTTGACCTTGTTCGTCTTCTACCGAATAAAGTCAGGTTATTGTAACCTTTTTCACCCATCCTCTATATGCCGATTTCAAAAAAAAGGATAATTTTTTATTCCTTCTTTGTTTTGTTCATCGGTGTTTTTTCCATATTCTCCCTAGCTTATTACCAGCTCCGAAATCTTGGTGAAGTAAAACACCTGGCTGTAGAAAAAATCCAGGAATTGACGGGCCGCGAAGTTTCCATTGGAAATGCTGAGATGGATATTGTTCGTGGCCTGAGTATTCTCCTTAAAGACGTTTCCATAAAATCACGTTGGGATTCAGAACCGGAACTTAAAGCGCGTAGTGTCTGGGTTGTTGTCAAACTTCTTCCTCTCCTGGAGAAAAGGGTTGAAGTTAAACAAATCATAGTGCAGGGGTCATCTCTCAGGGTTGTTCGAAATGCTTCGGGTCAATTTAGTCTGGGTGATATTCAAAAATGGATATCAAAGCCCGCAGACAGTCAATTATTTAAAGTTCTCAAAGTGAGCTTGATGAATCAGATAATGGTGGAAGACGGTTCCATCCATTTTTTTGATTATCTAGATCAACCTAAGGGCGAGCCTCTTCCTTTAGAGATGGACCATATCCATTTTTCCATCAGAAAAAGTCTTTTAAAGTCCCCCTTCCAATTCGCCTTAAAAGGTGAAATCCCCAATTCTGGATCGTCTACTTCGTTTCAGGTGTCCGGCGCTTTTGATAATTTTTCTGAAGACAAAGGGTTCACAGGAATTTCAATCGATGGCGATATTCGTTTAAATCCATTGAATGTTTCAAAGTTTCAACCTTATTTGAAAAAGGTTTTATCTAAAACTCCCAGCGATAGTTGGTTATCTATTGATTCAAGTTTTTCTGGAAATTTAGGAGGCGCTCTTAAAACCGAAGGAATTTTGAAGTATTCGGATGCCAAGCAGGAGCGGGCAGTGATAAGGGATGCGAGCGTTCCTCACCGTGGAGGACTCCAATATAAAATTTCAATGGATAAAGGATCAATAAACATTGAAGAGCTAAAGACAGAAACCGGACCTTTTAAATTTAATGCGAGTGGTTCTTTAAAGGAGATTTTTTCAAAAGATCCTGTTGTTCAAATAGATCTGAAAACGGATGCTTTCCAAGTTAACAAAAGTATTGAGTATCTTCCTCTCAATATTTTTCCTGAGGACTACCATGCCGTAATTCAAAAGACCTTCAAGAATGGTTCCGTAAAATTAAACTCATTTAAATTTAATGGAACAGTCAAACAGCTGCGGGAAATATCTAAACCTGAAAACCGGGGAAAGATTACCGGTGAGGTTGAGATGAGAAAAGTTGATTGGCAAAGTCCACTTCCACCGCTACAAAAAGTAACAGGAACTTTTAAAGTCCATAAAGGTAACAGCAGCTTTCATATCCATAAGGCTCGGTACGAAAAGCAGCCATTAACCAATTTGCAAGGGTCCATTGAAAATTTTATGACCCGACCTGTTGCAGATTTATCTCTGGAAAATACAGTGGAAATGGGGCAGTTTCACCGGACCCTTAAAAAGGCATTTAAAGGACATCCTATTCATGATGCCTTATCTGTTTACTCCGACTTTGATGGCTCGGCAAATGTCAGACTGAATGTGAAAGGGCCACTTGAAGATTTTGACAAACTGGCGATAGATGGTGAAATAGATTTTCAGTCTGTATCGTTGGAAGAAAAAGATTTTGAACCCAGAATAAAAAACCTAAATGGAAAAATAATTTATACCCACACCCCAGAGGTGGCCCAAAGAAAGAGTGAGCCGTGGATAAGAATTCTTCAATATAAAAATCTTTCAGGAAACTTTTCAAACAGTAAGTTTACCGACTTAAACGGGGAACTTGGGTTGAGCAATGGGGAACCAATGGAAAGGGCAACAGCCCTATATCATTTGGATGCAAGTGATTTGCATTGGATCATAGAAGAAGATTCCCAGGATGCGCTATTGGCATTGCAGGAGGGGCTCGATTTTACCTCTGGAAGTGTGCTTATTAATTATCGTTTTGAGGAAAACCCCGAAAAACCAGAGACGGAAAAAGAGTGGGGAAAAATTGAGTTAAAAGATCTTTCGATGAGGTACAGCGATAGATTGCAGGCCATGACGAGACTAAATGGAAATATTTCCTATGATGATGAAAAAATTCGCTTGGAGAATGTTGTGGGTCGTTACGGTGACTCCTCTTTACATCTTGAAGGTGAAATTGATCGCAGAGATGTCTCCAATCCTGATTTTTCTTTACGTTTGAATCTTCCTGAGTTTCTGAATGAAGACTTGAAAGATATCCCAGTTTTTAGTGATTTTAAATTTTCTGGTCCGGCACATATTTCCATGAACATAAATGGGACTCCTGAAAATTTCAAATTTGAGCAGCAGGCAGATTTGACAAGAGTCGGATACAAAATTTCTGGCTTAGTCGAGAAAAAAGAAAACGCTCTAAACCGATTTAAAGCGGAAGGCTCGCTCACTGAAAAAGAAGGACTGAATATAAAAAACTGGGTCTATGAATTGGGAGGGAATAAAGTTTCTGGATCAATGCTTATTCCAGACTTGGATAACCCGAACTATTCAGTCCAGTTGAAGTCGGAAGAATTTAAAGCTTATTCCTCACAAAATTTTTCTGATTCATGGACTGCTGAAGGGGCTTTGAATTTTAATATTTCTGGAAATGGAAATCTGAACCAAATAGAAGATTCCCGCTTGGAGGGAAAGTTAGAATTGATAAATTTGAAAATCAGTCCTGAAAAATTATCATCAGACTTGTTTCTCAATGCCAAGCTGGGATTCAAAAATAACAGGTTCGATATTCGTTCTGCCAGTGTTGCTTCCGAAAATAGTAAGGTGGACTTCAATGGGGTTTATCAGCGGGGGGATGCTCCGAGTCTTAAGTTGATGCTTTCGGGTGAAAAAATTGACATCAATGAGCTGTTGCCGAATTCTCAGGATAAAGATACCAAGATGGTAGATTTGATTACCCAGACGGATTTTTTTAAGAATGGCAAAGGAGAAATTCATTTTGATGTTGAACAGTTTAATATCAAACTGCTGCGTTTAAATAATGTTGCAGGGAAAATTTCGTTAAAAGATAAAGAACTAAAACTCTCAGGATTGAATGTGGGAGCTAATCCATTGATTGAAAACTCTGGAAAGCTCACCATTGATGAAAGAGGGGTGAGCACCTTTGAAGGCAGAGTAAAAACTAAAAATTTAAAAACAGAAAACGTTTTCAGCCTATTTGGTGATGTGTTCCAAGGTGGCTTGAGCGGAGAGGTGAAACATATAGAAGCCAATCTTAAAGGAACAGGTAAAGATTGGTCTGAAATTTCCAAATCTATGTCAGGGAAGATTTCTTTGGATATTCAGTCTGGGATGATGGACCAGGAAAAACTCAAGCATGGAGTTAACAAACTTTTCGGATCTGCGCCCGGTACCATACATCAGGAGAAAGGTGAGCCTTCTTCATTTAAACAAATATCTGGTGATTTTATTCCAAAGAATGGAATTTTTGAGACAGAGAATTTTATTTTAGAAACAAATAGCCGTCGAACGTCCGTAGTTGGGACTTTTGACTTGAGAGAAAATCAAATTGAGGCCGTAGTGGGAGTGGCGCCGCTTGCTCAATTGGATAGATTCCTGACTAAAATTCCAGTTTTTGGGAAGATCTTAACGGGGGGGGATGAAAAGAGCCTATTGAAAGCCTACTATAAGGTCGAAGGGGATTTTGATGACCCGGAAATTTCGCCCATTCCTTTTACTTCTTTAGGTAAAAAAGTGATGGGTATTTTTCAGGGTATCCTGCAAGCGCCTGTTGAAATTCTCGAATCCCTACCCAAAATTGAAAACCGGTCTGCATCCCCTGCAGACGAAAACAAATAAGAAAATAGAGAGTTGGAGCTTGGCTTGTTAATGAGACTGTATGTTGACGATTCTGAATTCGTCAGGCCGTTTTCCCATATGTGATGCAAGTGTGGCGGTAATTGCGGCGACCTGGTCGTCTTGGTTTGATGGACTGGAAGCGGCCCTTGCTGGAGGTGCAGGCGGTGCTTTGTAGGGTATGAGTTTCACCAGTAATTGAATGGTGAATATAAGAATGACAAGCACCGTAAAAATAACGCCCATCGCTAGAACGGAAACATTTAAGGCTGCTGAAATACTGGCTTCCATTGTTTTTCCTTTATTGTTTAACGGCTTCAACCACCGTGGCTAGAGCTTGCATGCCCGGTTCTGGGTTTCCGATTATAGGTGCTAGGGCTGCGTGTGTATCTATTGCTGCGCCGGCGTCCCCAAAGAGGGAAATAAACACCCCTGCAGCAACTGCACTTCCAATTACCCCTGCTACATTGGGGCCCATCGCATGCATCAGCAAAAAGTTAGTAGGGTCAGTATCTGCTCCGACTTTTTGTGATACGCGGGCGGCCATGGGAACGGCAGATACTCCTGCGGAACCGATTAAAGGATTAACTTTTCCGCCTGAAAATTTGCACATGAGCTTTCCAAACAGCAAACCGCCTGCCGTAGCAAATGAGAAAGCCAACAAACCCAGCACTATAATTTTTAATGTCTCGACTCGCAAAAAGGATTCAGCGGTCATTGATGAACCCACTGCGAGAGCAAGAAGAATTGTGACAATATTGATCAAATGAGTTTCCGTAGTTTCATGGAGGCGAGCGGTCACGCCAGATTCGCGGAACAGATTGCCCAGCATCAGCATTCCAAGAAGCGGAGCTACCCCAGGTAGAAGGAGACAACAAACAATAGTCACGATCACAGGAAAAATAATTTTTACTGTTTGCGAGATTGGCCTCAACTGTTCCATCTTGATCTTGCGTTCTTTTTCAGTGGTCAGCAGCTTCATAATCGGCGGCTGAATCAAGGGAACCAGAGACATATAGGAATAAGCAGCAACGGCTATGGGTGCTAATAAATGAGGTGCCAGCTTACTAGCTATAAAAATGGATGTGGGGCCATCGGCTCCGCCAATGATCCCGATGGCGCTTGCTTCCTGCATATTGAATCCGAGGTACACAGCCCCAATCAGAGTCATGTATACGCCAATCTGCGCGGCCGCACCTAAAAGCAGAGTTGCAGGATTAGCCAGCAAGGGGCCAAAATCGGTCAAGGCGCCTACTCCCATAAAAATCAATGGAGGTAGAATTTCGTGTTTGACACCCTGGTAGAAAAAGTTTAGCAGACCACCTGAGTCGGTGCTCGCCATCATGCTCATTGGAATGTTTGCGAGAAGGCAGCCGAAACCTATAGGAAGAAGTAATAGCGGTTCAAATTTTTTCCAGATGGCGAGGTAAATCAAAACGCAGGCAACGCCCAGCATGATTATATCGCCCCCGCCCAGACTGAAAAATCCGGTGCTATGAATTATTTTTGATGCAGATGAACTGAAACTAAATTCCATTATCCTATGGTTACCAGTTGATCGCCGGTCTGAACGTTGTCACCTTCTTTTACAAGAATGGATTGAATGGTTCCAGACTGATGGGCTTTGACTTCGCTTTCCATTTTCATTGATTCCATTACTAAAACAGTATCGCCTTCATTGACTGCATCGCCGACGTTACATTTCAGAGAGAAAATAGAACCTGGCAAAGGCGCTGTTAGAGGAGAACCGCCGCCGCTGCTCGCTGGCGCAGGTGCTGCTGAAGGTGCTGC
>JAJDAV010000057.1 GCA_029261695.1 Nitrospinaceae bacterium | reverse complement strand
TGGAACAGTTAAAATAATAATCTATCCGCCCATACATCAATAATCGAAAATGTATTGGAACACCGTAGCACAAAAGCAGTACTTTCGTCCATAACAGTTTGATTTTAGGGCCAAAATCGCTCTTCCACACAAACAAAATATTGACATACCGATATAATTATTCGACATCAGAATCAATCGGGCAGACAATGATTTTTGGCTAATTTTATTGCTCGATTGTATATTTTGGTTTTCCATTGCTTAACCGAAAAACAACTTCTCAATTGCGCTGGGGAATTTAGAAAAATTAAGCTATAATTCAAAATCCACGGCTTACCGGAACAATAATTTCCCTAATGAAATGAAACATTTAGTAGTGATTGTGGCGGGCTTGACAGACAGGCCGATCGCCGAAAAAGATAATAAGACCCCTTTGCAACTGGCAGAGACTCCTAATTTGGATGCGCTTTTACAAAAGGGCCAATGTGGCGCGGTGCAAACCATACCCGACAGTCTTCATCCCGGAAACGAAATTTCCGCTATGGGTCTTTTTGGCTACGATCCAGAAAAGTTTAAAGCAGGTCATGCTGCTTTAGACGCGATCGGACTCGGAGTAAAAATCGAAGCCGATGAAGTTGCCTTATGTTGTGACCTAATTACCCTTCAACCCACCCATGACGATATGGTGATGAAGGATTATACGGGTGGGAATTTATCAAAAGACGACTCAGAACATTTAATAGATGCTCTAAACAAACAAGTGACAGACGCCCCTGCCACCTTTCATTGTGGAAAGGGTTACCATAACCTTTTGGTAATGAAAATTCCGCCGATACAGGAAAGACTATCTCCACCCAACGAATTGATTGGCGAAGGTATCCGGAAGTTTATGCCGCAGGGAAAAGATGTTCGTGATCTTATTTTTGTGATGAATCAGGCACAAATCATTTTGCACAACCTTCCTTACAATCAAAAACGAACGCAAGAACAAAAGGACGTAGTTAACAGCATTTGGCTCTGGGGAAATGGAGAAATACCTTCGCTACCGACTTTTCGCGAGCGGTTTGAAAAATCGGCATCTGTTATCACAGCATCAACAATGGTTAAAGGAATTGCCAAGCTAGCAGAAATTGAAGCTTTGGAATTAAACAGCGCCACCGGTTTCTACAACACAGATTATTCTGAAAAAGTAAAAACCACGCTGACCGAATTAGAAAAGAAAGATGTTATTTTCCTGCATATATCCGCAGGCGAAGAAGTTTCACTTAAAGGCAATATTGATGACAAAATTCATGCGATCGAAGATTTTGACTCGGAAGTTGTAAAACCTATTGCCCAGGCTCTTGAAACTCAGGAAGATACTAGACTGTTGATCGTGGGCAGCCATGTAAGTTCTGTCGCATTGATGAAATACGACCGGGCTCCCGTTCCTTATCTCGCCTACTCTTCAAAAGCAGAAAAAGAAACTTCTGGCTTAAAAAAATACGATGAACAGATATTAGAATCTGGGAAAAAATTTAATACAGCACCCGATTTGATTGAAGCATTTTTAAAAAACCAATTATGAACAAGTCCTTAGTAGTACAAAAATACGGTGGCACATCTGTTGGCACACTTGACCGAATTCGACATGTTGCTCAAAGAATCGCACGTATCCGGGAAACCGGAACCCAGGTGGTTGTTGTAGTTTCAGCTATGGCAGGCGAAACCGATAAGCTGGTAAAAATGGCGCGTGAAATTTGTGACAACCCAGAAAGACGAGAGATGGATCTTTTACTCTCCTCTGGAGAAAGAATTTCAAGTGCCCTGTTGACTATGGCTCTTCAATCTCGTGGCATTCCAGCCATCTCAATGACCGGAAGACAAATTGGCTTGCAAACAGACAGCGTACACACCCGCGCGCGAATCAAACAAATTGATGCGAAGCGAGCTCGCCAAGCTTTAAAAAATAATAACGTAATCGTTGTTGCTGGTTTTCAAGGCATCAATGAGCAAGGCGATGTGACAACACTTGGAAGGGGAGGTTCAGATACTTCTGCTGTGGCATTGGCCGTTGCTCTCGGCGCCTCTCAATGCGAAATATATACTGACGTAGACGGTGTTTATACTGCAGACCCCAGAATGGTACCGAAAGCAAGAAAGCTGGATGTGGTATCGTATGATGAGATGCTGGAAATGGCCAGTTTGGGTGCTAAAGTTTTGCAAATACGTTGTGTTGAATTTGCCCATAAGTTTCAAATGCCATTGGTTGTTAAGTCCTCTTATATAGAGGGGGGCAAAGGAACATTGATCTGTGAGGAGAACGCAAATATGGAACAGCCGGTGGTTTCCGGAATAATGTACGACAAGAATCAGGCGAAAATTACCTTGAAAGAAGTCCCCGATCAGCCAGGGATAGCAGCAAATATTTTTGAACCCATCGCTGCCGCTGGTCTTTCTGTGGACATGATCATTCAAAATATAAGTGCCGAAGGTCATACCGATTTATCTTTTACTCTTGGCCGAGAAGAGTTAAATGAGGCAATGGTCATTATGGAAAAAATTGCCAAAAAGATTCACGCTGTTAACGTGAGTGCCGACTCTAAAATCTCTAAAATCTCCATAGTGGGTGCAGGGATGAGAAGTCATTCGGGAGTTGCAGCACGAATTTTCAAATCGCTTTCCAAGGAAAAAATTAATATCCTGATGATCAGCACTTCAGAAATAAAAGTTTCTTGCATCATTGAACAAAAACATACAAAAGCTGCGGTGAATGCCCTGCACAAAGCATTTGGACTGGACAAAAAGCCCACAGCAGTAAAAAGCATAGAAAAACAAAAAACCGCAACGCGCAAAAAATCTAAAGCAAAGAAAAAATGAATTCAGTTAAAATCTACGACACTACACTTAGAGATGGCTCTCAAGCAGAAGGCATCTCTTTTACTGTCGAAGACAAAATACGCATCGCGCATAAGTTAGATGAAATGGGTGCGCATTATGTAGAAGGTGGATGGCCGGGGTCAAACCCCAGGGATATAGATTTTTTTTCCAAAGCCAGTCGAGCCAGTTTTCTGCAGACCAAAATCACTGCGTTTGGCAGCACACGCTATCCTGATAAAAAGGTAGAGGACGATTTAGTTATTCAGGCTCTAATGAAAACCGAAACCGAAGTTGTAACTATTTTCGGAAAAACCTGGGACCTGCATGTTAAAGATGCCTTAGCCACCAGTCTCGATGAAAATCTACGAATGATTTTTGAAAGTATCAATTATCTCAAAAAACATCGCACAGAAGTGTTGTTCGATGCCGAGCATTTCTTTGATGGCTATAAAAATAATCCGGAATACGCTATCAAAGCCATAAAAGAAGCAGAGTCGGCGGGAGCAGACTGGGTCGTTCTTTGTGACACCAATGGTGGATCACTGCCAGACGAAGTCGATGCAATATTTACTGAAGTCAGGAAGTCCGTTTCTGTAAAATTGGGAATTCATGCCCATAACGATTCTGAAGTAGCCGTTGCTAATTCGCTCAGAGCCGTCAAGGCCGGGGCAGAACAGGTTCAGGGCACCGTAAATGGAATTGGTGAAAGGTGTGGCAATGCAAATCTGATCTCAATCATTCCAAATCTGAAAATTAAAATGGGATTGGACTGTATTTCAGATGAACAACTTGAGACATTAAAAGATGTATCCGCGTTTGTAGACGAGTTGGCAAATAAAGCTCATTGGAACCAACAACCTTTTGTCGGCAAAAGTGCTTTCGCCCATAAAGGGGGAGTGCATGTAAGTGCAGTACGCAAAAATTCTAAAACCTATGAACATATCAAACCCGAAATCGTGGGCAATAATCAACGAATTCTTATTTCTGATCTTTCAGGAAAAAGTAATGTGCTGCATAAAGCCAAAGAATTTGGAATCGATGTGGATGCTAATGATCCCAAAATTAAAAAAATCCTTAAAACTCTAAAAGAATCTGAAAATCTTGGCTTCCAATATGAAGGTGCAGAAGCCTCCTTTGAACTTCTAATGCGAGACGCCCTGGGCGAAAAAGAAGTTTTCTTTGAGTTCATCGGCTTTCGAGTTATCGTTGAAAAACGTCAGGAGGATGAAGAACCCATCTCCGAGGCTACTGTCAAACTCAAAGTAAATGGAGTACAAGAAGTTTCCGCCGCCGAAGGAACAGGTCCGGTGAACGCTCTAGACAAGGCCATTAAAAAAGCTTTGGTGAAATTTTATCCAGAACTGGAAGAAGTCAATCTCTACGATTACAAAGTGCGAATCCTCGAAGAGAAAAAAGGAACACGCGCCAAAACTCGTGTTTTGATCGAGTCAGGCGATCATCATTCCAAATGGGGAACTGTGGGCGTATCCGAAAATATCATCGAAGCAAGTTGGCAAGCTTTGATCGACAGCATCGCCTACAAACTCAACGCTTTTTCAAAAGACCCATCCAACCCCTAATTGCGAACCTAGGACGAAGAAGAGCGGGGTCCTGTGCGCAATAATTTACCAATGGTCTCACGGTAATACTCACGCATTTGAGTCGTATGCCTCTCATAATCATTCAATAAAGCATTGGAAAGATCTTCTGCATCACTGCCCTCGTAAGCCATCAAACGAGCCAGC
>JAJDAV010000056.1 GCA_029261695.1 Nitrospinaceae bacterium | reverse complement strand
CCGGCTGCATTCGCAGGTCGGTTGCTCACTGTGGTGAGACGAACAGAACCGAACTGAGCTGAATCCACAGTAGGAATCAAGTGAGTTCGAGAATCTGTGAAAGAACTATTTGAAGTATTGATGGTTGAGTGACTTTGATTCACCACAAATATTCGGTGGGTTTCACCCGCATCAACGGTAAAGATTACTACACGACCTGCAGCAGTATTAACTGTTGTGGTCATGTCAATAACTTCTAGAGCTACGCCAATCTGCGTCAAAGCAGTATCCAGAGATGGATGACTGACCCCAATGAAGGTGTAACTGTCATTTGGAACAGCCTGTGCGTAGGGTGAAAATGCTATCCTGGAGCTTTCGCGGGTTGCGTCAGCAACAGATGGTGTTTGTGCTTGTGCTACTTGGGCAGATACAACAACCCCAAAAAGCAGAAGCAACATTATTTTATTAAACCGTTTCATGGATCTATCTCCTATTTGGAATATTCATTTATAGAAATTTGAGTAAACACTACGGTGCAGCAGGACCAGTAACACCATGTCCTTCACCTGAATCAAAGCTTGGTGTTGCTGCTGAATCGTGCATATCGCCAATAAATTCCATGGCGAAACCAGTTGTGTTTTGCTCAATTACCACCGCACCCCAGAAAGACAACATTGTTGCATCCCGGTAACCGTCACCCGTGGGACCCGAGTTTCCTCCAGTTGTTGACGTTGGAGAAGTTGAAACAGGGTCAATACGGATATGTCCGTGCTTGAAGTTGGTGGTTCCTTGAATGAAATTAGCCGTCGGAAAGACGGTCGAGTTAATACTGTGACCCGATCGTGTAATGAATATTCTCTCGGTAGTTCCTGAAGTAATAGTAAAGGATATTGCAGATCCAAATGTTGACTTATCATTTTGAATTGCATTTACGGTTACACCAATTTGGGAAGCCATACCAGAAAGAGAGGTGTGACTAACGGCTATAAATGTATATGAAGTCGTATCGGACTGCCAGTAAGGAGAAACAATCCTTGAACTATTTTCTACAGCAAAAGCGTTTCCCGCCAAAAGGGCAAGAAAAGCCAATATTGCGACCATATTTGGAACTCGCTTTATTAGCTGGGTTTTCATTATACTTCTCTCCTATTATATATATGCTTCAAATTGAAATTGATATCTAGTTTGGTTAAATCTTGTAACGTTTTGCTTTCCAGGCACCTCCTTAGCGTTAAAGGTTTGATTTAGTTTTTATCTAAAAAGTAGGGCAATATGCCCTATCTCATTGACTATTATAGTATATAAGGTCTACCTACCTATTGCCACCTTTTGGAAAAACCTCTCCTTAATGAACGTGCCACCTGATTTAAGAACACCTTATCCATTAATTTGTAATGGTTTAAGCTGATTTCTTATGTTTTTGGCAGAACCCATTAAATTTTGAACAATATTTTACATAGCTTGTATCGGCCGCAATCATAGAATTCTTTAGAATTATTTTGAAATATTGTCATTTAAATGATTTTATAGCCGATATAACTTAACATATTGAGAATAATGACTTTATTTGTTATAATTTTTGTATGCTCATCAAAAGTTTAATGTTTTTTAGCCGAAAAGGTGGTTTTTTTCTTGGAGAACCCATGAAATCCATAATTTGGAAAGTATCTGTAATCTTGCTATTGGGAGTTTTTCTGCTTTCCGGTTGTGCTTCTACAGGCATGGTGGATTCTCAAGAAGATAAGAATGAGCTTGCTGATAAAAAATTTCGAGAGGCTCTTCAATTTGGCTCTTTAAACCAAAAAAGTAAAATGCTCAAAGCTTTAAACGAGGCCATCGAGCTAAACCCTAATAATGCAAATTTTTATTTTTACTTGGGAAGAGCTCACTTGATTGACGGAAAGATTGATCAGGCTGAATCCGAATTCTTAAAAAGTATTCAGTTAAATAAAACATTAAAGGATTCTTACCAGCAGCTGGCGCAAATAAATATGCAAAAAGGCGATTGGAAAAAAGCCATCTTTTATTTTAAAGAAGATTTATCGCTACCTGGAACTCGCGAACCTCAACAAGTTTATAATTGGATGGCATTATGTCATTACAATTTGGGAGAGCATGGCGAAGCCGAAATTGCCTGGAAAAAAGCATTGGGTATTAAAGATAATGCTGCCATCCGACTAAATTTAGGTTTGGCATATAGAAATGGATCTAAATTTGAATTGGCAAAAGATTCTTTGGAAAAAGCTGTTAAGCTGAAACCTCGATTTGCCCAAGCACATTTTGAGTTGGCGGAACTCTATATCAGGGAAAACAAACCAGAAAAAGCTAGAGAACATTTTAAAAACACAATCCTATTTTCTCCTAGCAGCGAATTTGCAATAAAATCCAGGGAATATCTTGAAAAAATTAACCAGAAAAAATAATTTTTGATTATGGTAGAAAATTTTGGGTCCTATTTAAAGCACGAGCGCGAATTACGCGGTGTTCCCTTAGAAGAAATATCGGGAACTACAAAAATTCATATTCGATTCCTTCAAGCCTTGGAGGAAAATAAATTTGAAGATTTACCTGGAGAGGTTTTCATCAAGGGTTACATTAGGTCTTATGCCGATACTATTGGGTCTGATGTTGAAGAAATGTTGAATATTTATGAAGAATCTGTTGGGAATAAAAAAATTGAAGACATCGAAGAATCTATATCGAAATCAAATATCTCAGCCAAAACATTTTTAGGGTTTGCAGTAGTAGGGTTAATTATTATTGCACTTATATTTGGAGCAAAGTTTTTTGTTTCCAGTAAAAATTCTTCACCTCCAAAAATTACAAAATTAAAAGAAAATCCAAAAACCAGTTCTTCTCCTCCCCCATCCGTTAAAGCTCCAGAAATGGATCAGGTTGCAGAAAAAGAATCCCCTTCTAAAGTCGAAGAAAATTCTCAAGTAAAGGAAATAGAAAAAGAAAACCTTTCCGCTCCTGATGTTTCTATTTCTGAAGAACCACAGATAAAGGAAAAAGAATCAGATTCGATAAATCAACAGCCGGATGTCGAAAACCAAGTTGATAGTTCAGTTTCTAAAGAGGAAGTAAATCCTATAGATTTAGAGAAGTCTATGAAGTTGACTATCAAGGTTAAAAATAACTCATGGTTCAATATGACCATAGATGATTTTCGAGAAGAAGATTTCATTCTTCCTGCGGGTGAGGAAAAAAGCTACTGGGGAAATGAAGTTTTTCGATTAACAATAGGTAATAAGGATGGTACAGAAATATTTTTAAATGGCAAGAAATTGGATGTTCCAGAAAGTAAGGAAAACGTCGTAAAAGATTTTATTATAAACCCTAAATTAATCGAGTGAGCCGTGGCAAAAATAGACGCATTTTTTAAACTGATGAACGATCAAGGTGCCTCTGACTTGCATCTCGTTGCAGGTTCTCAACCTATTTTACGTGTTCATGGAGATATGGAGAGGGTTAAATATAAGCCTCTTGATAATGACGAATTGAAGGCAATGCTTTATGAGATCGCCCCGGAAAATAAAATAAAAGTTTTTGAAGAAACTGGGGATGTTGACTTCGCCTATGAAATTCCGGGATTAGCCCGATACCGCGCAAACTATTTTCAGCAAAAATGGGGAGTCGGAGCCGTCTTCAGAGAAATTCCCAGCACAATTTTAACTTCGGAACAATTGGGTTTGCCCAAAGTCATCACGAACTTGTCCATGCTTCATAAAGGAATGGTTTTAGTCACAGGACCAACGGGTAGCGGAAAATCTACAACTCTTGCGGCCATGATGGATTATGTAAACAGAAATAAGAAAAGCCACATTATTACCGTAGAAGATCCGGTAGAGTTTGTTCATCAAAGTCAAAGTTGTATTGTGAATCATCGTGAAGTGGGTGTTCATACCCATGGTTTTAAATCGGCCTTGCGTGGCGCACTTCGTGAAGACCCCGACATTATTCTGGTGGGTGAAATGCGAGATTTGGAAACAATAGAACTTGCTTTGGAAGCCGCTTCAACAGGTCATCTGGTTTTTGGAACATTGCATACACAGAGTGCTGCGAAAACCGTTGACCGGATTATCGATGTATTCCCGGCACATCAGCAGGCTCAAATTAGAACCACGCTATCCGAATCGCTTAAAGGCGTCATTGCGCAAAACCTATTTAAGCGAATAGATAAAAAAGGCAGGATGGCAGTTTTGGAAGTTCTGGTCGTCACCCCCGCGGTTTCTAACCTGATCCGCGAAGGAAAAACTTTCCAGATACCGTCTGCAATCCAAACAGGAAAAAAATTCGGCATGCAATCTCTGGATGATGCAATTTTGGAAGCGTTGGAAGCCAAAAAAGTTAGCGCGGAAGATGCCTATGACAAGGCAATTGTCAAAGAACGGTTTCTTCCATTTCTGAAAAAACCACCTGAATTTATTTGAGCATACTATGAGAAAAGCAGAAATAGATCATATCTTGACCACCATGCTGGAAACGTTAGGAAATATTTCCGACCTTAACATTACTGTAGGAAAACCATTTCAGGTGGAATCATCTGGACAGTTGACAGCGGTCCCAATTGTTCCTCCTATAGAGAAGCTGACTCCATTTCAGGCAGAAATTTTTGCTTTAAACCTGATAAATTCTGACCGGCGATTGACGGAGATTTTAATCAAGCAAGGGTCGTGCGACTGCTCCTATTTTCTTGTGGGCAAAGCCCGGTTTCGAGTCAATATATTCTCCCAACGCGGATTTTATACAACGGTACTAAGAAAACTGGAAACTCGAATCCCTTCCATAGAAGATCTAAAACTCCCCGGGCAATTTGCAAAGGCTGCTGAAGAAAAAAATGGATTGATCCTTGTTACGGGAGCAACAGGTAGTGGTAAATCGACCACCCTTGCTGCGCTGCTCAATAAAATGAATGAAGAAAAATCCATGCATATCATCACTCTTGAAGACCCGGTCGAGTTTGTCCATCCTCACAAAAAGGCTACTTTTAATCAAAGAGAATTGGGAAACGACTACGATGCGTTTTCAAGTGGCCTGCGTGCTGCTTTGCGTCAAGCTCCTAAAGTGATTCTGGTAGGTGAAATGCGTGATCGGGAAACGGTTGAAATTGGCATGAGTGCGGCGGAAACAGGGCATCTTGTTTTAAGTACTTTGCATACGGTTGATGCCGGCCAAACAATTAACCGCATTGTAGGTATGTTCTCGCAAGAAGAGGAACAACAAATAAGAATTCGACTAGCTGATACGGTTCGCTGGATAATTTGTCAGCGACTATTGCCGAAGGTCGGGGGTGGTCGGGTAGCCCTGTTAGAAATTATGACGAGTAACCTGCGGGTGAAAGACACAATTATTAACGGAGAGACGGAAGACAAGACCTATTACGACATTATTACCAACGGCGATGCTTACGGAATGTGGACCTTTGATCAGCATATATTGAAGTTGTTTACAGAAGGACTCATTACGGAAGAAACTGCCTTGGCATATGCTTCCAGAAAAGCCATTGTAGGTCGAGGCATCGATACGCTTAAAGCTGAAAAAGGTGAAAAAACCACCGACATCGATGGGCTTTCGATGGACGATGAATACGATGCTGAAGTAAAGAGTTAAGAAAGGAAATCTAAAAATGCAGGTCACCTGTAACGCATGTCAGCGCAGCATGAACATCCCGGATGAGAAATTGCCGAAGGACCAGGCTTTTTCCATTACCTGTCCCGGATGCAAAACAAAAATTAAAGTCGATCAGCATTTAAAACCAAAAGAAAGTGAGCCGGTCTCCCCTCCTCCAGAAGAAAAAGAAGAAACGGTCGATACTGCCAGTATGGTGATCAACCAGGAAGAGTTTGAAGACGATGAAGATTTAGTCATATATGATGATAACGATCAACTGGCTCTGGTTTTAGACGATAACAATAAAGAGATATGGGCTAAAGCTCTCGAAGAAAAAGAATTTAAAATTCAATATGCGAGGTCTCCGGAACATGCAGTGCATAAAATTAAATTCACACATTTTCATTTTGTCGCTTTGAATGAAAATTTTGGCAACGTGGCGCTAGACGAGAATCCTTTTTATCAAACGTTGATAGAAATGCCGATGGTGACTCGAAGAAATATCTTCTTCGCCTTGGTTGGAGCGAATTTCAAATCTCTCAATAATATGCAAGCCTTTCAAAAAAGCGCGAATGTTGTCATCAACGAAAAGGACTTGGAAAAGCTGGGAGACATATTGAAAAAGTCTATCTCTGAAAATGAAATTTTTTATAAGGTCTATAAAGAAACACTTCACGCAATGGGGAAAGCATGAGCCTGAAGGACACACCGATACA
>JAJDAV010000055.1 GCA_029261695.1 Nitrospinaceae bacterium | reverse complement strand
GCTTCTTCTCCCATTCTTCGACGCACGAACGAAGCCAGGCTTTCATCAGAGTCATCTGCTTTTTTCGGGATCAGTAGATCGAATGCCATGCGAATTTTCCCCATCAAACTGAATAGAGGGGTAAATGCAAATGGTAAAAATTTGGTGGGGATCATCAGGCTGAGGCCATCGGGCATGGTGACCAGTTTGCCCCCGGTATAAACAAAAGTACTGGGTGCCCCTGGATTAGTGCCAGTCAAGCGATCTTCCAGCCCAAGTTGTTTGCATAATTGGATGGCGGCGGGTTTCTGTGAGATGAACGAGTCAGGTCCGCGCTCGACGACGAACCCGTCTGATTTTTCTGTGGAAATTTTTCCACCAAACCGGTCACTGCCTTCGAGCACAATGCACTCTAAATCTGCTCCAGCCTCAATTTCACGTTGAATACGATAAGCAGTCGCCAATCCGGCGATGCCGCCACCAATAATAATAATTTTTTTCATGCCGCATTATGTCAGGTTTTGTGGACAAAAAAAAGAAGGTTGCAGTATTGGAGATATTATTGTCCTGCAAACACACTCTTTAATAGATCGGTGGCTCTTGCTGTTGGGTCAGTTCTGATTTTGGTTTCTTCTTTTCCCATCATAAGAAACAGTCCGTTCAAAGCTTCACTGGTGACGTACTTGTCCAGGTTGAGGGGTTTGGATTGCATGAAGGGCAGGGCATTAAAAATATCCAACATTTGTTTGAAGTTAGCCGTGCCGCCTACTTTATCGAGGCTGGCAGAAATAGAGGGTTGGAAGGTGCTGGAAATTTTGTCATAAGTTTTAGACTTTAAATAATCGGTAGCGGCAGTGTTTCCACCATTTAAAATATTTTGGGCATCACTAAAGTTCATATTGGTGATCGCATCCAAGATGATGGATTGTGCTTGTGGGGCAGCAGTTTCCGCAGCGCCGTTCATGCTTTTGATGAAGTTGTTCACGACATCTCCCTGGCCGGCCGACTTAAGGACATCTGAGACATTGGAGATAGCAGGGGGCATGGGAATTGAAATTTCATTGTTGTTTAGATAACCATTATCTTTAGCCAGAGAACCAATTGCATTTTGAGTCCCAACAGTGAGGGCTTCTTTTAGTCCAGAAATAATGGAGTCTTGCGAAAGGTTTGATTCGGATGGAGCGGGGGTGGTCAATGTTTCCATGACGCTATCAAATAACCCTGCATGCGCCGGTATTATTGGTAATAACCAAATTGCTAAAACCCATATCCCCAAACGTTTCATTCTTATCTCCCTTGTTTAAAATAAATTTTGGCTAATTGTATTAAAACGGTAATTTTAATCCACCTGGTAATGCCAGAGGCGATTTGAGACCAGAAGCTCCGCCCTTGGCTTGACCAAGCAGTCCGCCATAAGCAGACTGGTTTTGTTCTAGTATTTTGTTTTGGCTCAGCAGTCCAGATAAGGAACCGTTTGCACCCGCTATTGAGTCTCCCGCTTTGGACTTAATGGCTTCCATCAATGAACTTTCGAAACCTTCCATTTTGCCGGCTAATGCTTTTTTTACAGCTCCAGATATGATGTCGTTTAAATTGGATTGGATATCCAATTGGTAGTTTTCCATGGTTCCACGAATACCGATTGTAATGCTGATACGGTCGATCGAGGATAAAGATTTTGCAATGGTGTTTGCAAGCTCGTTGCCATCTTGTTTCGGGATGGTTAGTGAAACACTATTCAGTGCCGCTTTAAAGCTGCCTTCCAAATCATTCTCGTTGGTTATCTTGAGTTGACCTTTTAGATTGGCTGCACCACCATTGATTTTTCCTGCTCCAGAACTTTCAATTCCCGCAAGGTTTAATCCTTTGAAATCGATTGCAAGTGTGTCTTTGCTTTGATTGCTTGTTTTATCTAACTCCAGATTCAAATTAAATGAGTCGAATTTTTCATTCTTTCCTGATTGAAAGTTCAGGATGGCGGGTTTCCCATAAAGCTTAGGATTATCCGTTAAATCTTTTAATTCTCCTTCAATATCTGTCTCAAACAAGTTCATCGAAAGGTTGGCGTGCTTCAACAAAAAGTCAGGGTAGGGCATAGCTTTTGCGAATTGGACATTAGCTCCTTTACCGCGAACGTATTTATAGTCCTCTTTCAAGGTCGTGCTTGGTTTATTTAGATAGGGACTGAGCATCTTGTAGGCCTTCCAGGCTTTGTCTAGCTTGGCCTTGAGGGGGCCTTCAATTAATGTCCCTAAAGCATTGTTTCCTCCATCCATGCTGAGAGAATATTTTTTCTTCAATCTGTCAAAATCTTTTTTAGGTAGATTTTTCAAATCGGCCAATTGTTTTTTAGCTGCTTGTACATCTTTTTCAAATTCAGATTTAATGGATTTGATTCTGTTGATGCGGTCTTGAATTTCTTTTTGCAGGCTTTGAAATTCCTTTACTGTTTCTGGAATGCTGGCAAGGTCACCTGCCTTTACTTTTTCCTGCAGCCTTGCCAGTTTCTTTTTGGTTTCGTCGAGGGAATTGGGATTCAGGTCGGTATCGAATTTTTTCTGCCATTTGGTTTTTAAATTTTCAATGGTTTCTTTAGCTTTGTTCGCCGCTTCCAGAGTTTCCAGTTTTTCTGATTTGAGAATTTCTTCTGGAGACTTGATGTCTATTCCACCCAGTCCCGGAAGGCTGAGCGAACCCGAATCTTCATTTTCCTGATCGGTAGATTTGGTCTTGTCCTCTGACTTAATAATTTTCGCGGGGGAAGTGCGTTTCTGGTTTAGGCGTATCCCTTTGGCTTGTAGATCATCGATGATAATTTTTCTGGCCACGGCTTTGGCACCATCAACATCCATAGAAAGTTTTTCAATTTGCAGAACGTTTTCCATATTGTTATCTGGGTTAGCTACTTCCAAGCCTTCAATGGTGGCTGCTTGCGATAAAAGAGAGGTGGATAAGGAAGCAAGGTCGATTTGTGTTTTTGCAGCTTGCGATCCATTTTCTTCGATACCTCGTTCAATAATTCCATCTAGAAACATGATAAGAAATACAGCGACTGCTCCACCGATTAGTGCAAACGCAATAACCCCCTGCCAGCGAAAAATTTTCATCTTCCACCTCCAGACACGGTGTCATAAATTTTTGCGAGTTTGAGCGATTTCAGGATGGGGATCTTGTCGAAGAGGCCCTGTAGATGCAGTCTGTATTTTCTTACAAAAAGGTTGAATAGGAAAAATAAAGGCACAGAAGCAGCCAGTGAAAATAAAAGGCTTCCCATTACCAGGGTGTTATTCAGCCGGTCGAAAAGGAAGATGGGGTTGATGAAAAAACTGTTCCAGAATTCTTGCATACCCTCGGATGTCAAAACGGCCAGCCCGATTTCATGGAACAAAGGATCCAAGATGTACGCGATCCCAGAAAAGAAGAAAAAGCCCACTAAAAGAAGCGCGAAGTTTAGGTTGATGATAAAGGCCAGAAACAAAAGGAATATGTTGTGTGGGGTCCAAAGGGGCATTAGACCTATGATCCCGCCGAAGGCGAGACCGAGACTTAGTTGCCAGGGTTTTTCATCCGAATTTAGTGCTTTGAAAATTTTAAGTACCTGACGAATCATAATATTCTCTTAGTTTGAATTTTCTGAAGTATGTATGGTTTTTTCAGTGAACTTTAATGATGCTTGGAAAATGATAGGGTATCAAGTAGAAAATTTTGAATTAGCTTTCGTTGTAGATGTATTTCACGGTTTCAACTTCCGGGAAATCAGATTTCAGTTTTTCAAGTAAAAGCGTTAAGGCAATAGATTGAGAGTCTTCCATCTCATTTCGAGACCCAACTATGCAAATCCCCAGGCTGGTTTCATCGAACTCGGGATAATGTGCTCCAACTTTTGAGGCATGTCGCCCCATTAAAATCTGCCCTTCAGAATCAATGATGAAATGAAAACCGATTTCAGGTTGTCCTAAATCAAGGTGAGCTTTTTTTATATCCCCGTAGGAAAGAGAAGGGTCACCCGTAAAATGTACCAACGTAAACTGGGTGGTAATTCTTTTTTCCATTTTTTGATTGGAGGGCGTAGTGAAGAGAGGGGTGTTAGTTTATTCCCCGGCCCACACCAGAGGAAAATCCTTTTATTCCTTCCAATGTGCTGGACCCGAAATTCCTACCAACTGTTGAATCATGGGCATCTCCAAGGAACTCCATCGCAAAACCTGTGCCACTGGTTTCGACATAGATGACACCCCAGAAGTTCAATTGCGAAAGATTGCTAAATTTTCGTACGCCATTTATGACAGTCGAGCTTGCGGGGTTTTCGTTTATTCCTACCGCCCTTACACTTCCAAATTGGGCGGAATTCAAGGTAAAAATCACATGTGTTCGGGTGTCAACAATCGATGAGTTGAGAGTTGAGTGGGAAACGTTGACCACAAAAACTCGGTGAGTTTCTCCTGCATCAACAGTAAAAATAGTTGCTCGACCTGCAGCATTATTTGGGACAGTTCCCATATTAAGAACCTCCAAGCCAACGCCAATTTGAGTAAGTGCAGAGTCGAGAGAAGGATGACTCACAGAAATAAAGGTGTAGCTGTCATTTGGAACGGCTTGCGCATAGGGAGATATAACCACTCGCGATTTTAAATTGGTCTCGGGGACGACTACCTGGGAATATGCAATATTTGGGATCAATAAAAGAAAAAATAAAAACTTCACATAAAAATTTTGATTAAATTTCTCTGTGTTTATTTTGTGAGTATTCATAACCTAGTTTACCCCGCTAACAGTAACAGAATTGTCCATAGTCGTTGTTGCGGCACTATCCTGCATGTCTCCTATAAACTCCATGGAAAACCCCGTTGTGGTCGATTCAATAACAATAGCTCCCCAAAAGTTCAGCATGGTGACATCTCTAAAACCTTTACGATCGAGCGTATCAGCGTCTACTGGGGTTTCTGGGTTGGATGCAACAGGATCTACCCTAATATGTCCATGTTTAAAATTTGTGGTTCCAATTATAAAAGAGGCGGTTGGTGCGGTTGAAGAAGATAGGAAAGAATGGTTGGTTCGAGCAATAAATATTCTCTGAGTTGATCCCGCCGAAATAGTAAATGTGACCGCAGTGCCAAAGGCTGTTGTGTCACTTTGTATTGCATTGATGACCATGCCGATTTGCGAGGCTAGGCCGGAAAGGGAGGAGTGAGTGACTGATATGAATGAATAACTGGTGCTGTCTGATTGCCAATACCCGGACACAACTCGGCTTTTGTTTTCAATCGCCGATGCAGTGTTGAAGTTGCTGGACCATGCTGACGCCAGTACGACCAAAATTAAAATTTGGAGGAGTATTTGTTTTTTCATTTTTTTGCCCTGAATGTCTAATTATCACTTAGATTTGGCAGTCGGGCAACCCTTGTATGGGGCTAGAGGGTATGCAAAACAAATGGATTGATTCTAATTCTTTGATTAATCGAAAGATAGATGCCCTATGGGTGCAATGCAAAAAGTTCATTTTTTTTGAAATGCATTGAGCATTTATGGATCGGGAAGGAGAAAAATTTTGAAACTAATTATTAGAATTAAAGGCTTTATGAATATGTGTGGACTTTTATTTCAGGGTCGAGTTGAGATTTAAGATGGTTTTCGATTGCGCGTAGAGTTCCTCCGGTAGAACTGGGGCAACCCCCACAAGCACCCTGATAACGAATTCGCACAATGGTTCCCTCGACTTCAATGACTTCAATGCCACCACCATCGTTGGCCAATGCGGGCCGGATAGAGGTGTCCAAAACGGCTTCAACTATTATGACTTTCTCGTCATCAGACAGTTGGGGATATTTTTCTTTGTCAAAATCATCAAGAATGGAAGAGGATACTTCATCATCGCCCTCTTCATATTTTTTTAAATCTGCCTCAATTATGTTTTTGATTTTGTCCTTAAATATTACCCATAGATCGGCAGATTGAAGAGTGACGGAAATAAAATTTTCCCGGCAATACACCAAATCCACAATATCTAAATTGAACATATTAGTGGCAAAGGTATCTGAATCCAGATAACCACCATTTTCAATGGTTTTAGAGCCAGAATCCAAAACAGTTTGGTCCAATATAAATTTCACTGCTCGCGGGTTTGGCGTAAGCTCGATTTCATTAACTTTGTAAGTTGTAGTTTCCTGCATGTAATTCCTTTTGCATTAAGGTTAATCTGCCTTCCTTAGGTAAGATGGCTCCCAATGGTTTGGGGTTCAAAAAGTTTCGCCTTCCCAATAAATACCATGGCTTGACAATTAATTGTATCAGGTTTATATTTAAATAAAAAGATAAAAGCATCCTTTTATCTTTTTATTGCGACGAGGGGTGCAAAAACTAAGAATTAGTCTAACAGGAGGGCATTATGAAAATACAATGGGATATTCAAACGTCTTTAGGAGAGTTTGTAAAAGACAATGTTCTCTGCGCTGAAACCTTTGAAGAGTTATCCATTGATTTTTGCTGTGGTGGCGAAAGTACTCTAGAAAAAGCCTGTCAGGAAAAAGGATTGGAGCCTAAGCAAGTTTTAGGAAGGTTGATGCAATTGCAAAGCCTTGTCAAGGATTCGGATGTTGATCTGGAAGCGCTCAAACCTGGGGAACTAACTTTACACATTGAATCAAAACATCATGAATATCTGAAAAAGGTCTTTCCGAGAATCAGTGATTTATTGGAAAAAGTTTTGGCGGCTCACGGAGAACGGCACCCAGAACTTAAATCTTTGCAAAAAGTCTACACACATTTAAGGGAAGATTTGGAGCCGCATCTGATGAAAGAAGAGAGGGTGCTATTCCCTTTAATTAGAAATCTTGAATCCCAAGGATTAGGGGAAAACATGGCAGCAACCGAAGGTCCTGTTCGGGTTATGTTGATGGAACATGACCGAGCGGGAGAACTGTTAAAGCAAATTAGAGAATTAACAATAGATTTTAAAGTTCCAGAAGACGGATGTCAGTCTTTTGAAGTTTTGTATGAAGAATTACGGTTATTGGAGCTTGATACGCACCTACATATTCATAAGGAGAATAATATATTGTTCAAAAAACTAATGTCGCCAAATTAATATTTTCCTCGAATTGATGAACTCACCTCTTGTTCGTAAAATTGTTTCAATTTTTCGTGTAGAGCTGGAGATAATTGTTCTAGTTGGCTGGCTCTGCAATTGTGCTGAACTTGTTCGGGGTTTTTAGATCCGGGAATCACTACAGAGACAGCTTCAAAGTCAAGAATCCATCTTAAAGCTGTCAGGGATAAAGGAATATCATTTGGGGTCATTTCATCTAACCGTTCAACAAGTTCAAGGCCTTTTTCATAAGGAAGACCAGAAAAGGTTTCACCGACGTTAAAATGATCGCCATTTTTATTGAAGTTGCGATGATCGTTGGAAGCGAACGAAGTTTCTTTATTAAAATTTCCTGAGAGTAGTCCCGACGCAAGCGGCAGTCTTATAATTAGAGCTACCTTTTTTTTCAATGCCATTTCAAAAATTGCATCGATGGGTTTTTGCCGCAATACATTGAAAATAATTTGAAGGGAGGCCACTCCTTCCTGTTTTAGGCATAGCTCTGCTTCTTCCATCGACTCTATGCTGAGTCCAAATTCTTTAATTTTCCCTTCCTTTTTTAAAGTCCGTAACCAGTCAAAAATTTCTCCCTGTTTAATTATTTCTGTAGGGGGGCAATGAACCTGAGTGAGATCGAGGCAATCAACGCCAAGGCGTTTGAGAGAGGCTTCAGTGTGAAGGCGAAACTGTTCCATTGTAAAGTTTTCGTCCCCACCGGGTTTTGGGAATCTTCCTAACTTGGTAGAAATAAAAACTTTTTGGGAGGATGACTTGATAAATTTCCCCAATCTGGTTTCTGACAAACCTTCGCCATAGCAATCTGCCGTGTCAAAAAAATTGACTCCCAAATCCACTGCGGTTCCCAGAACTTTTTCAGCAGTAGCATCGTCGACATTTCCCCAGTCAGCCCCCAACTGCCAGGTTCCTAATCCAATTTCTGATACCTGCCAATTTGTGCGGCCAAAATTCCTATAATTCATTCTTGCCTCTAGAGAAAAATGTTACATTGATGGGATGAGCCAAAACTTACAACAACACATTCTGTTTGATGTTTGCTTTGAAAACAAGGGAGGTTCTTGTTTTAGGCAGATATTTTTTGTTTTTCTTTTTTTATCCCTGATGCCTGGTTCTCATGCATGGGGAGGGGAAACCGATTTTAAAACTTTTCGCAAAGCAGCACAGGGGGAAATAAATCTACAAAAAAAATTAATTGAGCAGGATCCATTGGATTTTCTTTCTTATTTTGAACTAGGTCTTGCATACCTTAAGCTCGGTCGGCATGAAGAAGAGGTGCAGGCTTACCAGGAAGCATTAAATCTAAGTCCAAAATCTGCACAGATACATTATAATTTAAGCATTGCGTACGACCACATGAAAGAAGGCCGCAAAGCTATTCATCATATGCAAAAAGCCCGAGATTTGTATGTCACAAAGAGAAACCATCGGAAAATTAGAACCACACAGCGACAATTGAAGCGGTATTATTTTAGCTACCCACAAGACACACGAGCCGCAAACTCCGAAAAATAGGAGGGCGCAGAGCGTTAATCTCTTGTTTTTCAAACAGGCTAAATATTCTGCAAACCTCTGATTTATTACCCCCTTTTTTAAGGGGATTGAATTTATGCTTCCATTTTTTTATATTGTTTAAGCTGAGCATAGCTAACGGGATTGATTAGACGACATGTTTGTTATCAAGGAGTACAGAAAAGGTAAGACCATCGTCCGGCAGGGAACCCACGGGACCAGTGCTTTTCTCATTAAAAAGGGGACAGTGGAGGTATTTGTAACGGGACCCGACGGCAGTAAGAAAGTTTTAGCAAACCTCAAAGAAAATGATCTTTTTGGGGAGATGGCAATGATCTCAAACGATGCACGTTCCGCATCGGTGATCGCAACCGATGATTGTGAAGTGGCTATCCTCACGCGCGATAAATATCTGGGGCTTCCTGATGATAACCCCGCTGCATTGCGTCTAAAGAAAATTATGATAGAACGCAAAAAAAAGGGTCAGTGATTAACAGCCGCAAATTAGCCCTCTTATTGCTTTTTCACCTTGTTTCCCCAGGAAAATATGGAAAAAGATTTTGAACCATTAAAAGCCCGACTTCGCATTATTTGTGATCGTTTGGATGAGGACGAACAGCAATACTTTCGTCCTCTAATTGATAATTTCAAAGGCCAGACGCAGGAGTTTCAGCGTATCATGCGTGACCTTGGAAAATTTGGAGAAAAGATTGGCGAGGGCAGTACGTTCAAGGTCTGTCGCGAAGTACAACATTTGTTTGACGATACCCACCGAAAAAAAGATTGATCGTCAATAAATGGCAATGATAGAAGCGATCCATATTACCGTACATGGCCGGGTTCAAGGTGTCTGGTTCCGTGCTGGGACCAAAGAGAAAGCTGATGAGCTTGATTTGTTCGGCTGGGTGAAGAATCGGTCGGACGGTACGGTAGAAATCCATGCCGAGGGACAAAAGATAAAGCTTGAGCAATTTATTTCCTGGTGCCACAAAGGAACCCCGGCGGCAGAAGTTGCCTCACTAGGCATTGAATGGCTAGGGACTCCGCAAGAACATTCCTCTTTTGATATCCGATCTTAAATCCAATAAAATACCCTATGATCTCTATCAAAGGGTTGGCTAAAAAATACGATTCCGTTTTAGCAGTGGATGGATTGGACCTTGAAATTCCCAAGGGAGAATTGTTTGGATTTCTTGGGCCTAATGGTGCAGGAAAAACCACCACGATAAAAATATTAGTCGGACTCCTAAAACCGACATCAGGTGCTATTACGATAGATGGTATTGATCTATATCAGGAACCCCTCAAAGTAAAAAAGATTATTGGTTACATCCCAGACCGGCCCTTCCTATATGACAAGTTGACGGGGTGGGAATATCTGGAGTTGGTTGCAGGGCTTTACTCCATGGATATGGATGTCGCTCATGAACGTGCCGAAAAGTTTCTGGCGTTTTTTGATCTGGAAACTTTTGCGGATGAGTTGATCGAGGGCTATTCACATGGAATGAAGCAGAAGCTGATAATTTCGGGGGCTTTGATTCATACTCCAAAAGTATTGATTGTCGATGAACCTTTGGTGGGTTTAGACCCAAAAGGCGCGAGACAGGTGAAACAATTATTTCAAGATTTATGTGCCGAAGGCACCACCATTTTTATGTCAACGCATTCGTTGGGTGTGGCCGA